>JBKPRZ010000152.1:0-9431 GCA_046734815.1 Myxococcota bacterium | reverse complement strand
GTGTGGGGCTGGCTGCGCGACGTCCACCACACCACCATCGGCAAGCGCATCATCGTCACCGCGTTCCTGTTCTTCATCGCCGGCGGCGTGGAGGCGATGCTGATGCGGCTGCAGCTGGCCCGGCCCGAGAGCGGGGTTATCGACCGCGACCTGTACAACCGGCTGTTCACCACCCACGGCTCGACCATGATGTTCCTGTTCGCCGTGCCGGTGATGCAGGGGGTGGGCACCTATCTGGTGCCGCTGATGATCGGCAGCCGCGCGCTGGCCTTCCCACGCCTGGGCGCCTATTCGTACTGGACCTTCCTGAACGGCGGTCTGCTGCTGTATTTCGGGTTCACATTCCGGATGGCGCCCGACGCCGGCTGGTTCGCCTACACGCCGCTGTCGGGGCCGGGGTTCTCGCCGGGCAAGCGGGTGGACGTCTGGGCGCAGATGATCACCTTCACCGAGCTGTCGGCGCTGGGCACGGCGGTGAACCTGATCGTCACCATATTCAAGCACCGCGCGCCGGGGATGAACATCGCCCGCATCCCCCTGTTCGTCTGGGCGCAGCTGGTCACCTCGTTCATGGTCGTGTTCGCCATGCCGGCGGTGATGATGGCCAGCACCTGCCTGGCGCTGGACCGGCTGGTGGGCACCCACTTCTTCAACCCGGTCGAGGGCGGCGACGCCCTGCTGTGGCAGCACCTGTTCTGGTTCTTCGCCCACCCGGAGGTGTACATCATCTTCCTGCCCGCCCTGGGCATTGTCTCGGCGATCTTGCCGGCCTTCACCCGCCGGCCGGTGTTCGGCTACGACGTGGTGGTGCTGTCGACCGTGGCCACCGGGTTCGTGGCCTTCGGGGTGTGGGTGCACCACATGTTCGCCACCGGGCTGCCCCAGCTGGGGGCCAGCTACTTCACCGCCTCCAGCGTGATCATCACCATCCCCACCGGGCTGCAGATCTTCTGCTGGCTGGCCACGGTCTGGGGGGCCAGGCTGCGCTTTGCCACGCCGTTCCTGTACGTGATCGGCTTCTTCGTCACCTTCATCGTCGGCGGGCTGACCGGGGTGATGCTGGCGGCGGTGCCGATCAACCTGCAGGTGCACGACAGCTTCTTCGTGGTGGCCCACCTGCACTACGTGCTGATCGGCGGGGCGGTCTTTCCGCTGCTGGGGGGAGTCTATTTCTGGTTCCCCAAGGTCACCGGCCGCCTGCTGAACGAGCGCGCCGGCCGCTGGAGCGCGATCTTCACCGTCGTCGGGTTCAACGCGGTCTTCTTCCCCATGCACCAGCTGGGGCTGCGCGGGATGCCCCGGCGGGTCTACACCTACCTCGAGTCCAGCGGCTGGGGCCGGCTGAACCTGTTCGCCACCGCGGCGCTGGCGTTGCTGACCACCGGCCTGGTCATCACGCTGGTCAACATCCTGGTGAGCCTGCGGCGCGGGAAGATCGCCGGCGACAACCCCTGGGAGGCGGAGACCCTGGAATGGGCCACCGCCTCTCCGCCCCCCAGCTACGATTTCCTGCACATCCCGGTGGTCACCGGCCGCAGCCCGGTATGGGAGCGGCCCGAACCGGCGCCGGTGGTGCGCGGGCTGGCCGCCGATCACCGGGAGCTGCTGGTCACCAGCCTGGTGGAGGCGCGGCCCGATCACCGCGGGCCCAGCGCCGGGCCGTCGATCTGGCCGCTGGCGGCGGCGCTAGTCAGCGCGCTGACCTTCACGTGGGGCATGTTCACGCCCTGGGCGCTGCCGGTGGGGGTGCTGCTCGGCGTGCCGGTGCTGGTGGGCTGGTTCTGGCCCAAGCCCCCGCACCTCGATCTCCACGAACAGCAACCGAGGGCGGCCTGATGAGCGCGGCCACCGCAGCGACGGACATCGACGTCTCGGCCCTCCCCCAGCACGCGCTGGGGGCTCGCAGCCCGCTGTGGTGGGGCGGCGTGCTGGCCGACGCCATCGAGGCCACGATGATGGGGCTGGTCCTGGTCAGCTTCCTCTACGTGCGCGGCAACTTCGAGGTCTGGCCGCCGGTGGCGATGGGCAGCCGGGTCTTTTACCTGGCGCTGGTCCAGGCGCTGTTTCTGTGGGCCAGCTTCTTCCCGATGTGGCTGTGCAACCAGGCCGCCAGGAACGAGCGGCTGCGCTGGGCGCGCTTGCTGCTGGTGGTGACCACGGTGATGGGGGCCGCGGTGCTGGTGCTGCGTGGGTTCGAGCTTTTCAGCCTGCCCTTCCGCTGGGACGCCAATGCCCATGCCTCGCTGTTCTGGATGGCGCTGGGGCTGCACACGTTCCACATCCTCACCAGCGTGGTCGAGAACAGCGTGCTCAGCGTCTTGCTGTTCGTGGGACCGGTGGAGAAGAAACACTTCGAGGACGTCCAGGTGTCCGCCATCCTCTGGTTCTTCGTCGTGCTCGAGTGGGTGGCCGGCTTCGCCGTCCTGTACCTGCTGCCCATCTTCCGCCCCCGGTGACCCATGGCCGATTCCCCCTCCTCATCCTCCATCGAGACCGCCGACCGCGCCCCGCCCCTGGACCGGCCCATGGCCCGACTGTGGCTGGCGGTGCTGGCCAGCCCGCTGGCCTGGATGCTGGACCTGCTGCTGCGCTACGGTCTGATTCGCACCGCCAACCGTTTCGACGTGGTCTGGCCGCTGTTCGCGGTGACCCTGCTGTCGCTGTCGGTGGCAACGGCGGGCGGCCTGTATTGCTGGAAGCGACGGCCGCGCGGGCGCCGGCCGCCCCCGTCCGAGGACAGCTCCGGCACCCTGGCGCTGTGGGGGCTGGGGCTGTACGCATTCTTCCTGCTGCTGATCCTGGGCCAGGCCTACCCGGCCCTGCGGCTGCGCCCGCGCGAGATCGCGCTGGCCAGCGCGTCGGCCGCCGCCCTCGCCGAAACGCCGCCGGTGCTGCGGGTGTGCGCCGACCCGAACAACCTGCCCTTCTCCAATCAGCGGCAGGAGGGCTTCGAGAACCGCCTGGCCGAGCTGGTCGCGCGCGAGATGCACGCCCGGCTGGAGTACACCTGGTGGGCGCAGCGGCGTGGCTTCTTCCGCAATACCTTGCAGGCGCACCGCTGTGACGTCGTGATGGGGGTGCCCACCGGGCTGGAGGCGGTGGCCGCCACCCGCCCCTACTACCGGGGCCGCTACGTGTTCGTGACCCGCGCCGCCGAGCGCCGGGCGGTGCGCTCCTTCGACGACCCCCGCCTGCGGCGCCTGCGCATCGGCGTGCCGCTGGTGGGTGACGACGGGGCCAATCCACCGCCGGTGCACGCGCTGGCCCGCCGCGGGCTGGTGGACAACGTGGTCGGCTTTTCGGTCCTGGGCGACTACGCCACCGACAGCCCACCGCTTCAGATCCTCACCGCCGTGGCCGACGGCCGGATCGATCTGGCCGTGGTGTGGGGACCGCTGGCCGGCTATTCGGTGCGCCGGAGGGGGGCTCCCCTGCGGATCACGCCGGTCCAGGAGAGCGGTGGAGACCAGCCCATGGCCTTCGACGTCTCCGTCGGCGTCCGCCGTGGGGACCGCGCGCTGGCCGGTGCGCTGGACGGCATCCTGCAGCGCCGGCGCGACACGATCCGGAAGATCCTCGATGGCTACGGCGTCACCGCGCTTTGATCCCTGGGACCTCGCCGCCGCGGCGGCGCTGACCGTCTCGGCGCTGGTGTACGCCACCGGGCTGCTGCGCCTGTGGCGGCAGGCGGGCGAGCGGCGCGGGGTGCGCCCGGTGCACGCCCTGGCCTTCGCCGCCGGGCTGGCGTCGCTGGTGGTGGCGCTGCTGTCGCCGCTGGACACCCTCAGCGACGTGTTGTTCTCGGCGCACATGGGCCAGCACGAGATCCTGATGCTGGTGTCGGCCCCGCTGCTGGTGATGGGGCGGCCCGGGGTGACGGCGCTGTGGGCCCTGCCCGCTTCCCTGCGCCAGCGGGCGGCCGCGCAGCTGCGCCGGCCCGCACCGCTGCGAATGTGGCGCGCGCTCACCGGTCCGGTCACCATCCTGCTGCTGCACGCTGCGGCGCTGTGGATCTGGCACGTGCCCTGGTTCTTCGAGTCGGCCCTGCACAGTGGAAACATCCACGCCGTCCAGCACCTGTGCTTCTTTGTCACCGCCTGGCTGTTCTGGTGGACCCTGGTTTCGGGCCGCTACGGGCGCCTCGGCTACGGCGCCGCCGTGCTGTTCGTCTTTCTGACCTCGCTTCACAGTGGCCTGCTGGGCGCGATGATCACCTTCGCTGGCGGGCTCTGGTACCCCACGCACCAGGCCCGCACCGCCGCGCGCGGCCTCGATCCGCTGCAGGACCAGCAGCTGGCCGGGCTGCTGATGTGGATCCCCGCGGGTGTGATCTTCATGGTGCTGGGGCTGGGCTTCCTCGCCGCCTGGCTGGGGCACGTCGAGCGGCGCGCGCTGGTGCAGGGGCCTCTGTCACCGCCGCCGCCGCATCCCGGTCCGTCGTGACTCGAGCCTTGCTTCCGCCCGCCACGGTCAGTCGCCGCTCAGGCGGCGCTCGATGCGCGGGTCGGGGGCCAGCCACATCAGGGCCACGGCCACGAAGATGCCGTCGCTGATCCACTGGTTCACGAAGGCCAGCGGGATCGAGGCGGCGTACAGCACCACCGAGATCTTGCCCTTGAAGTCGTTGCCGATGGCCTGGGCCACCTTCGAGTCGGGGCCGTGGTGGGCCAGGATGGTGCGCACCAGGATGTAATAGGAGACGCCGGCCAGCAGCTGGACGGCGCCGTAGGCGGCGGCGGGGATGGAGGCGGAGTGGTTCTCGCCCATCCAGCCGGTCACGAACGGGGTCAGCGACAGCCAGAACAGAAGGTTCAGGTTGGCCCACAGGATCTTGCCGTTCAGCCGCTCGGTCACGTGCATCAGGTGGTGGTGGTTGTTCCAGTAGATGCCCAGGAACACGAAGCTGAGCACGTAGGCCAGGAACACCGGCCGCAGCGGGCGCAGCGCCGCCCAGTCGTGGCCATGTGGCACCTTCAACTCCAGCACCATGATGGTGATGATCACGGCGATCACCCCGTCGCTGAAGGCCTCCAGTCGTCCCGTCTTCATGGCCGCGTTCTAAGCCAACCCCTGGCCCCGGCGGAAGCGCTACGCGACGTGACTTCGGCGGGAGCGGATTCCGACGGAAATTCCGGGGCGGGTCGGTTTGCGCCGGGCCGTCGCGGGCCACAGACTTTGCAGGATTCGACGAGACGGATCGCGAGACCGATTTCGGGGCGAGAAGCACAGAAGGTGAGACGCAAGAGGCGCAGGCCGGGTTTCGGGGCGATGGTGGTCGCGCTGGCGGTGGGGGTTCAGGTACCCGCCTGGCTGGCCATCGCCCGCCTGAGCGGGCACGTCACCGTGGCACTGGCGGTGGCAGCCCTGATGCTGGTGCCGGCGCTGATGACCTCGCGCAACCCCTGGGAGCACCGGCCGCGCTCACGGGTCGAGCTGTACCTGGTGATGTGGCCGTTCTTCGTCTGGTGGACGGTCTGCCTGGTCTTCGCCGGCCTGGTGCCGCTGGCGCTGCTGGTGGCGGCGGCCACGCCGCTGTCGATCGACCAGACCCTGGCGGCCGCCGGTGCGCTGGCGGTCGCGGGCGGCATCTCCACCCTCAGCCGCCGCCCGCGCATCTGCACCCACACCATCGCCGTACCGGGCCTCCCCGCGGCCTTCGCCGGCTACCGGATCGCGCAGCTGTCCGACGTGCACTGCGGGCCCTTCACCCCGCCGGCCCGCGTGCGCCGCTGGGTGGGGGCGGCCAACGAGCTCGGCGCCGACCTCATCACCGTCACCGGCGACCTCATCACCTCGGGCGGCGATTACGTGCCGCCGGTGGCCGCCGAGCTGGGGGCACTGCGCGCGCCCGACGGCGTGTTCGGCTGCATGGGCAACCACGATTACTTCACCGACGGCGAGCGCTTCGCCCGCGAGCTGACCCGTCAGGGGATGCAGCTGCTGCGCAACCGCGGGGAGGTGATCGAGCGGCAGGGGGCGCGCCTGTACCTGGCCGGGGTGGATGACACCTGGACCCACCGCCACGACCTCGACCGGGCGCTGGCAAAACGGCCCGACGGCGTCCCGGTGGTGTTGCTGGCGCACGACCCGATGCTGTTCCCGGCCGCGGCGGCGCGCGGTGTGGCCCTGACCCTGTCGGGGCACACCCACGGCGGGCAGCTGGCCGTGCCGCTGGCCCCGCGCCGCTGGAACCTGGCCCGCTTCGTGACACCGTTCACCGCGGGCCTGTATCGGCTGGGCGACAACGTCCTGTACGTCAACCGCGGCCTGGGAACCACCGGGCCGCCCATCCGGTTCGGCGTGCGCCCCGAGATCACGGTGTTCTCGCTGGTCCCCGCCGATCCCGGCGAGGACGAGCGCATCACCCGTCTGGCCGAGGACATCATCCGGGACGCCAGCGAGCCGGAACCGGACGAAGACCTGTCCTAGAGGTTCCTGCCGAAACCGTTTCCTCCCGGATCGGTGAGGACGACGATGCGCGCCGGAGACGGCGGTCTTGCGCTTTTGCGCCGTTCCTGGTGCCCGGACGCGACCGCCGTGCGATCCCCGCCGCATCGGCGACCGGCGCGATCTAGCCTGTTTTCGTGGTGCCCAGGAGCCGTACAGCCGCGCTGGCCGTCCTGCTGGCCTGCGCCTGCGGCGCCGCCCAGGTCGAGAAGCTGCCGCCCGCCCCCGGGCCCGGCGCACCCGATCCCGGTGGCGGCGGTCCCCCCGCCCCGCCGCCGGTCTTCACCCTGCCCGACGCCGCGCCACCGGCGCCGGCGGCGATGATGCCCGACGGCGGCGCCTGCGCGGAGGAGTCCCACGAAGGACGGCGGGTGCCCGTCGACCTGCTGCTGCTGGTGGACGTGTCCAGCTCGATGGCCAACGTGGTCGCCGGCGGCACCCAGTCCAAGTGGGACATCGCGCGCGAGTCACTGCTGGCCTTCCTGCGCGACCCGCGCTCGGACGGCCTGCAGATCGGGTTGCAGTTCCTGCCCTTGCACGCGAGCTGCCTGCTGGCCGATTTCCAGAAGCTGGCCGTCGATTTCGGCGACGTGACGGCGGTGCTGCCGGCGGTGACCGCCGCCCTGACCGGCCAGAACGTGCGCCAGAACTTCGGCACCCCAACCGGCCCGGCCGTCGCCGGCGCCCTCGAGGCCCTGCGCGCCCGCGCCCGCGCGCTGCCCGACCACCGGCCGGCGCTGCTGCTGCTCACCGACGGCGAGCCCACCGCCTGCACGCCCTTGATGGTCGAGGAGATCGCCGTGCCCGTGGCGGAGGCCCGCCAGGGCACGCCACCCATCTCCACCTACGTGATCGGCGTGTTCACACCCGCCGAGCTGGGGCGGGCCAAGGACGTCGTCGACCAGCTGGCCATGGCCGGCGGGACCAGTTCCTTCCTGCTGGGCGCCGCCAACGACCTGCCAACCCGCCTGAGCGAAGCGCTGGCCGAGATCCGCAACGTCGCGGTGGCCTGCGAGTTCACCATCCCGGATCCGCGCACGCAGGTGCTCGACTACGGCCGGGTCAACGTTCACGTCTCCGGCACCGCCACCGATGAGGACCTGCCCTACGTGCGCACCGCCGACCGCTGCGACCCGACCCGCGGCGGCTGGTATTACGACGCCGATCCCGCCACCGGCGCCCGCCCCACCCGGGTGGTGGTCTGCGACAGCAGCTGCCGCGCCGTCAAGGCCGACCCCCGAGCGCGCGTGGACCTGCGCTTCGGCTGCCGCTCGCTGGTCGTGCAGTAGCGCACCTCCGCCGGCGCGGCGACCGCTGACCTGAGTGCCGCCGCTCAGGTCACGGGCAATGCATCCAGCCGGGGCAGCAGCGAACGGAACTCCAGGGTCTCGAACAACGCCCGGGTGCGCGCCCGCGCCGCCGCGGTGAACGGCTGGTGGCGCGGGCCCGGCGGCAACGGCACGTCCTCGTGCAGCCGGGTGAGCTCGCGCCACAGCGGCAGCTCCGCCTGCAGCGCGGTGACGGCGCGGCGGACCGGCTCGGGCTCCACCTCCTGGATCCGGGCCAGCAGGCCGGCCACGCCGCCGAAGCGGCGGACCAGCGCGCTGGCGGTCTTGCCGCCCACACCCGGCACGCCCGGGATCTCGTCGGTCACGTCGCCTGCCAGTGCCTTCCAGTCGGGCAGCTCGGCCGGGGCCACGCCATAGCGCCCCCACACCGCCGCCTCGTCGTACACGCGCCCCTGGCCCTTGCCCCGGCCCACCGCGAACACCCGGACGGTTCCGTGCGCGCACTGGAGCAGGTCCAGATCCCCCGTCACCACCAGGGCTGCCTCGCCGGCGCTGCGCAGCTCGCGCGCCAGGGTGGCCAGCACGTCGTCCGCCTCGTAGCCGGACTGCCCGAGGCAGGGAAAGCCCAGCGCCTCCAGGATGTCGGACAGGCGACCCAGCTGCCGTGCCAGGGGCGTGGGTGCCGGCGGGCGGCTGGCCTTGTACCCCGCGAAGGCCTGCCGCCGGAAGTTGCCCGGCCGGTCGAGGGCGAAGGCGGCGCCGCGCGGGCGCTCCTCGCGCAGCATCTTGAGCACCAGGGCGCAGAAGCCGTACAGGCCCGAGGTGGGCTCGCCGGCGGCGGTGTTCATCGGCGGCAGCGCGAAGAAGGCCCGGTACAGCAGCGAGAAGGCGTCGAACAGCAGCACCGGGCCGGTGCTCACAGCCGGACCGAACGCAGCCGGAGCGCGTTGCCGATCACCGAGACCGAGCTGCCCGCCATGGCCGCGGCCGCGTACATCGGATCGAGCAACGTGCCGGTGAAGGGGTAGAGGACGCCGGCGGCGATGGGCACCCCCACCGCGTTGTAGATGAAGGCGAAGAACAGGTTCTGCTGAACGTTGCGCACGGTGGCCCGGGACAGCCGCCGCGCCCGAACGATCCCGCGCAGGTCTCCCCGCAGCAGGGTGACGTCGGCCGCCTCCATGGCCACGTCGACGCCGGTGCCCATGGCGATCCCCACGTCGGCGCGGGCCAGCGCGGGCGCGTCGTTGATCCCGTCGCCGGCCATGGCCACCACCTGGCCGCTGGCGCGCCGACGCTCGATCTCCTCCACCTTCTGCGCCGGCAGCACCTCGGCCACCACCTCGTCGATCCCCAGCTGACCCGCCACCGCCTGGGCGGTCAGCCGGCTGTCGCCGGTCACCATCACCAGCCGCAGGCCCTCCTGCCGCAGCTGCGCGACCGCCTCGACCGCCGTCGGCTTGATCGGATCGGCTACCCCCAGCAACCCGGCCACCCGCCCCTCGATGGCCAGGAACATCACCGTCTGCCCCGCGGCCCGCAAGGCGTCGGCGCGGGCAGCGGCCTCGGCCAGCGCGATCCCGCGCTCGTCGAACAGCCGCCGGTTGCCCAGCAGCGCCCGCCGGCCGTCCACCTGGCCCTCCACCCCCAGCCCGGTGATCGATCGGAACTCGGCCGCCGCCGCCGCCGCCACGC
>JBKPRZ010000151.1:0-9443 GCA_046734815.1 Myxococcota bacterium | reverse complement strand
CGCCCGGCGAGCGCCTCGCCCGCATCCGGCCGCACGCGCCCGACCTGCTGGTGCGCGTGGGACACGCGCTCGGGCGGGTGGACGCCGCGCTGGCAGACTTCGCCCACCCTGGCGCCGAGCGCGAGCTGAAGTGGGACCTCGCCCGCGCCGGCTGGGTCGCGTCGGCCCTGAACCACATCGCCGACCCCGCGCGCCGGGCGCTGGTCCAGCGCGCGCTCGACCGCTACGACGCCGACGTGCGCCCGGTGCTGGCGGGGCTGCGGCGCAGCGTGATCCACGGCGACGCCAACGACCACAACGTCATCGTCGCCGCCGGCCGGTCGCCCGCAGTCACCTTCATCGATTTCGGCGACATGCACCGCGGGCTGGTCGCCGCCGAGCCGGCTATCGCGGCCACCTATGCGCTCCTGCATGAGCGCGACCCGCTCGCGGCTGCGGCGCCGGTGGTGGCCGGTTACCACGCCGCCCACCCCCTGCAGGAGGAGGAGCTGGCCTGCCTGTGGTCGCTGGTCCTGGCCCGACTGGCTGTCAGCGTGACCACCTCGGCCATCGCCAGCGCGAGCCGCCCGGACGACCCCTACGTCACCATCAGCGAGGCGCCCGCCTGGGACGCGCTCGAGCGCTTGCTCGCGGTGCACCCGCGCCTCGCCCACTACACGCTGCGCGCCGCCTGCGCGCTCGAGCCGGTGCCCGATGGCGCGCGCGTGCGCAGCTGGCTCGCCGCCCAGACCGCGTGCGCGGCCCCCGTGCTCGACACCGACCTGCGCACGGCCCCGTCGGTGGTGCTCGACCTGAGTGTGGGCAGCCTCTGGCTGGGCGCCGACCCGCGGGCGGCCGAGACCGCCCCGCTCACGCGCGCCATCACCGAACGCCTGCAGGAGGCGGGCGCGACCATCGCCGTCGGCCGCTACGACGAGGCGCGCGTGCTGTACACGGCCCCGCTGTTCGGCGGCGACGGTGACCACCCGCTGGCCGAGCGGCGCACCATCCACCTCGGTATCGATCTGTTCGCCGCCGCCGGCACGCCTGTGCACGCGCCCCTCGCAGGCACGGTGGAGACGCTGGGCAACAACCCCGGGCGGCAGGACTACGGCCCGTTCCTGGTGCTGCGCCACCAGGCCGACGACGGCCGCGCGTTTTTCACCCTGTACGGCCACCTCGCCGAACACCCGCCCGACCGGCTGGGCGGGCTCGCGGTCGGACAGCGCATCGCCGCCGGCCAGCGCATCGGGCGCCTGGGCGCGCCCCCCGGCAACGGCGATTGGCCGCCGCACCTGCACTTCCAGATCATCCTCGACCGCCTGGACGACCCAGGCGACTTCCCCGGCGTCGGGCGCGCCAGCGAGCGGGCCGTCTGGCAAAGTCTGTCGCCCGATCCCAACCTGCTGCTCGGCATCCCGCGCGAGCGCTTCCCCGCGCCGCCGACCGCGCCAGACGACACGCGCGCGCTCCGCCAGGCCCACCTCGGCCCCAGCCTGCGCCTGTCGTACCGCCGTCCGCTGGCGATCGCGCGCGGCTGGATGCAGTTTCTGTACGACGACACCGGCCGGGCCTATCTCGACTTTTACAACAACGTCCCCATCGTCGGGCACGGCCACCCCCGCGTGGTGCGGGCGGCGCAGGCCCAGCTGGCGCTGCTCAACACCAACACGCGTTACCTGCACGACCTGCCCGCCCGCTACGCCCAGCGGCTGTCGGCGCGCCTGCCCGACCCCCTGCGCGTCTGCTTCTTCCTCAACTCGGGCAGCGAGGCCAACGAGCTGGCGCTTCGGCTGGCGCGCGCCCACACGGGCCGCGACGGCGTCGTCGTGCTCGAGCACGCCTACCACGGCCACACCACCACCCTGGTCGACGTGAGCCCCTACAAGTTCGCAGGCCCCGGCGGGCGCGGCCAGCGCCCATGGGTGCACGTGGCCCCGCTGCCCGACGACTACCGCGGGTCGCACCGCCGCGACGACCCGGCGGCGGGCGAAAAATACGCCGCCGCCCTCGACGCGCTGGTGCGGGAGCTGGTCGCGCGCGGTCAGGCACCCGGCGCCTTCCTCACCGAGACCATGCCCAGCGTCGCCGGACAGATCGTGCTGCCGCCGGGGTACCTCGCGCGCGCCTACGCCAGCGTGCGCGCGGCCGGCGGCGTCTGCATCGCCGACGAGGTGCAGACCGGCTTCGGCCGCCTGGGCGACCACTTCTGGGCCTTCGAGGCCGAGAGCGTCGTGCCCGACATCGTGGTGCTGGGCAAGCCGATGGGCAACGGCTTCCCGCTCGCCGCCGTCGTCACCACCCCCGCGATCGGCGCCTCCTTCGACAACGGCATGGAGTTCTTCAGCACTTTCGGCGGCAACCCGGTGGCCTGCGCCGCGGGCATGGCCGTGCTCGACGTGCTCGCCGACGAGGACCTCCCCGGGCGCGCCGCCCGCGTCGGCGCCCACCTGCGCGCCCGCCTCGACGAGCTGGCCGTCCGCTGCCCGCTGATCGGCGACGTGCGCGGTCGCGGCCTGTTCCTCGGCGTCGATCTGGTGCGCGACCGCGCCGCCCGCACCCCCGCCACCGAAGCCGCCGCCTACGTGGCCAATCGCCTGCGCGAACGCGGCATCCTGACCGGCACCGACGGTCCTGCGGCCAACGTCCTCAAGCTCCGTCCTCCGCTGGTGATCACCGAGTCGGACGCCGACACGTTCGCGGCGACCTTGGCTGAGATCCTGAACGAAAGCGGCGCCCATCCAACCTGAGGTGTAGATCGGATGGTGAAGGCCGATGGTCGCCCGGGGGTGTCAGACCTCTCGTCGCCGCACGCGCTCGATCGGCAGCCCGCCCCGCGGCCGGTAGGTGATCTGGACGTCCGCGGGCACCTGGCGCCCCACCACCGGCTGCAGGCGGTAGCGCTGGCAGACGGTGGCCAAGATGAGGGTGCTCTCCACCAGCGAGAAGGTGTTGCCGATGCAGACCCGGGGACCGGTGCTGAAGGGAAAATAGGCGAACTTGTGGCGGGACTTGACCACCTCGGGGGTGAACCGTTCCGGATCGAAACGTTCGGGGTCGGGCCAAAGGTCGGGGCGGCGGTGCACGACGTATTGGCTCAACATCACCATCGCGCCGGCGGGGATGCGGTAGCCGTCGATCCGGTCGTCGGCGCGCACGTCGCGGGCGATCGTCCAGGTGGGCGAATACAGGCGCATGGACTCCTCGATCACCATGCGGGTGTAGCGCAGGCGGGGGAGATCGGCGGCGGTGGGCACCCGGCCGCCCAGCACCTCGGTCAGCTCCGCCTCCAGACGGTCGGTGACCTCCGGGTGGTGGCTCAGCAGGTGCCAGGTCCAGGTCAGGGCCAGGGCGGTGGTCTCGTGCCCGGCCAGGTACATCGTGATCACCTCGTCGCGCAGCTGCGAGTCGTCCATCCGGTCGTTACCCTGGGCGCTCTGGTCGTCGACCGCGTTCATCAACATGGCCAGCAGCGAGTGGCGCGGGGCCCCGCCACGGCGGGAACGCTCGATCACCTGGTAGACCAGCTGGTCCAGCGTGTGCAACGAGCGCCGGAGCCGCACGTTGGCCGGCGTCGGCAGCCACATCGGCAGCGCGAAACTGGCGTTGCCGCGTTCGGTGATCGCGTGCAGCGCCGTCGAGAACGCCGGACTGGACAGGGCGCTGTCGGTGCTGAGGTTCTGGCCGAACAGGGTCTCGCCCACGATGCGCAGGGTGAGTCGGGTCATCTCCGCGTGTAGATCGAAGCGGGCGGCCCCGCCCTGCGCGTCCCACTCCGCCAGCATGTCGGTGGTGGCGGTGGTCATCACCTGCGCCAGCGCCTCGACCGATTCGTTGTGGAAGGCGGGCGCGGCCAGCCGGCGCTGGCGTTTCCAGTCTTCGCCCTCGGCGGTGATCATGCCGTTGCCGGCCAGCAACCGGAAGGCGTCGTAGGTGGTTCCCTTGTAGTAGTTGGCGCGGTTGTCGAACAACACGTGTTTGACGTGATCGGGATGGGCCAGCAAGATGACCGTCCGCCCGGGCAGGGCGATGCGGGAGACCTCGCCGTAGCGCTGCCAGGACTGGCGGAGCACCTCGGGCATGCCCCAGCGGCTGACTTCGGGGATCACGCCCACCAGCGGCAGGCCGCGCGCCCCCGGCGGCAGCGGTGGGCGGGATCGTTTGGCTCCGATTTTCGGTGTGGCGGAAGGCTGGATGTCCACGCGACGGTTCTGTCTCCGGCCACCGCCAGAATCAAGCGCGCTCCGACCGACCAAATTTGTTCCCGAACCTCTTTCAATAAGGGCCTGTTCCAGGGCGTGCCGGGTGCATCTTTCTCCCAGTCGTACTGCTGTTCGCTTGGGTCGGGCGGTGGAGCAGGAAGTTCAGGCGGTAGTTGCCGCCGCCGTGGATGTACTGCCAGACGTGAGTCAGCTCGTGAACGAAGAAGACGAACCAGTCTGGTGGATCAGGCGCTCACGCGCGTTTCCATGAGATAGCCCCGCGCCACCGTTCATCAGGGGCCTTGGCTTGATGCGGAGCGAATCTGGCGCGCTTCGGTGTCGTCACGGTCGGTGCGTATCGTTCGGCCGCACCCGTCGTAGGACCTCATGCCCTCGGGCACCAGGGAGGTAAACGATGCGTCTTTCATTTTTCTCGTGGGTGACTGGTCTGCTGGCCGTAACCGCGCTGGCCGTGATGCCCAGCTGCATGGGTGAGGTGCACGAGGAGGATGCGTCGATCGCCGCTCAGAATCTGCGCGAACAGGCAGCCTGCGGTCTGAACGATGGCACGGTGAGTGGTGCAGACCAGGTCCGGGCCTGCGATCCCGCCAACACGAAGAAGACCACCGTGTGTCACGTGCCGCCCGGCAACCCCGCCAACGCCCACACGCTGTGCATCGGCAACGCTGGCGTCAGCGCCCATCTGCGCAACCATGCCGACTATCTGGGCCCCTGCAAGCGCGAGAACCCCTGTCCGCCGCCCCCGTCTGCAGACGCCGGTGGGCCCGGCACGGGAGGTTCGGGCGGCGGCGGCGGCGCGGGCGGCGGAGGTTCCGGTGGCGCGAGCCCGACTGGCGGCACCGGCGCGGTCCCCGAGATCGAGTAACCCCCGACCGGCCGGGGACGACGTCGAAGCACGCCCGGTGGTATCCACCATGGAGACGGCCGGGCGATCTGGCCTGGAGGATCGACCGCAGGCGTCGCCGGGCCGGGACTCGAAATGGGGGAAGATCTCCTTGAACCGACGCTTCATCTGCCCGACACCCTCGGCCCACTTCCCCGTCGCCTCCCTCGTCCGAGCCAACCCTGATGACACGACCACAGGATGGAGTCGGCTCCGGTGGATGCCGATCGGGATCAAGCCTGCTGAGCGGACGCGTTCCCCACACGCTCTGATAGCCCAGGCGGTCGATCGCGCCGTTTTCCCCGCTACGCGATGAACGAAGGTGCAATGTCTCCCCATGCGGTTCAATCGCCGCGCCCGGGACGGCATCCGGCGCGGGGAAATCACCTGCGCAGTCCGATCGTGGAAGCGGCCCCGTGTCCAGGTGGGGCAAAGATTTCCACTCGCCCACGGTCAAATAGAGGTGGAGACGGTCGCGCCGCTGACCATCGACGACCTCACACCCGCGATCGCCCGACGAGCCGGATTCGACACCGTCGAAGCGTTGCGCAAGATCGCCCGGCACGACGGCGGCCGGGGCCTCTACTTGATCGCATTCCGGTATCTGTGTGCTCGAAACCGCTCCTGATCGCCCGACGGGCTCGGTCAGACGTCGGTGGCGACGGTGATTTGCGGGTCAGAGACAAGCGCCGTACATCTGGTGGCCCGGGAGGATGGTGCAGGTGCGATCCTCCGGACAGTCGCTGCCACCGGGGCGGCAAATGCGTCTGCAGACGAAGTCGTCGCTTGTTCCCCGCTTCACGCACGTCTGGCCCGGTTGGCATCTTCTTCCTGACCGGCAGGAGGCGCCCTCCGCTCCCGTGAAGGTACCGGCGCACAAGCAGGCGGTGATATCGTCGTCCCCGAGCCAACAGCGAAACCCGTCCCGACATCCGGCCGTGGGGGCGATGGGATCGCATCGGTCGATACACACCCCGACGCCGACACTCCCGGCAGCCCCGCAGCGCAACGGCCCCAGACATTGGCCGTTCGGGCCGCACTCTGCGCTCGTTCGACAGTAGGGGAGGCACTCTCCATATTCGATCCCGCCCGCGCATGACTGCAGGTTGCAGTCCGTCCCCTCCACACAGTCTCGAGGGGAGGCGCAAGCTTCGCCGACCTTTCCGTTGCCGCTGGTGTTCTGGCAGGTGAAGTCGGGCGCATCGACATCGGGGCAGGTCGCCCGGCACGCCTGGCCAGCTCCGCAAGAGCCAGGAGCGAACGGATCACAGATCGGGTTTGCCGACTTCACGCAGGCGCCGTACAGGACCGCGGTGTAGACCTGTCCGACACAAGCGCGGTCAGCGCCACAATCATTGCCACCGAGCTTGCAGGTGGGCCGGCACTGTCTTCGGGCCTCATCGAGAGCGCAGCTGAAGCCCTCGGCGCAGTCCTGTGTCCCCTCGCACGGGGCGCCGTCCCTTCCGCTCGACCCTCCTGCCCGACATACACACCGCGAATTCTCCGCGCACGTCAGACCTGCCGGGCAACCGCTCGGGATCGCGATCGGATTGCATGACTGAGAGCAGTAACGAAACGGGCGGCACAGTTGGGAGACGCGGCAAAGGGCCCCCTCCCCGCAGTCTGCGTCGGTATTGCAGTAGGACGTGCAATAGCCGATCTCCGTCCCGTCGGGACAGGGTTCAAATTGGCAATGCCCAGACGCACAATCCCAGGCTGATTGGCACGATTCACCCGCATGTCTCGTGCCCATCGTCGAGCTGCAGGATGCGCTGCCAGCATGTTGGCCGCCGCAGTAGGGGCGGCAAACCAACAACGGATCGAGACCACATGAACGCGGTGCGACCGGGTCGCACTGAGCGATGGGGCCCCCAGGCTTTCCGAGTTGGACAGACTCGCTCTCCTGCCTGACTGTGTCCGCCAGGTCGAAGCGCTGCATGAAGATGCCATCCTGCTCGCCCCAGACCGCGAAGCCACGACCGCCGGAATCGAGAACGACGCTGGGGCGTGAGGGTGAGGGTTCGGTTCGTCTCGCGATCAGCGTCGGCGTTCGCCAGCTGTCATCGGCGGCGAGGTATCTCGCCGCCCAGATTTCATTGATGTCGTCGTTGCGTTCAAACCAGACGGCCCAGCCGTTGCCCGTCTCATCGAGGGTGATGCCCGGAGGTACCTCCGAAACGCCGCCGGCGGAGAGAGCAACCGGGGTGGACCAGACGCCGCTGTCGGAAGCTCGGGCGGCATGAGGCACAAGCTTCCCTTGTTCGTGCTCGACCCACACGGCGATGAAGTTTCCGCGCGAGTCGGTTCGGATATCGGCCGCGGTCGTCGGCCCCCTTCCCCCGGAAATGAACGATGGCTGCCCCCACTTCTCCCCGCGTCGCATCCGCGCCGTCGCCAGGCCCCTGTTCAGGGATGGCCAGACGGCGACAGCGTGACCGCGCTGATCCATGGCCACCCGCGGTCTGCCGCCCTCCGAACCGAGCATTGTGACCTCTCCGTAGCCGTGCGGGCCACCAACAACGGCGGCGACGCCTCGCTTCTCGTCGAGGGGTTGATTCTCCCAGACCACGACGTGTTCGCCCAGCTCCGGCGCAGCAGCCATGATTGGTGATCCAACACTCCAGGCCAGAGGCGAAATCGAGATCACCACCGTGCTCGTCGACCCGGAGAACTCGGCCTCATAGCTCGACACACGCGTACGACCCGAGGTGGTGCTGCCGATCGCTGAGACCCAGATCGCCCGGCAAGCATCTTTCCGGGTGACGGCGACCCGGGTAGTACCCTCGGTATTGAACGCGCCGTTGGCGCGGTTCCCTCCGATCAGCTTCGCGGGTTCCCATCGTTCGAGCGCGGCGATGTATCGGGAGAAATAGACCCGTGATTGGTCGGCCCAGGCCGCGCAGGCGTTCCCATCATCATCGATGCCCACACTGGGCGCGGCGAGCTGGGTGCCCTCGCTCTCGGCCAGCGTCGCCTGCGACCAGCCTCGCCCAGGGAGGTACATCACGGCGACAGGTCGGCCGCGGGGTGAGGATCCGTCCGCGAATTCGTTCGCAATCAGGCCCACGACGGCGGCGCCGTGTTTGTTCCAGGCCACCTGTGGGATTCCACGCACGCCACCCACGGCGACCTGCCTTGGCTCCCGCCACACCCCATCCCGCGTGGTGAATGTCAGGTTGCGGGAACTGGCCAAAGGTCGGCCTTTCACGTCGCGGATCGCGCGGTCGAGCATGACGGTGTAGACCGCTCCAAGCGCCAGGGCTCCCGCGGGCGCGACGGTGAGCACCTGGTTCTGGTGGTCCAGCTTCACAGGCACCTCGCGGCCTTGCTGCAGCAGCCGGACGGTTGAACGGTTCAGCGACACCGGGTCAACCGGGGCGGTGAACTCAATCGTTATCGACGTGGCCGGATCGACATCGAGAGCGTCCTGATGCGGATCGACCCGAAGAACCTCCAGATTGGGAGTGTTCGCCCTGCAGGCCACCAGCAGAAACACCAGCCAGACGAACCTCCTCTGGCCGCCGCAGCTACCTCTGAACGGCACGTCGATCCCCAGCCGCTTCATGGTCCAACCGAGCTGAGAACCTTCGGGTGTACTGTCCCCCGGCCATCGAGCCAGCGTACCAGAGTTGGACCAGGCAAAGGGTGGTCCGAAGGTCAGCCGGTCGACCTCGTGGCGGAGGAACTCGAAGTCCTCCCCCCATGTGACCACCGGTGTCACGTTCGATCGCGAGCGGCGCGGCCAGTCGACCTCGGCCCGAAGGTACCCGGCCCAGGACCTCGCTCGTCGTTCGCGGATCCGCGTGGCGCTCGCGGACCACCCATGGACCGGCCTCCGACCTGCCCCGGTCGTTCGTGTGATGGCGTCGTCAGACGAGCGGCGCAGGGTCGGCGCCGAAGTGACGCTGGGGCGGCTGATCCGGGTATCATGCACGGTGTGGCGGATCGGCCGGATCCCTGTGCTCGTCGTGCTAGGCCTAGCAGCGGTCGCATGCGTCCCACCGGTGCCGATCGAGGGTCGGCGCTGCCCCTGTATCGAGGGCTTCGTCTGCTGCACCCGAGAGCTCACGTGCGTATCGCGCGCCGAGGCCGAGCGGATGGGCTGCGGGTTCGCACCCGCCGGCGACGGACCGGCCGGGCCGGCGATCCCGTCGGCGGTCGATGGACCCCGCGGGCCCGACCCCATCCCACCAACACCCGATGCCGCTGCCCGGTGCGCGACCGACCCAGGCTGGCGGACCTGTCCCGACGGCACTTGTGTTCTGGACGGCTGCTGCAGCGATGACGATTGCGGGATCTGCGAGAGCTGCGTCGACCACACCTGCAAGAACCAGAACCTCGGCCAAGATCGCCGGAAT
>JBKPRZ010000150.1:0-22760 GCA_046734815.1 Myxococcota bacterium | reverse complement strand
GTGAGCGCCGGGCTCTCGCCCCGGGTGGTGGCCACCAGGAGCAGCGGCGGCGCGCCCGGCGGGCGGAGGAGCTCGTCCAGCAGCACCAGACTGTCGGCGTCCGCCCACTGGAGATCGTCGATCACCACGACCAACCGGCGCCGATCGGTCAGGCGGAAGAACACTTCGCGCAGCGCCGCGAAGGCGCGACGGCGCAGTTCATGCGGTTCGGCCGGCTGGGCGCCGGGAGCGAGCCCTTCGAAAGCGGGAGCACGGCCGAGCACCGGAAAGACACGCAGGAGCTCGACTGCCTCGCGCTCTCTCGGCAAAAGGCGAGCGGCCTCGACGGGATCCATGCGGGCGAGCGCGCGAGACAACGCATCGACTACGCCATCGAGGGCCTTGAAGGGGACGCTCTCGCGTTCGTAGCAACGACCGGCCAGCACCAGCGCGGGCACCGTCGCTGCTTCCAGGTGCGAGACGAAGTGACGGACGATGGTCGTCTTGCCCACCCCCGATTCACCCCGCACCACCACAGCGATGGCCTCGTGCTCGCTCGCAAGCAGTGCTTCCTGCAATCTTGTCAGGGGGCGGGCGCGCCCCACGAAAGCGAAGTGGGGCGGAGGGGCCGGCAACGACGAAGGCGCCGACGGGGCTGCGTTCGGATGGCCGGTCACGCGCGCGCGCACGTCGCGACCGTCACAGCGCGCGGATGGGTCGTGATTCACGAGCGCCATGCACAACTCGTCCAGATCGGCCGGGATTCCGTTTACGATCTCGGCCGGCCGCGGCGGGATCTCGCGCATCTTTCGGTCAAGCACCTCGAGGATGGGACCCTCGAAAGGACGTCGCCCCGTGAGCATCTCGTACAACATCACGCCGACGCTGTACCAGTCCGCGGCCGGTCCGACCGGGCGGCGCATCGCCTGCTCGGGGGCCATGTACAGCGGCGTTCCGAGCACCCAGCCTGCCTCGGTGCGGCTGCTCGAGGTCGTGTCGGTGACCAGGCCAAAGTCGAGTATCACAGCTCGGCCGTTGCGCGCGACCAGTACATTTTCGGGCTTGATGTCCCGGTGTACTTTCCCCGCTCCGTGCAGGGCATTCAGACCCTCACACAATTGTCCGAGAACGTCGCGCAGGCGTGCCTCGTCGAAGCGACGGCCATCGGAGCGGGGCCCTCCGCCTTCGGCACGTACGTGGCGCAGGATATCCGTCCCCTCGACGAGCTCCATCGTGAAGAACCACTGGTCGCCGTCGCGAACCAGCTCCCCCAGGCGGACCAGGTTGCGATGTCCAAGATCGGCCAGGGCGCGGAACTCGTTCTTGAAGGCGTAGAGCGCATCCGCATCGATCCGCACCAACGTCTTCAGAGCAACCTTTTCCTTACGTTCGAGATCGGAGGCGCGAAAAACGAGACCCATCCCACCGGAACCGATCAGGTCCTCCAGGCGGTATCGTCCCGCCAGCACCCGACCGAGCCCTTCGCGGCCGGCATCGGGGTCTCTGCGGCGGGTGGTGTTGCTCACCCCGCCAGGGTAGCCGTTCCTCACTGTGCTGGGAAACCCGACCCGCGAGGCCCACGACCAGGCAGGTCCAGCGAATCGTCTCGGCATCCGGTCGTTCAGAGCCAGCTCGGCACAATTGGTGCGCGACCCGCGTGCGCTTGCTCGCATTCCGGACGGCTAGCCGGAGGGTTCGTGGCGCCCGGGTCGTTGGTACGCCGGCTGCTGTCTCCTGGGGTCGAACCCGAAAGGAGAATCCGATGACGAAACGATTCATCACTCTGGATAGCAGCCTTCACGGCCTGATCGGCGTGGTCCTGAGCTGCTTCATACTGGCCTCGCTGGCGAGCCTGTGGGCGTGAGGAGAACGAACATGACAAAGCAAACGCTCGCGGGATCGCTGCTGATCACTTTGCTTGGCCTGGCCTGCGCCTCGACCATGCGCGCCCCGCCGGCATCCAGGCGCTGCTACAGCCCGGAGCAGATCGAGCGCATCATGGCCAGACGCGACTGGGGCGACGGTCTGGCCGATGTAGCCAAGGAGGTGGGCGGCAGCCGAATGGATGTCCGTGCAGCTGAGCGCCTGGAGCTGGCCCGCCGCCGCGATCCTCACGCGGCCGCGTTGACCACGGGGTGTTTGACGACCGGCCAGAGGTCGGTGGTGGCCGTAAGCAGATAGCGACACCACCGGGCGTGGGGCGTAGGGAATTCAAGTACTATGGTCGCGTAGCGCAGCGGCCGCAGAGCAGGGCATCCTTGTGAAAGACGCGCCAGAGCAGGGAAGCCCACGGCCATCTTCCGGGCGTTCGGGCGGCCGGGCGCCCGGTCGGGTTGTCGCTGCGCCTCTCCCTACCCCCCTTCCGGCGCTGCCAGCGCTAGCGGCCTGGTGTCTTTACCAGGCGGGCCAGCCGCAGCAGCTGCGCTCGGATCTGCAGGCCGCTGTCGCGCACGGCGGAGGCGTTGATCTCGAACCGGACGAAGCGCTGGTCGATGTACATGTTGATCAACACCCCCCGCTCGCCGAAGCCGTCCGTGTCGGAGACGGTCAGGATGGGCTGCCGGCGGGTGCGGGCCAGCAGGCCTTCCAGCTGCCGGTCCAGGGCGGAGACCACGTACAGGGCGTGACAGCCTTGCGGGTCGGCGTCCGGCAGCGGCTTGAGCCAGCGCACCTGGGCGGGTCTGCCCTTGACCCGGGCACGGGCCATGCGGCGTTCGATCTCGTCGCTGATGTCGCTGGCGCCGGTCAGGCAGACGACGAAGGACGAGCTGTCGCCGAGCGCCTGGGCGGGCCAGTCGACGAAGCGGGTGAACCGTTCGAAGAATTGCGCCTTGATCTGCGACTCCTCCGCGGCGGGCGGCGCCGCCCGCACCGTGACGGTCGCCAGCGCCGCCCCCGCCAGGCCGATGCCCAGCAGCAGGGCCGGGGGCGGACAGCGGCGGCGCGCGCGGGCGGGCATCGTCAGCGGCCGAGGTTCGCGGTCAGCTCCAGCGTCGCCAGGACGCGCCGGCCCTCGATCCGGAAGTCGAAAGGATAGTCGCCGGGCTTGACCAGGTAGCCTTCGCTGCCCAGCAGGTTGCTCCCCTGCAGGCCCAGCCGCACCCAGCCCGCCGGGCGATAGGAGATGCGCGCGTCCAGGCGGAACCAGGGAGCGACGGAGGCGGGGCGGAGCGCGGAGAAAGCGGTCGCCATGCCCATCTGCTCGCGGTCGCTGTCGCGGCGGTACACGCGGCCCTGCAGGTGACCCTGGGTGGAGACGGTCAGAGGGCCGGCGTGCAGCGCCAGGCCGGCATTGGCCACCTGCTCGGGCGCCCAGGTGAGGCGGTTGCTGAAGGCGATGGCCGGGTCCAGCACCGTCTCGTCCAGCAGGTGGGCGAGGGTGTAATTGGCGAAGCCGGCGAGCGTCCGTCCCGATCCCAGCGGCGCTTCGAACAGCGCCTCCAGCTCGGCGCCCAGCAGCCGCCGGCTGTAGAGGTTGGCCGAGAGGTTCTGGGTGGCGCTGAAGGCGATCTGGTTGTCGAACTGTTCGTGGAAACCGTCGGCCCGCACGGTCAGATGGGGCGAGATCACCAGATCGGCGGCGGCGGTGAGGGTGGTGATCTGCTCGGGCTGCAGCTGCTCGGTGTTCGAGCTGCCCAGCAGGGTGTTGGCGACGAACAGCTCGGTGACCGAGGGGGCGCGGAAGGCCCGCTCGGCCAGGAGCTTGATGGCCAGGGCCGGGTGAAGGAACAGCACCGCGCCCAGGCGCGGGCTCAGCTGATCGAAAGATCGGCGCCGGGTCGGCCCGGGCGCAGGGCTGATTGGCTGGTAGTCGAAGAACTGGATGTCGTAGCGGGCGCCCGCCGTGGCCGCCAGCCGCTGGCCGAGGATCTTGCCCGTGGTCAGCTGAGCGAACGCGCTGAAGTTGTCGATCGGGCGATCCAGCACCTTCTGGAAGCTGGGGCCAAGCGGGTGGAACTGCCCGTCCGGGAACGGGTGCAGGTACTCCGGACCGCTGCCGTCGTTCAGATTCACATTGGAGGCGTGGTGGCGGTCGTCCCCCCAGACCAGCACCGTGTTCTCCACGCCCACCAGCGCCGTCAAATCCCCCATCAGTCGCGCCTGCACCTGGGCCCGGGCGAACAGGTTCTGCGCCACGGTGTCGATCTCCTCGATCACGCCGCCCGGGTAGGTGACGCCGGCGAAGACGGTGCCGTCGGGCAGGTACTTGATCCGGTAATCCTTGCGGTGCCGCTGGCCCAGCAGCACCAGCTCCAGCTCCAGCCGGCCGTCGAGCCAGGGGGGCGGGTGGTAGCTGACCCACAGCCGCGTTTCGCTGTTGTGAGCGCGCTCGGGCGCGTCGGGGATGACGTACAGCCAGCCGTGGCCGGTCTGGAAATCCCACACCTGGTGGTGCAGCTGCGCCGACAGCCCGGTCAGCGCGCCGCGGGCCGCGGCCTTGGCGAACAGGTAATGGCCGTCGTGCTGATCGTTGACCTGGAAGCGCTGGGGCGTGCCGCTGGCGTCGACCCGTCCCGAGCCGTCGAGCGACGGGTACTCGTTGCCGTCGGTCCGCTGGTGCGCGTAGGCCGCCACCAGGTCCAGCGGCGTCAGGCGGTAGCCGCCGTGCAGCTGGTAGGTGCGGGTGCCGGCGTTCCCGATCCGCACCCGCGCCTCCAGCGGCCGGTCGTTGACCGGCGTCCGCGTGTGGACCGCCACCACGCCGTTTGTGGCGTTGGTCCCGTACAGCGCCGACCCGGGTCCGCGGATCACCTCGATGGTCTCTGCCAGCATCAGCGGCAGCACGTCCCAGGTGTAGGCGAAACCATTGGTGGCGTTGTTGAAGGGCACGCCGTCGACCAGGGTCAGCAGGTGGTTGTTGTTCCAGCCCTCGAACAGGCCACGGGCGGACACGGTCACCCGCTCGAAGTCCTGCGCGGGCGCGAACCCGGGCTGGCGGAACAGCACGTCATTCAGAGTCAGCCAGCCGTAGGTCTCGATCTGTTCGCTGGTGATCAACGCGCCGACGCTGGCGGAGTCGCGCATGCGCTGAGGAACCTTGGCCGGTGTGCTCAGCGGGATCGCCATCAGCTCCTCGAGGGTCGCCTCGTCGAGGTCGGCCCCGCCGGTCTGCGCCCGGGCGGGCGCGGCCAGCGCGCAGCCGATCGCGACCAGCGGCCATTGTCGCCCCTTGCCCCCCATGGCGCGGCCTCCGTTGGTTGCCAACCGCGACCGTAACGGGAGACGGTCGCGCTGACAAGTCCGGGTCCGGCGACGGTCGTCGGGGGGGCTGGCGTGGCCGGGGGCCCGCCGATGCGGAGTGCCGGTTGTCGCGCTGGCCTCCTGACCATTCCCCTTGGGGACCGGTCCCCGGTCTGGAGCGGTGGGCGGGCGGCTCGTTGCCTGCTCGCGGCGGGCACATCTATAGTGGGCGGCACTGTGGCGTGGATAGCCGGACGCAGCGGGCGAGGGGGCGCCTGGCTCGGCGTTGTCTCCGCGACGCTCGTGGGGCTGGGGGCCGCCGCCCGCGCAGCCGATCCCGCGGAGGTCGAAGCGTTGATCGGGCAGGGGAACGCCATGCGGAGGGAGGGCAAGGAGCACCAGGCGTTTGCTCTGTTCCGCAAGGCTTACGACCTGTCGCCCACGCCCCGCACGGCCGCGCAGCTCGCTCTGGTCGAGATGCAGCTCAGCTACTGGCTGGATGCCGAGACACATCTGTCGGAGGCGCTGGCGGCGCCCCGCGATCTCTGGGTCGACCGCAACCGGCAAGCCCTGGAGACCACGCTGCGACAGGTGAAAGCCTCCATCGGCTTGCTCGAAGTCGCCGGCAGCCCGCCGGGGGCGGAGGTCAAAGTGAACGGTCGGGCGGTGGGGCACCTGCCGCTGCCCGAGCCCATCCGGCTGGGGGAGGGACCGGCGGTGGTGGAGGTCAGCGCCTCCGGTTTTTTCCCCCGCACCCAGTCCATGAACGTCGAGGGTCAGACGCGCAAGCAGCTCAGGGTCGAGCTGGCCAGCCAGTCTGTCACTGTCGGACCGGGCCCGCGCCGCTGGCGATCGGGCCCCTGGATCGCCGCCGGCGGCGCGGCCGCGGGGCTGGTGGCGGGGGTGTGGGGGAACGCCTGGTGGTACCGGAGCCGCGTCGAGTTCGACGATCACAACGTGACGGTGTCGAGCGGGGGGGCGACCCGCCGTCGCTACGATTGCGGCGTGGAAGAGGTCGGGCGTGGTGGGCGTGACTGCGAGCGCCTCTACCGGCAGATGGGCCGGGCGCGCGCGCTCGCGTTCGCCGGCTACGGTCTGGCTGGTCTGCTGGCGGCGACTTCGGCGACGCTCGTCCTGGTGCGGCCGCGGGGAGGCGAAGCAGGGGTCGGCCTGGCCTGCGGGGGCACGTTGCAGGAGGCCTGGTGCCGGGTCGCCTTCTAGCCCGGGCGGCGTGCCTGCTGGCGTCGCTGAGCGGATGCCAGGGGCCGCGCCCACACGCCTACGAGGTCGCGCTCGGCATCGCTGACGGCGGTCCCGATGCGCCCGGCGTGGTGGAGCCCCGCCCCGACGGGTCGATCCGGTCGAGCGACACGCGCCCGGACGCGGCCATGCGCGACGCCCCCCAACCTTCGGTCGACACCGGGGCGGGGGGGACGGACGCGGCGGGGGAGCCGGACGGGGCGCCGGCGATGTGCGCGCTGCGGGTCGCCGTCGCGGACGACATCGTCCGGGACACCACCTGGAGATGCGGCACTTACCTGCTGGGGCGACGGATCTGGGTCGCGGATGGTGCCACCCTCACCATCGAGGCGGGCAGCACGGTGCTGAGCGATCCATCGGCGGCTGAAGCCCCCGGACTGTTCGTGGCCCGCGGGGCGCGGCTGGTCGCGCGGGGACAGCGGATGCGACCGATCGTCTTCACGTCGGGTCGACCGTCGGGCAGCCGCAACTCGGGGGACTGGGCGGGCGTGGTCCTGTTCGGTGCGGCCCGGATCAACGCCGGGCGGGCTTGCCCGGGAACCGGGGCGGGCTGCCTGGAGACGGTGGCGCCCGGATTTCCGGCCAGCGAGCCCCGCGCCTTCTTCGGCGGCCTGGACGACAGCGGCAGCTGCGGCGACCTGGAGTTCGTGCGCATCGAGTTCGCCGGCCTGCCTCTCGACGGGGTCACGGAGTTCAACGCTCTCACGGTGGCGGGATGTGGGTCGGGCACGCGGATCAGTCACCTGCAGGTGCACCGAGCCGCCGACGACGGCATCGAGCTGCTCGGCGGCACCGCCGGCCTGGACCACGTGGTCGTCACTGACGTCGAGGATGACGGCCTGGACTGGAACCAGGGCTGGCGCGGCAACGTGCAGTTCCTGGTGATCCATCAGCAGCATCCCCAGGCGGACAACGCCCTCGAGGGCGCGAGCCGTGCCAGCGAGGAGGGGGCCGAGCCGCGCTCGGCGCCCCGGATCGCCAACCTCACCCTGATCAGCAACGGATCGCCCCGGCATCGCGCCATCACCTTCAAGGAAGGGACCCTGGGCAAGCTGAGCCACGCGATCGTCCAGGGGTTCAGCTTCGACGTGGTGAACTTCGTCTCCGCCACCACCAACCTGGCCACCGTCTGGCCGGCGCGGCTGAGCATCGAGCGCTCCTTCTTCTGGAACAACGGCCCCTACCGCAACGACGCCGGGGGCGACGACGATCTGTCGTTCCCCGACCAGAGCGTGGTGGAAGATCCGGCCCGCGCCAACCGCAAGGACGTCGATCCGCGGATCATGCCCGACCCTTCCGCCCGCAGCTTCGTTCCCGCGAACCCGGCCCTGGACAACCTCCCGGCCCCCGATTTCGGCGACACCAGCGCGCGCTTCGCCGGAGCGTTCGAGCCCGGCGATCCGTCCCCCTGGACCGAGGGCTGGACCAACTACCCGGAGCGCTGACCGTCGAGCGCCCGAGCGCGCCGCGCACGGCTTGCCCGGATGAGGCCGGCCACGGATCCGAGGGCGCGCGCCATCCACGAAAGGATCAATCGTCGAGCGTGAACGTCACTGCCAGGTTGACCTGGTAGGTGACGATCTTGCCCTTTTCGATTATCACCCGCTGCTCCTTGACCCAGGCGCCGTTGATGTTGCGCAGGGTCTTCGATGCGCGGGCGATCCCGTTCTGCAAGGCATCTTCGAAGCTTTTCGGCGAACGCGCGCTGATCTCGGAAACCTTTGCGACAGATGTATCGGACATGCTGAGCCTCCCGATGGTGGTTGATGCGACCGGAACGACCCTTTTACTCCTTGTGCGAGGCCGGTGAAAGCGCGGGTCGCAGGCGTCCGGTTCGGTGCCGAGGCGGCCCTTCGGGCGGCGGTCTGGCGGCGGATCAGGCGAGCGGAGTCAGCAGCGCGACGATGTCCGCGTGGCGGTGGTAGCGAGCCGCCTCCAGCGCCGTGCCCTTCCAGAATGGCTCGCGGACGCTCAGGTCGGGCGACTTGGTGAGCAGAAGCTCGACCACCTGGCGCCGTCCGTGCGCGGCCGCGAAGATGAGTGCGTATTCCAGGATGTGGTCGAGGTCCAGCTCACGGGCCGTCACGCGAGCGCCACCCCAGCTCTGGTCAGGTTTCAGGTGCCCCGACGGATCGAAGTGCTCCCCCACGGCCGCCAGGTCACCGACGGCGGCAGCAAAGAGAAGATTGTCCAGGCGTGCCCCGCAGCGGGCCAGGCGTTCGGCCGCCGGGGCATACTGGGCCTTGATGGCCTCCCAGAGGGGCCATCCATCATCGTCGCGCCCGTTGGGATTCGCCCCCGCGCGGCAGAGCACCTCCACCAGATCGGCCTGCACGCCCGCGTTTGCCGGATGGGCCGACGTGACCAGCAGATAGAGGGGCGTGTCCGCCGTCCCATAACAGGGACACGTGGCGTCCGGATCGGCGCCGGCTTCCAGAAGAATGCGCGCGATCTCCACCGCGTTGGCGGGCGACTGCCACTGGCGCACTTCCTCGACCCCGTTCGCCGCCACGTAATGCAGGAGCGTGCATCGGTGCTTGAAGGGCGAGCGGGCATGCACGAGCGCCGGGTGAAGTTCGATCAGCGCGCGGAGGGCCTGGGCATCGCCAGCGACGACGGCGTCGGCAGCCGCCTCGAACGTGGGGTCCACCGGATCGCTCCCGCGCATCAGGACGTCGGACCAGCGGTCGAAGCGATGAAAGCTGGCGATGGCTTCGCGCGCTTGCTCGAGCGAGAGCGTCCGCCGGAAGATCTCCTCGTCGGGGGCCGGGCGGGGATCGCCCCAGGGATCGTGCAGCCGGAGCAGCTCCGCCACCGCGGGTGTGGCGGCGCGGTGTCCATCCAGCAACGCGCGGGCTTCGCGCTCGAGGACGTCCGCCAGGGGGAGCGTCCGCGCGCGCGCCTCGGGCAGTTCCTGGAACAGAAGATCCAGCTCGTGAAGCCTGCGTCCCTCCGGCTCCAGCGAGAGGTGGGCCACCAGGTGAGACCAGGACTTGAGCCCGTATTCGCGCGCGATGACCAGCTGGGCATCGGCGAGCGGGAAGCGATCTGGCTCGCTGAACCGAGACGGGTGAGGATGGAATGCGCGGACCCGCTCCCGGGCGGCCGGATCCGCATCCCGGAACTGTCGGGCCAGCGTCTTGGCCTGTTTCCGCAGGTTCGTCAGGCTGGGCCGGGGCGGCAGCGTTCGCTTCGACATTGGCGAGCTCCTTCGTGCGCCTGTGTCCGCCCGTTCAGGCAAAAGGAGATCGCTCTGTCGCAAGCACCGAGCTCGGGTGGGCTTGGCCCTGTCCGCGGACTGGCGGCGCCCCGAAGCGCCAGCCTCAGCATGGACTCGAGCGCCGAGGTCGGCAAGTGCGGAACGCGGGTCAGAGCGCCATCTTCGCCAGGCCGCCGTTGTAGGTCACGATGGCGCCGCCCGGGTTGTCGCACAGCAGGCCGAAGACGAAGCCGTTGGCGAACGACAGCGCGCGGATGGATCGGCGGGTGCCGTCGGCGGCGTACCGGCCGGCCCAGCCGATGCTGGCGGCCATCTTCGGCTCGCCGGCCTGGAACCGGTCGCTGCCGCCGTAGCTGCCGCCCACCAGGATGTCGCCGGAGGCTTCCCGGCACAGGGCGAAGCCACCGTCCTCACCCTGGCTGCTCAGCAGCGGCCGGGCCCACAGCACGTCGCCGTTGGCGCTGGCGAAGGTCACCAGCGCGGCGTCGCGCGCGCCCGCGCTGGTCAAGGTCTGGTTGCCCAGGGTGATGGTGCCGCCGAAGGCCACGGTGGTCAGCAGATTGCCGGAGGAGTCCAGGACCAGCTCGCCCACCGTCGCGTCGGCGCCCAGGTCCTTGGACCAGACCGTCGCCCCCGCGCGGGTGTGCCGCACCAGCTGCCGGCCGGCGATGTAGCCGCCGGTCACCAGATCGCCGTCGCCGGCGAGAGCCAGCAGCTCCTCGCCGCCGGGCACCGCCCAGCGGACCTGTCCGGCGGGGCTCACGCGGATGAGGAAGTTGCCGTTGACGGTCTGGGTGCCGGCCATCAACGGGCCACCCCAGCCGCTGAGGAACCAGTCCCCCGCGGGATCCACCAGCACCCCGCGGCCCGCCTCCACCTTCGGCCCGCCGAAGGTCAGGACGCGCTGGAGCGTTCCCTCCGCGCTGTAGGCGGCCAGGAACACGTCCCGATCTCCGGCGCCGCCCACCGGTGTCCGGGTCTGGCCGCCGAAGTCGGTGGGCGCGTTGAACTCGCCCGTCACCAGCATCGAGCCGTCCGGGGCCAGGGTGAACGCCGCCGCCACCTGATCACCAGCGCCGCCGTACTCCTTCAGCCAGAGCCGGTCCCCGCTCTGCGCGTATTTGGCCAGGGCCAGCTCCTGGTTCCCGGCCGGACTGGTGCTGGCGGCCACGACGATGTTGCCGTCGCGGTCCAGCGCCGGCCCCACCGCCGCCCCCGACAGGTACGCCTGCCAGAAGATCGTGCCCGGCACCGCTGTCGCCGCCGGCGCAGCGTCGGACGGCGGAGCATCGGCGCCGGCGGGACCATCGGCCGCAACCGAGGGCGCGGCGTCGGCCACCGGCAGCGGGGCAGGGGCCGGCCCATCGGGCAGCGCGCTCGATCCCGCCGTCGCATCGGGCGGTGCCGCCGGCGGGGCAGCGGCTGGAGCGGCCTCGGCGGAGGGGGCGGCATCCGCAACCGACTCGTTGCGAGGCGTGGCGCAGGCGATCGGCACAGCAGCGACCGCTGCCAGCGCCGCTTTCCAGAGTCCGCGACACTCCCGGTTCGACATGGCAGCACTCCTAGCACGGCACCGCTCGCCCCTTCGATCAGAGGCGACCCGCGATTCGAACCGGGCCGCTCGGTGTGCGCCCGCGCGCCCCTCTGCTGGCTCGTCCCTAGATAATCTTCCAGGGGTCCTGGAGCGGCTGGTCGCGCGGGAATAGCAGCGGCAGGGTTCACACCTCCGTTGGGTAGATCGTCGGAGACACCCGGGACGATTCACCAGCGGGGCGCGGCCGCAGGTGCGTTTTTCCTGCGACAGCGCGGCCGGTCCCTTGTCTCAAGGGCGAGCCCCTCGATGTCCCGCCCCGCGATCCAGATGCGGCCGATCATGCCGCGCAGCCGGCAGAGTCCGATCGTCTGGCTCGCGTCCGCCCTGGCGCTCGCATCGGTGACGGGGGCCACGTGGTTGCTGTTCCGTGGGCAAAGCCGGACCACGGAGACTTCGTCGGTCGCGCATGACCTGACTTCGTCCGCGCGTGAGCGTTCCCACGCGCCGGTGGTGTCGCGGGCGCGCTCGACTCCGCGCCTGTCGACGCGGGTGCTGGCCGCGCGTGACCGCTTCCGGTCACTGAGCACCGACCAGCTGGACGAGGGCCCGCGTGCCGAGTTGCTCCGGCTGGACGTCGTCTCTCGACAGCGGGCCGCCGAGGCGGTGAGCCTGTCCGACGATCAGCTCGCGCTGGTGATCGAGATCCAGCAGCGGGCGGACGCCCGCCGGGCGGCGCTGGAGGGCGAACGCGAGCCGGTCAGCGGGGCGTCCTCTCGCGGCATCAGTGCGCGGCTGCGGCGAAGCCAGCAGCTGGAGATGCAGGAGCTCGGCCGGCTGCTCGGCGCCGACCGGGCCGACCGGTTCCTGGAGGCCGAACGTCAGTCCTACCGCGAGCTGTGGGAGCAGGCCTTCGCCGGCACCCAGCGCTCCGTGGCGAAACTGATCGCATGGCGGCGGCTCGTCGCGCGCACGCCGCGGTCGAACGCGGGGGACGACGGCGGCACCTGACCCGAGGTTTCGATCAGCGCTCTCGACCACCCTGTTACGAAAGGAGACCCCATGAAGATGCACAACATCCTGCTGGTGACACTCGCTCCCGCCATCGCGGCTCTGGCCCTGGGAGCCCAGGCGGGCACCGCTCAGGCCGCCCCCAAGATTACCGCCACCTGGGACAGCACCGCGAAAGGCGTCAAGGTCAGCGGCACCGGCTTCTTCTTCATCCGCGACCCCAACGAGGGCGGGGCGATCGAGCTCATCCTCGAGCAGAACGGCGCCGACTCCAACAACCTCATCTACTACTACGATCTGTTCGACGCCGACGCGCGCGGGAACTTCAGCGGCAACCAGTGCAAGGGAGCCATCGGAGGCGATGCCAGCGGCAACGATCAGGTGATTGCCACAAAGTGCACCTTCAAGACCTACGTCACCGCCTCGTGCCTGGTGGGTGTCACCGCTCTCGACGAGGGCACCGACCAGTTCACCCCGGCGGTCAACGTCCGCATCCCCTCGAGGGATTGTCCCGGCGCGAAGATCACCGCCAAGCAGACCACCGGCACGCGCAACGTCACCGTGAGCGGCACCGGCTTCACCCCGGAGTCAGACCTGTTCAGCACCATCGATCAGGACGACGGCACCAGCCTGGACAGCCGGTTCAACACCGCCAGCGGCACCTTGCGCCCGGGCCCCTATCCCACCAACGGGGGCAAGTTCAGCTACACCGTCACCGCGCCGGCATCCGCCTGCGGTCACACGCTGGTCATCACCATCGTGGACGACTACACCGATTTCCAGGTGAGCACGTCCCTCCCCCTCAACTGCTGAGGCAATGACACCGGGCGTCCCGCCGTTTCCCCGCGGAGACCGGCTGTTCGAAGCGAACCCCGGAGGCCCCTCCATAGACGCGAGGAGACCAGGTCGGCCGCGGTGCTAAGGTTGGGACGTGCGTGAGGACATCGTGGCCCTGGAGATGAAGCCGGGCGACGGCGTGGTGAAGGTCGGGGCCGCCGTCCAGTTGAACCTGTTCGCGAGGACCAGGCGCGGGGGCACCGACCTCATCCCGGGCAACATGGCGGCCTGGTCCAGCTCCGACGCGCGGGTCGGTGAGGTGAACCGACAGGGCCGGCTGACGCCCAGGCGGCCGGGACCCCTGACCATCACCGCCACCTATGCCGACACGAGTGTGAAAGGGGCCTTCACCGTCGTCGACTGAAGGCGGCGGCCAGTGCCAGTAGCGTGACTCACATTCGGACCGCGTCCGGAGAGAGTCGAGATCGTCGCTGACCGGAAGGGCGCCAACGTGATGCGGACATCCGCCACCTCGGGTGCGGCTCTGCGTGTCCCGCAATTCCCGTGGTCAGCACCTGCCGTCGCGATCTGATGGGGATCGACTGTCGATCGGGCGCGAGCTCTTTCTCGACAGCCTGCTCGAGCGAGAGACGGCCCCCGCCTTCCTCCGTGGCGCCTGTACTTTCCTGACGGTCATGTACAGACTCTGCCGCCATGAGCTGGACGCCCGATCGAGAGGCCCTCCGTGGTCGTGTGGCGCTGGTGGCGGGAGCGACCCGCGGCGCCGGGCGTGGCATCGCCGCCGCGCTGGGCGAAGCCGGCGCCACCGTCATCTGCACCGGCCGGAGCTCGCGGGACAGCCGCCTTGCGATCCGCTCCGACTACAACCGCCCCGAAACCATCGAGGAGACCGCCGAGCTGGTGACCGGGCTCGGCGGCACCGGCGTCGCTGCCGTCGTCGACCATTTGGACCCGACGCAGGTGAAGGCGTTGGCCGAGCGGATCCGGGGTCAATACGGCCACATCGATCTGCTGGTCAACGACATCTGGGGCGGCGAGATGCTCAAGGGCCCGCCACCGCAGTGGAACAAGCCGATCTGGGAGGTCGACCTCGACGACGGCCTGCGGATCCTCAGGCTGGCCATCGACACCCACCTGATCACAGCCCATCACCTGCTCCCCCTGCTGGTCGAAAAGTCCGGTGGCTTGCTGGTCGAGGTGACAGACGGAACCCGCGGGTACAACGACACCCACTACCGGATCTCCGCGTTCTACGACCTGGCCAAGGTGTCGGTGAACCGCCTGGCGTTTTCGCTGGGGCACGAGCTGAAAGCCCGCGGGGCCGCCGCCGTGTGCATCACCCCCGGCTGGCTGCGTTCGGAGATGATGCTCGAGGCGTTCGGGGTCACCGAGGAGAACTGGCGCTCCGCCCTGGGCAAGGAGCGCGGCGCTCCGCCCGACTTCGCTCTGTCCGAGTCTCCACGCTACGTCGGCCGCGCCGTCGCCGCCCTGGCCTCGGATCCCGACCGAGCCCGCTGGAACCAGCGCTCGGTCAGCTCCGGCCAGCTGGCCCGTGAATACCGCTTCACCGACCTCGACGGCTCCCGTCCCGACGTCTGGGGGTACATGGAGGTCACCGAACGCGGCGGCCACCCCAGCCACGACGACTACCGCTGATCAGTGCAACGGGCGGGCAGGGTCTCGGGATCGGCCTCGCCGATTGGGGCTCTTACTCGCTACTCGCAGCCTCCGAGGCCAATCCAGTATTCCTGGCAGACATAGCCCGTCTTCACGATTTGAACGTAATAAAGAAGGTTGTTCCACTCATCGCAATAGTAGTGGGACTCGTCGCAGGAGAGCTGGCCCTCGGGATCGGCGCCGGCCGGGCTTGCCAGACGCAGAGCCAGGTCGGTCGATGACATCGGTCACCGGATGGCGGGCTTGTCTCGGCGCGGCTCCAGCGTACGGTACCCGCCCTGCTCGAAGCGCGGCGTGCAGACGCAGAGAAAGACGAGGTCGGTGGTGCCGGTGTTCTCGATGCGCTGGGGGGTTCCGGCGGGAATGTGGACGACATCCCCCGGGGCTACCGGGAGCGATCGATCGCCGATGCTGGCCAGGCCCGCGCCTTGCTCGATCAGGTAGCGCTCGTCCATCGTCAGCGTGTGCAGAGCCGTCCGCACGCCCGGCTCCACCCGCGCCCGCGCGACCGAGACCGCCGGGTCGTCCGCGCTGTTGTGCAGCTCGGTGATGAAGCAGCCTTCCTCGGTGAAAAATTCGGCGGTTCTCATCGGTCAGCCGGCCCTTCCGCGCCGTTGCGGTGTCGCTGGCCGGGGCACAGGCGGGTGACCGCGGACTGAGTCTCGAGGTACTTCGGGTGCTTGTGCCGGAACTTGCTCATGGCTTCGGCGAAGTCCGCGCGCGCGAGGGCGCAGGCGCCGGTGGGTGAGGGCTGACAGGCCGCCTGGGCCCGCGCGGTGGCCAGCACCACGCTCGGGTGCTTTTGCAGGTGTCCCTGTCGGCTGCGGTCGCGGTTCTCCTTCTCCTGCGCGCAGACGTCGGCGGCCGAAGGGCTGGTCTTGCGGGTCTCGTCTTCCGCCCGTGCGGCACCACTGCCGAGCAGCAGCGCCATCACCAACCATCCATGTCGTCGAGCGATTCCGTCCCTCATCAGAAGATGCTACGTCCCGATCGGTCGACGTGGAAGTCCGCACGGACGGGTGATCTGGGAGCCGGCGCGTGGTATCTGGGGATCCAGGCAGGCGGAGCTGCGGGCGTGGGTGAAGGCCGGCGATACCGCCTTCACACAGGTAGGCGCGTGTCAGCACCAAGATAGACTCGGCAGCGGAATTCATCCGCCGGCACTGCGCGCCGCCGTGTGGCGCGTGGCTCACCTGGCCGCGGGCGGCTGTGTGCGCGCGCCGGGTGGTCGCACGCCCGCGGCCAGAGCGGCGATGTCGATCTCTGACAGGGCCCGATCGTAGATGAGCAGATCATCCACGCGGGCGGGCAGGAACCCACTGAGGGGTTGATTCGGGTTGCCTTCCCGGGCCCCGATCAGAAGCGGCGTGATGTCGGTGGCGATTGGGACGCCGTACACCGCACGCGCGACGCGGCGGCCGTCGATGAACACCCGGGCCTCTTGCTCGTCACAGGTGATCGCGACGTGAGACCAGGCGTCGGCGGGAAGGCGTGCGCTGCCCTGGAGGTTCAGCCGCACCCCCGGACGATCGTTGACAACCAGGCGCAGCTGGTTGCCCTCCGTGATCTCCAGTCGATAGAGCGAGCCGCCCGCCGTGGCCTGGCGCGAGAAGATCACCCCGGCGCGGTCGGCCGGCCGGAATAACCAGATGGCGATGGTGAGTTGGGCTCCGATGAGGTTGAGACTGGCGGAGCTCTCCACCCGCAGATGGCCCATCCCTGCGCCGCCGGGTGCCAGCTCGAGGGCGCCATCGAACCGACCGGACACCCAGGCGAAGCCGGCGTCCAACCCCTGCAACTGGACCCGGTTCTGGTGGCCGGATTCGTCCCGAGCAATGGTCGAGCCCGCCATCTCATCCAGCGGCAGCCAGAGCAGCAGTCCCTGCCGGAGGTCAGAAGCTGCCAGGGGCGCGTCGCCGGAGTCGGGCGCAATCGGCGGCATCGAATCAGGCGGAATCGCCTGGTCCGGCGCACCTGCGTCTAGCGCGGGCGGATCCCCGGAATCCAGCACTGCCGCGTCTTGCACCATCACGGTCCCCCCGTCGACAGGGTTGCCCTGCGGCGAAGGCGGGGGCGGGGGCGCGGGGCGGCTCGCGTCGGTGCGGACGGTCTCGACGCCTGCGGCACCTCCTAGCCAGCGGTCTTCGAAACGGCAGGCCGCTGCAGGCGCCAGCAGCACGAGCATGGGGATCCCGAACGAACCGAGAATCGAGCGCGAGCCGGCAGAGCCGGGGCGGAACATGGCGCGAGACTCTACAATCGCTTTAGCTCGCTGGGGTTACCGATCGGCCTGTAGTTACGATGGCGTCCCTCGACGGCCCGTTTGGGGAGCCCGCAGCAAAACGAAGAATCAGGCCGGTGTAACGGCAAAACCAGCCGACCATTCCAAAGAGGTGCTGGCCACCCGTCCAGCCCCGCTGGCCGCCCGCTGATCCTGAGCCGGTCAGCCGTCATGGATCGCTCGGCGCGGGCGGGATGCTGCGGCTGCGCCCCTCAGCGGAGGGCGCCCTCGAGGGTGACCTTCAGATCGAAGGGCTGCTCCTCGTCGCTGGCGATCTGGGCGAACTGGGTTGAGCTTTCGGCACTCCAGCGGAACACCACGTCGCCCGTGGAGAATTCGGCGGAGGAGACCTCGTCGGGTTGCTCGGTCTCCTGGGAGCAGGTCGTGGCCAGCCGGGCCCGGAACTTATGCCCGCTCTCGATCGGGACGAGAGTCAGCGTGGCGTCGTAACGGGTCGCGCCCTGGGGCGGGATCTTGAAAGTGTAGGAGTAGCCCTCGGACGACGGGGTGAGTGCGATCTGCCGCTGATCACCGAGGTGCAGCTCCGGATAATTCAGGGAGTCCAGGGAGTCCTGGCCGCAGCCCGCCAGTGCCATCACCGCGGACAGGACCAGAGCGGGCGTGACCAATCGACGCGTCAAACACGTATGCATAGTTACATATTACATCGACAATATCTACGAGCGGGTTGAGCCCGACGCTGGTTCAGCGGGCGGCTTCCGGGATTGCGCCGGAAGCACTCACGTATGACCGGGCGCTCACGGTACGACCGGGCCGGTCACCACGAAAACGGCGCCGGCGCGGTGATGGTCGTACTGCGCAGTGATGGTCTCGGTGCCGGGGCGGGTGGGAATGAGGCGACCCTGGCGGCTGACCTGAGTGATGTCCGGCCACGAACTCGACCAGTGGGTCATGTTGGTGGGAATGAGACTGGTGACCCCCTTGTGGGTGGCGCCGAACAGGCTGAGCTGTACAGCCTGCCCAGCGCTGACCGTGCCGCTCGTCCTTCTCTTCGTCTTTCATCGTCCCTCCTTTCGCCCGCTGCGGATTCAGGCGACCAGCACGGGAGAAGCGGGGAGGCACACGAGGACGCCCCAGGTGGCGCCGGGGCGAGCAGCTGCCGAACGACCCGGTCGCGGCGGCATCCAGGGCTGCAGGTGCCGCGACACGCGCGGGCTGCTCCGTGGTTTTGTCTGTCGGTACTGGCGGGCCGTGACCGCGCTCATCGAGATCGAGGGGGTCGGCGTCGGCGTCGTCCTCGATTGCTGCCCGAAGCCCGGATCTTCCAGGCCGGCCGGCAATACGACTTCGGCCGCACCCTCGGAGAAGGAGTCGATGAGTGCCCACCGCCGCAGGTTGCGGAGGCCGGGGTGGACGTCGCGCTAGGTGTTGGAGTCGTGGACGCGACGCCGAAGACGTCCCAGGCACTGGCATTACGTGCGCGGATCGTGCTGGGTTGCGCTTCGGGAGCCACGAACAAGGATGTGGCAGCCGAGCTCCGAATCACCGGCGCGACCGTCTGCAAGTGGCGCCGGTGTCCTGGCGATCATGGGCAAGCACGATGGCCACGTGCGGGAGGCGGGTGGCGCTACTTTTCCGGCTTGATCTTGACCCACTACCCAGCGGGAGCATATTCAGGCCTCGCGTTTTGACGGAGGCCAGCCGCATGTTTCGACGAATGGTGGCGATCGGAGCTGTTGCCGTGGGCGGCGTGACGGCGTGGGCTGCGGTGTCGTCGCCGCCACCGCACGCACCGGCAGCTTCACGCAGCGGCTATCTGCCCATCAATGGCTTGAAGCTCTACTACGAAGTGTACGGAGAGCTGGGCAAGTCGAAGACAGCTCCGTTGCTGTTCATGCCTGGGTCTTTCCAGTCCACCGACTCGACGAAGCCCTGGGTGGCCGTCTTCGCGGCGAAGCGCTCGGTGATTGTCTTCGATCCACAGGGCCACGGTCGTACCGCGGACACGTCACGGAAGATGTCGTACGAGCAGTTCGCCGATGACGCCGCGGCCTTGCTCATGGCCTTGAAGGTGCCGCGCGCAGATGTGATGGGCTACTCCCAGGGTGGCGGGATAGCGCTGCGGCTGGCCGTGCGCCACCCCGAGCTCGTCAACAAGCTCGTCTGCGTGTCGGCTGCCTATCGCAAGGACGGTTGGCACCCGGCGGTGTCCAGGGCGCTGGCGGCAATGACTGCGACGATGTTTGCGGGTTCTCCGGTCGAGGCGGCGTTCAAGAAGCGCACGCCAGATCCCAAGGCATTCGAGGCCTACATCGCGAAGATGAAGGAGTTGACCAGCAACGAACAGGACATCTCCGACGCTCAGATGCGCGCCATTTCAGCCAAAACGATGGTCATCGTCGGTGATGCGGATGCCGTGAAGCCGGAGCACGCGGTGGCGATGTTCAAGCTGCGCGGAGGGGGCGATGACGAGGCGGCCGCAACCGGCCAACTCACGAAAATTCCTCACGCGCGGCTGGTGATCCTTCCGGCGACCTCTCACATCGCGATCTCCGGAGAGACGAAGGTCCTCGAAGCGATGGTGACACCCTTCCTGGATGACGCGCTACCAGCCAACCCCGCGCTCCTCTTCTAGGCCGAACGGCTAGCCCCGGGAAGAAGGAGGCTGGCGCCAACGACTTCGGGTCTCCGGCCGCGGGAGCGAGAAGCAGCGCGAGCCTAGCGACTCGATCAGCCACGAGAGGCCCGCGTCCATCCGGGGAGTGACTCCAACCCCCGAGCTTCAAGGGTGTTAGGGTGCTGGGTCGGAGGCGCGCATGGCAAGTCGCAGGGCGACGATGGTCGCGTTGCTGGGCGTGGCGATCGGGGCGATCGCTCTGTTTGTGGCAGGTCGCGGCCGGCACCCGTCTTTTCGCTCCTCGCCGCCCGCGCCGGCCGGGTCGTCGGCCAGCCGCGACCGGCCGGGAGCGTTCGCCGCCCACCCCCAGTCGGGTACGGCCGTCATCGAGGGGCGGGTGCTCGATCACGGTGGCGCGACCGTGGGGGGCGCTCCGCTGCTGCTGGCGCGCGAGCCGGGACCCGAGGACGACGAGGACTTCGAGCCCGTGGCCGCCGCGGCGGACGCCGGCGGCCGGTTCCGCTTCGGCAATCTCGCCGCCGGGACCTACCTCGTCACCGCCGCGTCGGCGCGGCCGGGGCTGGCACCCACGGCGTCGGGAGATCTACCGCTGGCGGCCGGACAGCGCCGCACCATCGAGCTGCGCCTGGGAACCGGCGGATTCGCGCTTCACGGCCGGGTGTTCGACAGCGGCGGCGGCCCCCTTCCCGGCGCGAGGGTGATGGCGGTCGCCCTCGCGATCCGGCCGGAGCGCCTGGAGGTCCTCTCCATGGTTCAGACCACGGCCGACCAGGCCGGGGCCTATGCCCTGGGGCTCGGCCGCGGAGAGCACGCCGTGCAGGTGGAGGCGGACGGCTACGTGAGCGGCGGTGGTCGGGTGATCCTGGACGCGGATGCCACCCGCGACTTCCGCCTCGACCCGGCCGCCACCATCGGCGGGCGGGTGGTCGAACGCGGGGGCGGACAGCCGGTGGCCGGCGCCGAGGTGACCGCCAGCCAGGTGGGACGCGCGACCCTCTACAGCAGCCGGGTGGCGGCAAAGCGACACCGCCGGGTCACGATCTCCGACCGGAGCGGGGCCTTTCGTCTGGGGGGCTTCGGCCCGGGTTCCTACACGCTGGACGCCCGGCAGGGCGCCCTCACCGGCACCAGCGCCCAGGTGGAGGTGGTGCCAGCCCAGGCGCTGGAGGGCGTGACCATCGTCTGCGATCACAGCTTCTCGGTCACGGGCCGGGTGGCCCGGCGTGGCGGCAAGCCCCCGGCCCGGGCGGTGGTGTTCGCGGACGCGATCGGCCGCATGGGCCAGCAACCGTCGGCGGAGGTGGAATCCGATGGCGCCTTCCATCTGGAGGGCCTGCTACCGGGCGCTTACGAGCTGAGCGTGGTGACGGTCGAGAGCGGGCGGGTCACGAAGGAGGTGCAGATCACCGACCGCGATCTCACCGGCGTCGTGATCGAGATCGGCGACGAGCGCACCGTGACCGGAGCGGTGCTGCATCCGGACGGCCGCCCCGCGGCCGGAGCGCAGGTGACCCTGCAGCTGACCGTCGGGCGGGGGACCAGCAGCAACGGAGGCGTCACCGACGGTGAGGGTCGCTTCCGCATCCGGGCCGACGACGGTGCCGTCGGCGGCGTCACCATTCAGGCGAACGCGCCGGCGATCGGGTCGGCCCGCTGGGGGCCGCAGCCCCTCACCACGGCCCTGGCCGGCCCCATCACGCTGAGGCTGCACGCGGGGGCCAGTGCATCCGGGCAGGTGCGATTCGACGACGGCCGCCCGGTCGCGGGCGCGACGGTGCGAGCCACCCAGATCGGCGCGGGCGCCGGGCTGAGCGTCGAGGTGAAAGCCGGCGCCGACGGCCGCTACCTCCTGCGCGGCCTGGAGGCGGGCTTCGTCGAGCTCGAAGCCAGCGCACCCCACACCAGCGGAGGCGGGACCGGCGATCCGGCCGAGACGCGCATCAGCGCCGGCGAGCAGAAGACGGTGGACCTGGTGGTGGCCACCGCCCGACCGCTGCGCGGGCGCGTGCTGCTGCCGGACGGGCAGCCCGCCGCCGGCGCACGCGTCACCGCTGACGCCAGCCGCAGTGGCACGCGCGCCGACTCGCCCGCCGCCACCACCGCGGACGACGGGACCTTCGTGATCGACGATCTGGAGCCAGCCGGCAGCTACGAGGTGTGCGCGCAGCTGGCCGGCTACGCCGACGCGCACCTGGAAAACGTGTCCGCCCGACCGGGCGGATTGGTGCTGAAGCTGGCGCCCGAGTCGTCGCTGGCGGGGGTTGTGGTGGACACCGCCGGCAAGCCGGTCACCGATTTCGACCTGTGGGCGCGGCCGCTGCCCAGCGGCCGCCAGGCCGGCAGCTCGCGCGTCATGAACACCACCATCCATGATCCACAGGGCGCCTTCGCGCTGCGGGCGCTCCCACCCGGCTCGTACGAGCTCCGCGCCGTCGCGCGCGACAAGCACTCCGGGCGCCTGCGCGTGAGCCTCGCCGCCGGCCAGCAGGAACGCAATCTGCACATCGCCATCGAGCCCGGTATCCGGGTCCACGGCCGGCTGGTGGACGACGAGAGCGACCGGCCCCTGGCCGGGGTGCAGGTACGGGCCGGCGGCGTCGAGGGCGGCGTGGCGAGCAACCCGGACGGCACGTTCGCCCTCGACGACGTCATCGTCTTCGAACAACTCACTCTGACCTTCGGCTTCGAGGCAGCCGACTATGCGGTCGAGCCCGAGCCGATTGCTGTGCCCCGGGGCGCGACCTCCGTCGACGTCGGCACCCTTCGCTTCCTGAAGGGCGACCTGGCCCGCAAGCTCGAGGGTGGCCCACCGGGGCTCCTCGGCGTCGGCTACGACGTCAAGGACGGCACCCCGGTGGTGACCCAGGTCTTCCCGGGCATGCCCGCGGAGTCGGCCGGCGTCCGCCCAGGCGATCGTCTGCTGGCCGTCGACGGCAAGCCCCTCGCCCACGTCAGCCAGGGCGGCCGCAGCTACCTGCTCAAGGGCAAACCCGGCAGCGAGGTGACCCTCACTCTGCAATCAGGCGCCCAGCAACGCACGGTGACCCTCACCCGCCGGGCGATGAAAGAATGAAGAACGCGCGCTTCGAAGGAGATCCGCTATCCAACTCGGTCTGGAGGGCCCCGGCGAGGTTCCGCGGTTAGCGAGGCGGTCCGGACCCGCTCCGCCCGGCGCGCTGCAGGTGGCTGCTCAGCTCGCAGAGTGCCCGTAGCTCCCTCAGGC
>JBKPRZ010000149.1:0-7937 GCA_046734815.1 Myxococcota bacterium | reverse complement strand
AGCCCACGGCCAGAGCCAGGGTCAGGGCCCACGCGGTTCGGAAAAAGGCGCCGAGCTGGGTCATCGCTTCGTCTCCACGGTTGTTCACTGACTCCATACCCGCGGGCGTTCGCTTGCTTCGTTTTTTTTCCGCTCGGCTGGGCCCAGGTCCCCGACTAACGTGGGAGACCGCACATGGGACTCCTCATCTACGGGGCCACGGGATATTCCGGCGAGCTGATCGCGCGGCGGGCGGTCGAGCGCGGGTTGCGGCCGGTCCTGGCCGCGCGCCGGGCCGATGCCGTGACGGCGCTGGCCCGCGAGCTGGGGCTGGTGGCGCGGACCTTCGCGCTGGACGACCCTTCAGAGGTGGATCGTGGCCTGGCCGGCACCACCGTCCTGCTCAACTGCGCGGGGCCGTTCTCGAAGACGGTGCGCCCGCTGACCGACGCCTGCTTGCGGGCGGGCGCGCACTACCTGGACATCACCGGCGAGGTGGAGGTGTTCGCGGCGCTGTTCGCCCGGGACGCCGAGGCGCAGGCGGCCGGGGTGATGTTGCTGCCGGGGGTGGGGTTCGATGTGGTGCCCTCGGACTGCCTGGCCGCCCACCTGGCGCGGCGGATGCCGGGGGCCACGCGGTTGCGGCTGGCCTTCCGGCCGGGCGGCGGGCTGTCACGCGGGACGGCGCTGACCACCCTGCAGGCGGTTGGCCGGGGCGGGCTGGTCCGGCGGGGCGGCGTGCTCACGCCGGTGCCGATCGCCCACGCCAGCCTCACCGTCGACTTCGGGCGCGGGCCCACCCGCACCATCGCCATCCCCTGGGGCGACATCTTCACCGCCGGGGTCACCACCGGCATCCCCGACATCGAGGTGTTCATCGCCGTGCCCCGAGCCACCCGGGTGATCACCCGGCTGACCCGCGTGCTGGGGCCGCTGCTGCAGGCCGGCCCCATCCAGCGCTTCGCCGCCGCCCGCATCCGCGCCGGGGCGCCGGGGCCGTCCGAGGAAAAGCGGAAGGCCGGACACAGCCTGCTGTGGGGCGAGGTGCGAGATGCGGGCGGGCACACCGCCGTCAGCCGGATGGAGACCCCCGAGGGTTACGAGCTGACCCGGCTGACCGCGGTCGCGCTGGCGGAGAAGGTCCTCGCCGGCGCGGCCCGGCCCGGCTTCCAGACGCCGGCCCGGGCCTTCGGCCCCGATCTGATCCTGGAGTTCCCCGGCGTGCGCCGCGAGGACGTGGGCGGCTAGGGAACGGTGAAGTCGGTGGTCCCGCAGCCCTTGGTCTCGCTCGCCGCTGGCGTCACGGCCCCGCAGTCGGTGTTCTTCTCGCGATATTTCACCGGCTTCAGCTGCACGCGCCCGGCCACCTGGCCCATCTGCTGGTAGGCGTACACGGTGTACTTCTCGGGTGCGCACAGGCAGCCGGCGAAGGCGCTACCGTCCTCGATGTAGGTCTTGTCGACCTCGTGCACGGTGATCTTGTCACCCGACTTGATGTCCTGGGCGGGACCGTTGCCGTTGGCCTGGCCGATCTGGATCCAGAGCATCCCCGCGTTCAGCGAGATGTAACCGAGGTCCTCCATCGATTGAAACACCTGGCCGTCCTGGATACCGCCCGCGCGTTCGGCGGCGGCGGTGCCTGAATATTTGCAGGTCCCCGAGCCGCACATGTTGCAGGGGACGTTCGTCGGCCCGCCGGGCGGCGTGGCGACGAACATGGGGGAGGTCTTCAGCCCGACGCCAATGACATCCGCGCCGCCCCGGAACAGATCCACGGAATCGATGTCCGCCCCGGGGCCGCTGCCGGTGCACACCGGCGACAGATCGTCGTCGAAGATGGCGATCCACTTGTAGGCGGTGCCGCCCGAGGATCCGTCAGGGGTGCCGCCCGCATCAGGGGCCTTTCCGCCGGTGCCACCGCTGCCGCCGGTGCCGCCGCTGCCGGCCGAGCCGTCAGTGCCCGGCTCCTCGCCCGTGTCACAAGCGGCCACCGCGGCACCCATCACGACCAACAACAAGCCTCGATACAACACGGAGGAACAAGCGCGCATATGGAGTCTCCTTTCACGCCCCGAAGATACGTTTGGTGTGGCGATGTTATCGGAAGCTTTGCCCGCCGGCAATGTCGGTGCAGCAGCGGCGGTGAAGGCGTTGGGATAAACTGCCGCCCGCCATGGGTAGCACTGGCAGCAGCAGTCACGAGCGCGGCAAGCTGGGCGAGACCTTCGCGCTGGAGGTCCGACCCGGGCTCCAGCGCGCCTATCCGGACATCTACACGCCCGAGGTGATGGAGGCGCTGGCCGCGCTGGCTCCGCTGGACGAGACCCGGCGCACCCTGATGACCGCCCGGATCCAGCGGCGGGCCGCCCGCGCACGCGACCGCCAGCGCATCGGCTTCCTCGATCCCCAGGCTGTGATCGGGGGTACCGAGATCACGGTGCAGGAGGCGCGCGAAGGCCATTTCGCCGGCAGCGAGATCCCGGCCGATCTGCAGCGCCAGTGGGTGCAGGGGACCGGGCCCGCCACCCGACCCGGGGCCCCCACCGAGCGCAGCCTGCGCAACATCGCCTACGCCCTGCTGTCGGGCGCGGACGGCTGGATGTTCGACGGAGAGGACGCCCTCGGACAGGTGAGCACCATGTCCCTGGACAACCAGCGAAACCTCAAGCTGGCCATCGCCCGCGATCCGCTGTTCCTGAAGGTGGCCGAGGAGGTGGCCGGGGAGATGAACCAGTGGGCGCGTGGCCTGCTGGGGCGGACCATCATCGAGGATCCGCACGAGCAGCTGGCCTTCACCACCACCATCTTCCGTGCGCGCGGGCTGCACCTCGATGACCGGCACGTCCGCTGGGCCGACGGCATCGGCTTCTCGGCGTCGATCGTCGACGCGGTCCTGTATGTGGTCAACAACCACCAGCGTCTGCGCGACGCCGGCGCCTCGGTGGTGCTGTACCTGCCGAAGATCCAGACCGCCGAGGAGGCGGCGCTGTGGAACCGGCTGCTGAGCACGCTGGAGGATCACCTCTCGCTGCCGGTGGGGACCATCAAGGTGTACGTGCTGGTCGAGCAGCTGGAGGCGGCCTTCCAGCTGATGGAGATCCGGGCTGCCCTGGGGCGGCACTTCGTGGGGTTCAACACCGGGCGCTGGGACTACATCAACAGCGTGTCGGACGCGATGGCCTGGGAGCCCAGCTTCATCAACCCGAACATCGACGCGGTGGTGATGACCTACGGCTACATGCGCACCTACGAGGACCGGGTGCGCCGGGCGGTGAACACCCCCGACCGCAACGGGCGCTTCGCCCTGTGGCAGGGCGGGATGGAACCAAACATCCCGGTGGGCTCGGAGGCGGGGGTGAAAAACGGCATGAAGCGGGCGGTGGCGGGCGCCGAGCGCGAGCAGCGCGAGGGCGCCAGCGGCAAGTGGGTGGCGCACTGGAAGATGGTGCACATCGTCCGCCCGGTCTGGGAGAAGGCCGGCGCCGACAACCAGCTGGGCCGATCGTTCCCGCCGCTGACCCACACGCCCGCCGACGCCGATGCCCTGGTGCAGCTGGAGCCGGCGCCGCGCACGGTGCGGGGGGCGCGCGACCTGCTGAGCGTGGCGCTCCAGTACGGCAACGCCTTCGGGCAGGGCTTCCAGGCGGCCGCGCTGAAACCGGCCGACTTCTTCGGGCAGGACGACGTCCTCTACCTGATGGAGGACATGGCCACCGGGGAGATCCGGCTATCGATCTTGTGGGAGTGGCTGCACAAGGGCGCCACCCTCACCGAGGCGGACGCGGACACCGGGGTTGCGGCGGGCGAGCGCTTCAGCGGCGACCTCTTCAAGCGCCTGCTGCGCGAGGAATATTCCAAGCTGCTGACCGCCAGCAACCGCGACGTGCACGACGACTCGAAGATCACGACCTTGCCCATCGCCCGGGAGATCGTGCGGACCTACGTGGGCTCGACGGTGAAGCCGCCCTGGTACATCGATCTTCTGAACATCAACCTGGACCTGCACGACCTGGGCAGCGCCCTGCGACGGATCGCCGAATACATGGAGACGTTCACCCAGGACGGGACCCGTCTCACCCGCAACCTCGATTTTGACCGATCGCCTATAGCTTCGGAGGCGGGGGCTTGAGGGGGGCGGCCCAGGCGTTCGCGCCGTGGGCCTTGAGGCGGCGGCGGTAGACGCGGTCGCCGGCGGTGACGAACAGGGTGTCGAAGTCCTTGCCCCCCAGCACCAGGTTCGAGATGCGGCGGTTGGGCGTCGCGATCATGGCGTTGACCCGGCCGGCCTGATCGCAGATCTGCACGGTGCCGTTGCGGGTGGCGACGTACAGGCGGCCCTCCCGATCCACCTTCATGCCGTCGGCGCCGGCGTCGTCGTTGGTCTCGAACACGTGCAGGGCGTAATAGCGCTGCTTGTGGGCCAGGGTGCCGTCGGGCTGGATCAGGTAGCTGTACACCCAGCGCGACCGGTGGTCGTCGACGTACAGCAGCGTCTGGTCGGGCGACAGGGTGATGCCGTTGGCGTATTTCAGGCCGCTGTCGACGACGACCTTCTCGCCGTTCTTGCGGATGAGGACCACGTTGCTGGGGGCGGCGGGGTTCTTGCTGTCGGGCGGGTTGGTGGCGTACACGTTGCCGTTGGCCGCCACCACCAGATCGTTGCCGGCCAGCCCGTCGGCGATCACCTGGGGCGGGTGCTTGTTGTCCTGGTAGACGACCACCTTCGATTCGTTGACCACGTACAGCCGCCCATCCGGCCCGAAGGCCTGGCCGTTGGGGCGTGGGACGTTCTCGAGGTAGACGCTGACCTTGCCGTCGAGGCCCACCTTGTAGGTCTTGCCGCCGGGGACGTCGTTGAAGAACACCTCGCCGCGCGCGTTGACGGCGGCCCCCTCGGTGAACTTGTAGCCCTCGCCCACCAGCTTCCAGTCCTCGCCGGGGATCAGCAGCTCGTCCAGCATCTGGTTGCCCGACTTGCCGGGCTTGACCGGCGCGGGCCAGCCCTTCCACAGAAAGCGCATGGCATCGGGGAAGACAGCGGTGGCCTGCTTGGCCGTGTGGGCGCCGTCGCCCCAGGCGTGCTGGACGTCGTAGCCGGCGAAGATCAACGCCCGCTGCATGGTCTGGTTGGCCATCCACCAGTCGCCGCCGTACTTGTTGTTGTCGTTCGATCCGTCCTGCAAGAACACCCGGATCGGTTTGGGCTCGGTCTTGCGGATCAGGGTCGGGTAGCGGTCGCCCCCGCGCAGGCCCACGTAGGTGCCGATGGCTGAGAACACCCGCGTCCATTCCTCGGGGCGCTCCCAGGCGGCGGTGAAGGCGGCGATGGCGCCGCTGCTGGCCCCGCCGATGGCCCGGTCGTTGCCGTTCTTCGACAGCCGGATGGCGCGCCCGTCGCTGGCGGTGCGCTTCTCGACGTCGGGCAGCAGGTCCTCGGCCAGGAAACGCGCATAGACGTCGCCGGGGGTGTCGTATTCGTAGCTGCGGTTGAAGCGATCCAGCGCCTGGTCCGGCCGGGCGGCGGGGATCTTTCCCGGCATCACGAAGACGCCGATGGTCACCGGCATCTCCTTTCTCTGGATGAGGTTGTCGAACACGGCCGGCGCCTCGAAGCGGATGCCGTCCTGGCCCACGTACAGGCAGGCAGGCTTGTCGGGGCGGTACTGCGCGGGGATGTAGACCCAGTAGTCGCGCTGGGTGCCGGGGAACTGGCTGGACTGGGCGAGGGTGAACTTGAGCACCTCGCCTTTCGGCACCCCCGGCTGCGGTTTCGAATCGGGTCCGGGGACGTAATCGTCGGCGGCGCGCACCGCCGCGGCGGCGAGGAGACCCACGCAGGACAGGGCGGCCAGGCACAGCGAGCGCTTCATCGAGGAGGTTTTCTCTCAATCCCGGCCGGCAAAGGCAACAGCGCTCGCAGGCTATACTCGATCCGAAATCCGACGTGACTCCTGCGCCGCGACCCGGCGACTCGCCCCCGGTCCTGCGGGCGCTCCTCGGGCCCACCAACACCGGCAAGACCCATCGCGCGATCGAGCGCATGCTCGAGCACGACACCGGCATGATCGGGCTGCCCCTGCGGCTGCTGGCGCGCGAGGTGTACGACCGGGTCAGCGCCCGGGTCGGCGAGGGGGCGGTGGCGCTGGTGACCGGCGAGGAGAAACGCATCCCCGACCGACCGCGCTACTGGGTGTGCACGGTGGAGGCCATGCCGGTGGGACGGGAGGTGGACTTCGTTGCCGTCGACGAGGTGCAGCTGGCGACCCACCGGCAGCGCGGCCACGTCTTCACCGACCGGGTGCTGCACGCGCGCGGGCGGCAGGAGACCTGGTTCCTGGGCTCGGCCACCATCCGCCCGCTGCTCGAGCGGCTGTGCCCGGCGGCGGTGGTCGAGCGCCGGCCGCGCTTCTCCACCCTCAGCGACGCGGGCAGCCTGACCCTGTCGGCGCTGCCGCCGCGGTCGGTGGTGGTGGCGTTCTCGGCCACCCGGGTCTACGAGCTGGCCGAGCGCATCCGGGGCAAGCGCGGCGGGGCGGCGGTGGTGATCGGGGCGCTGTCGCCGCGCGCGCGCAACGCCCAGGTGGCGCTGTTCCAGTCGGGCGAGGTGGACACCCTGGTGGCCACCGACGCCATCGGCATGGGCCTGAACCTGGACGTCGACAACGTGGTGTTCGCCGAGCTGAGCAAGTTCGACGGGCGCGAGTCGCGCCGGCTGGACGACGCCGAGCTGGCCCAGATCGCCGGGCGCGCCGGCCGCCACACCCGCGACGGGCGCTTTGGCACCCTGCAGCCGCTGCCGCCGCTGCCGCCGGCGACTGTGCGCGCGCTGGAGCGTCACCGCTTCCCGCCTGACGAGCGCCTGTACTGGCGCAACCACGAGCTGGAGCTGCAATCGCTGGACGGGCTGCTGGCGTCGCTGCGCCGGCGGCCGTTCGCCCCCTGGCTGCGGCTGGCCGAGGACGCCGAGGACCTGCGCGCGGCCACCGCCCTGGCCCGCCTTCCCGACGTGCGCGCCCTGGCCGGCAGCCGGACCAGGGTGCAGCTGCTGTGGGAGGTGTGCCAGATACCCGACTTTCGCCAGCTGCCGTTCGACGATCACTTCAAGCTGCTGGCGGCGGTGTACCGGCAGCTGTGCCAGCCGGACGGGCGGCTGGAGCGCGACTGGATCGAGAGCCACCTCGAGCGTCTGCAGCCGGACGGCGATCTGGACACGCTGCTGGCGCGCATGTCGGCGGTCCGGACCTGGACCTACATCACCGCGCATCGCGAGTGGGTCGAGGACGCGGCCGCTTGGCAGAAGCGCACGCACGACCTGGAGGACCGGCTGAGCGACGCCCTCCACCACCAGCTGGTCCAGCGCTTCGTGGATTCGCCGGGCACGCGCGGTCGCCGGACGGCGCGACCGCGGCCGGAAGCGGCGGGCCTGCGCTCGCTGGCCGGCGAGCTGGCGGCCAAGGTACCGGGCGCCGCCGCACCGTGGGACGGCCCCGGGCCGGATCTCGAGGCGGCGCTGGAGCGGGACGGCTGGGTCGAGCCGCTGATCGACGCCCCCCACGCGCGTTTCCAGGCGCTGTCCGACGGGCGGATCGTGGCCGGCGAGCGGGTGCTGGGCCGGCTGGTGCGCGGGACGGACCGCCTGCACCCGGAGGTATCGGTGACCGCCCCGCTGGGCGGGGGCGCGCGCCTCCGCCTGAGCCGCCGATTGCTGGCCTTCGCCCGCGACCTGGTGGCCGAGCTGCTGGCGCCACTGCAGCTGCCGGCCGCGCGGGAGCTGGGTCCGGCGGCGCGCGGGCTGCTGTACCAGCTGGAGCAGGGGCTGGGCACGGCCGCGGCCGGCGAGATGCGCGATCAGCTGCGCGACCTGGCCGGGGCCGAGCGCACGCTGCTGCAGCACAGTGGGATCGTGCTCGGTCGGCTGGCGCTGTTCGTACCCGCGCTGCTGGCGCCGGCCGCGCTGG
>JBKPRZ010000148.1:0-10407 GCA_046734815.1 Myxococcota bacterium | reverse complement strand
CCGGCAGCGCCTCGCGCAGCGAGCGCCCCAGCGCGCGCGCCCGCCGTTCGCGCTCGGCCAGCGGCAGCGCCGCCAGCCGGGACTCGTCGTCGTAGCGCCGCAGCGGGGGCCGCTCCGCCTCGCCCGACAGGCGCTCCAGCTCCGCAGGCGGCAGGTACCCGGCCGCCAGCACCTCGCGCAGCTCGAGGATCACCGAGGAGGGCAGCAGGGGCGCGCCGGTCAGCTCGTCCCGTGCCACGTACGACACCACCAGCCGCTCGCGGGTCGACAGCACCGTCTCCAGGAACATGTACAGATCCTGCTCGCGCGCGCCGACGTCGCCCAGCTGGCGGCGGGCCGCGCGCAGGTCCAGCTCGGGCCGGCGGTCGGCGGCAGGGAAGATACGCTGGCCCAGCCCGACCACGAACACCACCCGGAAGGGGATCGCCCGCATCGGCACGAAGGACGTGACGGTCACACCCTGGGCCAGGTATTGCCCGCGCGACCCACCCACGGTCCGCAGCGCCCGCGCGATCAGGTCCGCGGCCACCACATACGAGATGGCGGTGTCGGCCAGGGGCAGCTCCTCCAGCGCGTCGATCTCGGCCAGGCAACGCGCCAGCAGCGCCTCCTCGTCCGCGTCGGCCGGCATCAGGTAGCCGGTCAGCAGGCCGCGCGCCAGCTCGAGCCACTGGGCCAGCGGTCGCAGCCGCGGACCGGTGACCCCGGCGGCGAAGCGGGCGTCCTCGATCAGCGAACGGGCCAGCAGGGCGAAGCCGAGGCCGCTCTTCAGCTCGTCGGAGGCGCGGGGCAGCGGCAAGTAGGCCTGGTCACCCACCGCCAGCGGCGATTCCTCGTCGCCGGCGGCCATGAAGGCCCCGAGGGCCAGGCGCCGCAGACCCTGGTCCCAGTTGAGGACATCGCGTTCGATGTACGTGCCCGCGTGATCGCTGCGGTCGGCCCCGTGCACGATGCCCAGGTCCTCGGCCAGACGCAGCCAGTCGGCGGCCGCGGCCTCGGGAAAGCGACCCAGGAGCGACGGATGGGTCAGCAGCGGCAACAGCTCGCGCCGGGTGAAGGAACCGGTGGGGAGCGCCAGCAGCAGCTCGACCGCTTCGCCGAGGCGCTGCCCGCCCGAAAGAGGCAGATCGATCACCGAGTGAGGAAGCTGGTGGGCTTCGGCGAACACCGCCCCCAGGTGCGCCAGATAGCTGGCCCTGGCCGCCTCGGGGACGATGACCGCGATGTCGTTGAACCGCAGGGAGGGATCGGCGGCGATCATCCGCCAGATCTCGGCCGCCACCACCTCCAGCTCGCGGCGCACGCCGGGACAGGGGATCACGGTGATGCTGCCGTCGGCGTGCCGCCCCGGATCGGGCGCCGCCGGCAGAGCGCGGTCCAGGATGTCGTCCTGCAGCCGCGCCAGCAGCGTGTCGGCCCCGTCGCCATCCCGGTTGGCCACGAACCGCCCCTCGAAATCTCCCGCCGCCACCTGGTTGAGCAGGCGCACGTTCTCGCGGCCCGGCCGGCCCCACAGCCGCAGCGGCAGATTCTCGCGCTCGCTCTGCAGCTCGAAGGGATCGTCGCCGAAGGCGAGCGTGGGCTGGCGCGCCTCGGTCCGGGTGGGCAGCAGCGCCTCGCGGCCCTGACGCTTGAGCCGCCGGCGCAGCTCGGTGGCCGTCTCGACGTCCTCCCAGAACTCGCGGCATGGGTTCAGCGTGTAGACCCGCACCTCCGTCCGCCGGGCCAGCGCCGCCAGCGCGGCGTGGAAGCTGCGGGCGATGTACGAGATGCCGAAGACGTGGACCGCGCCTTCGGGCAGCGTCCCGGCCGGAAAGGTCCCCTCCTCCAGCACCCGGATGACGTCGGCCAGGGAGAGGAACTGTCGCCGCGGATCCGCCTCTCGCGAACGCTGCACGCGTCCGTCGGGCCCGAACACCTCCAGCCACAGCCGGCGCTGCCAGCTCTCCAGCGCGGCCAGGGTGGGGTGATCGCCCAGCACCGACCGCTCGCGCCAGGTGCGCAGCATCTCCGGGCGGGAGGCGGCATATTCGTCGAACAGCCGCGCCAGCTCGGCCGTCAGCTGGCAGCGGCGGCGATCGATCACCTCCGGTCGCGGGCCCGCGCCCAGCAGGTACTCGCGCACCGGCTGCAGCGCGGGATCGGCGAGGAGGTCCTGGTCGTGAAACAGCGCCAGCAGGTGACCCTCGGTGCAGGCGGCGTCCACCAGGCGGCCCTCCGGCACCAGCCGTTCGGCCAGCTCGGCCAGCAGTCCGCGCAGGAAGGAGACCCGCAAGTTCGCGGCGATGCCCAGCCGCTGCGCCAGGCCCAGCTTCAGGTAGGTCTCGACGTTCCGGTTGGGCACCACCAGCTGCACCGGCGACCAGGGACCCAGCCGCTCGCGCTCCTGCCGCACCACAGCCGCCAGAGCCGCCAGCAGCTCCTCGGTGCGGTTCGAGTAGGTCACGTGGATCATCGCGCGCGGCGGCTATGCTATGGAGTCACGGACTATGCCACGACCGCCGGAGCCTTCTACCCTCGAACGCCTCAAGGCCATCGTCGGACCCGGCGGCTGGACCGACGACCCGACCGATCTGGCGCCGCAGCTGCGCGAGTGGCGCAACCGTTACGTGGGAAAGACCCCGCTGCTGCTGCGACCGGCGCGCGCCGAGGACGTGGCGGCCATCGTGCGGGTCTGCGCCGAGGCGGAGGTGGGAGTGGTCCCGCAGGGAGGCAACACCGGCCTGGTCGGCGGCCAGATCCCCAGCCTCGACGGCTCGCAGGTGCTGATCAACCTGGGCCGCATGAAGCGCGTGCGGGCGGTCGATCCGATCGACAACACCATCACCGTCGAGGCCGGCTGCACCCTGGTGTCGGTCCAGGAGGCCGCCGCCGCCCACGAACGGCTGTTCCCCCTGAGCCTGGCCGCCGAGGGCAGCTGCCAGATCGGGGGCAACCTGTCGACCAACGCGGGGGGCGTGCACGTGCTCCGCTACGGCAACGCACGCGAGCTGGTTTTGGGTCTGGAGGTGGTCACGCCCGAGGGTGAGCTGTGGAACGGCCTGCGGGCCCTGCGCAAGGACAACACCGGCTACGACCTCAAGCACCTCTTCCTGGGGGCGGAAGGCACCCTGGGGATCATCACCGCCGCGGTCCTCAAGCTGTTCCCGCGCCACCGCCAGGTCGAGACGGTGTTCGCCGCGGTCCCCAGCGTGCAGGCGGCGGTGGGGTTGCTGTCGCTGGTCCGCCAGGCCACTCACGACAGCGTCCTGGCCTTCGAGCTGATCTGCCGCCGGGCGCTCGAGTTCGTCACCCGCCACCTCCCCGGCACCACCGATCCACTGAACCAGCCTGCCCCCTGGTACGTGCTGTTCGACCTCACCTGCGCCCGCGGCACCGCGGAGCAGGCGCTGGCCGACGCGGCCTCGGCCCAGCTGATCGGCGACGCCGTGCTGGCCTCGACGCCGGCGCAGGGGGCGGCGCTGTGGCGGCTGCGCGAGGGCATCTCCGAATCGCAGAAGTCCGAGGGCGCGAGCATGAAACACGACATCGCGGTGCCGGTCTCGCGCATCCCCGAGCTGGTCGAGCGTGTGACCGAGGCGGTCACGGCCGCGGTCCCCGGCATCCGTCCGGTGCCCTTCGGGCACGTCGGCGACGGCAACCTGCACTTCAACTTCAGCCAGCCCGCCGGCGCGGACCCGAAGGCCTTCATGGCCCGCGACGACGAGGTCCACCAGCTGGTCCACGACATCACCGCGCAGCTGGGCGGCTCGATCAGCGCCGAGCACGGCATCGGCGTGGCCAAGCGGGAGGAGATCCGCCGCTACAAGAGCCCGCTGGAGATCGCGCTGATGCGCCGGATCAAGGCGGCGCTGGACCCGCGCGGCATCATGAACCCGGGCAAGGGCGTGGCCTAGCCGGCCCAAACGACCGTCGGGCCGACTGTCGAACGACCGCCGACGACGGTGCCGTCGGGTGGCGCGCGCGCCAAGGGCCCGGAAATTCACGTACTTACGGACGGCACGTGCCTTGCTGACTTGCTGGTTCGTCTCGGCCCATACGGGGTCCGAGGAAACCCGAACCGCGAGGACGAACATGGGCAACGTTTCACTTGGACTTCCCGACTTCAACGCTTCACTCGGAATCCCCGACTTCAGCTTCGGTCCGAAGGCCACGTTGATCGCCGACGGCAGCGAGATCTTCGGCCAGCCCAACGACATGCGCACCCACGAGGGGCAGATGTTCGCCAACCTCTGGGGCCACAGGGCCTCTGATCAGAGGGACCGGGCCAACGCCTGGACCCACCTCACCGCCATCCCCGCCGGGGACCGCACCTACAACCTGCAGAACCAGGCCGACTTCCGCGACTTCCTGGCCGACCTCGAGGACGGCAAGCTCGACGGCAAGGCCGAGCACAACGGATTCCAGGGCGTGACGTTCTCCCAGGGCGGCAAGGTCCTGGTCGGCGACAAGGCCTACGACATCACCACGCCCCAGGGCCTGCAGTCCCTGCTTCGCGACAGCGCTGACGGCAAGATCGACGGGAACATTGGCCAGCGGCCCGAGGACGGTGTCGATGGATCCAGGCCGTCGTCCCATCAGAACGACCCCTTCCAGCCCATGCCGGTGACCCAGGGTCGCCGTCCCGCCGCCGCCCAGCCGGTCGAAGATCACCCCGTGCGCGGGGATCGCTGCGGCCACGGCGGCCGCCCCGCGCCCGCCACGCCCGTGACCCCCACCCACCCGGCCAGCGGCTCGCACAAGGCGAACGTCGTCGACTACGACGGTGAGAGCTACGACCTGAACACCGAGGAGGGCCGCGACGCCCTCAAGGCGCGCCTGGCCGAGGAGGGCATCGACTACGACACCGCCACCAACCAGGTCCGTTGCGGCGACGAGACCTACGACCTGGACACCGAGAAGGGCCGCCGTGGCTTCATGAAAGACGCCGAGGACGGCCTGATGGACGGCCAGTGGGGCGACGACCCCAGCAACATCGTCTACGACGGTCGCAGCTTCGACACCACGACCGAGGAGGGCCGCCGCGCGCTCGAGGAGGCCATGGAGGGCTACGGCGTCGACTACAACCGGGCCACCAACGTCGTCACGGTGAACGGCAAGCACTACGACCTCGACACCGAGAAGGGCCGCCGCGCCTTCCGCGAGGACATGAAGGACGGCGTCCTGGACGGCAAGGCCTCCGGCGCGCACCAGTCCCGCCCGCCGCGACCGGAGACGACCCCGCCGCAGCCCGTTCGTCGCATCTACCCGGTGGAAACCACCGGCGGCAGCGAAACTCACCGGACTCCCAGGCCCATGGACCGGTGGACGGAGATGGCTCGTGGAATGGTGGCGCCCGCAGGCAACAGGGGCGGCTCCTGGCGGCAGCCCTCGGCGTCTGACGGGCGGCCCACCACCGCTCACGTGAGTCCCCGCGCCCCCGAAGCGGCCCCCATCAGCATGAAGCAGTGGGCGGAGGGGACGGCCCGCGGGAGCATGTCCACCCAGGTCGAGTCTGGCGGCTCCTGGCGTCAGCACGCCTACCGGGCGTGACCGTCGCCCTTCCTCACCGGCGCGCGCGACACGAGGATCCTCCCGGCGCGCGTCCGGACGGCGTAGACCGGCACCGGGAAATCAGCCGGAGCCGACAGCGGCTCGCCGGTCTCGAGATCGAAGCAGGCCCCGTGGCGCGGGCAGCTGACCTGGGTTCCTTCCAGCTGCCCGTCCTCCAGAAAAGCCACCTGGTGCGAGCACAGCCCCCCCACCGCCAGCAACCGCCCCGCCACCCGCGCCACCAGCACCCGCTCTCCCTCCACGTCGAAGCCCTTCATGACCGCCTCCGGCACCTCGGCCTCGGCGGCGACATCGATGAAGGCATCCGCGGACAGGGCCGGTTCGCTCACGGTGGCGTTTTACCTTCCTCTGCCGGCACAATCATGATCAATCCCTTCTCTCATGCCCTGCAGCGGTCGCTTTGCCCCCAGCCCCACCGGGGCCATGCACCTCGGAAACCTGCGCACGGCCTTGCTGGCCTGGCTCAGCGCCCGCTCGGCTGGTGGGCGGATGGTGTTGCGGGTGGAGGACCTGGACCGCAGCCGCCTGGTGCCCGGAGCGGAGGCGGCCCTGCTGGACGATCTGCGCTGGCTGGGACTCGACTGGGACGAGGGGCCGGATTGCGGCGGCCCCCATGCCCCCTACCGCCAGAGCGAGCGCACGCCTCTTTACGACCAGACCACCGATCGGCTGCTGGCGGCGGGAGCGGCCTTCTTCTGCGCCTGCTCCCGCGCCGACGTGGCTCGCGCGGCCACCGCTCCGCACGGCGAGGAGGGGCCCCGCTACCCCGGCACCTGCGCCGACCTGGACGCCGAGACGGTGCGGCGCAAGGCCGCCGGCCAGGGCCGCGCGCCCACGGTGCGCTTCCGCGGGCGCGGCGCACGGATCACCTTTTCCGATCGCCAGCACGGCGCGGTCGATCCGCTGGGCGAGGCGGGCCTGGACGACTTCGTCATCCGCCGCTCCGACGGCGGGGCGGCCTACCAGCTGGCGGTGGTGGTCGACGACGCGGCCATGGGCATCACCGAGGTGGTGCGCGGCGACGATCTGCTGTCCTCGACCCCGCGCCAGCTGGCCATTTACCAGGCGCTGGGGCTGCCTCCGCCCAGCTTCGCCCACGTCCCGCTGCTGCTCGCACCGGGCGGCGAGAAGCTCGCCAAACGCACCCGGCCACTGGCGGTGGCGGACCTGCGCGGGCGAGGGGTGGCGGCCGATCGGGTGGTGGGCGCTCTGGCGGCCAGCGCCGGCCTCTGTCCTCCGGGCCTGGTGATGCGACCGGCGGATCTGCTGCCCAGTTTCTCGCTCGACCGCGTCGCCAGGGTTCCCAGCGTGTTCGATCCCGCCGACTGGCCGGACGCTGCCGGTTGAATCCGCGGGTCAAGAACGTTTTACAGCGCATGGCGAAACGACCGCCACCCGGTGATGGCGCTGGAAAAACAGACGGTCCTGACTAGGATCCCGACGCCGTGGGTAACCTCCGGCTCGCTCTCCGCGTTTTCGCCCGCGCCCTGCTGGTGCTGACCGTCGTGTCGACGGCCAGCGGCCGATTCCTGTCCGAAGCGCACGCCGCCAGTGAGGAGCAGACCCTCCGGCGCATGGTGGACCTCAACAAGAAGGCGCTGGCCGCGCACGCCGCCGGCCATCACCAGACCGCCCGCAAGATGTTGATGGATGCGCTGGCGGCCGCCCGGGCCGCCAAGCTCGAGACGCACCTGATGACCGCCCGGACGTACATCCACCTGGGCATCGTCTCGATCACCGGATTGAACCAGCACGACGAGGGGCTGGCGGCGTTCACCCAGGCGCTGAAGCTGAAGCCCGACATCAAGCTGACACCCAAGCTGTCGACGCCGGCGCTGGAGGCGGACCTGCAGCTGGCCCGTGCGGGGCTGTCCGCGTCGGCAACGCCGGTGCCGCTGGCGGCCAGCGAGGCAGCAGCGGCCGGCGGCGCGTCCAGCCCCAAGATCAAGGAAGCCAGCCCGCAGACCGACAAGGTGCCGCTGGCCTACCCGAAGGAGGACGAGCCCGACGTCCCGGCAAACATCCCCCAGCCGCTCTATTGCCCGATCCCGATCGAGGGGCCGCCCGGTCAGCCAGTGAGTCTGCGCTGCCTGACCCAGCCCGAGATCCGCGTGAGCCGCGTGGTGGCCTATTACCGCGCCTCGGGCGAGACCTACGTCCCGCTGGTCATGCAGCGGAGCACGAAGGGCTGGTACAGCGCCCTGATCCCGGCCAGCCAGGTCGCTGGCCGCAGCTTGCAGTTTTACTTCGAGGCCCAGGGCGAGACCAACGAAGTGTCAGTGCGGAACGGAAAGAGCGAGTCGCCCAACGTCATCGTGCTCCGGCGAGGCGCGTCCCCGGTGGGCGTGGGCGCGCTGGCGGTCCTGCGCGCCACCACCGATGCGCGCGACGCCGACCACGACGAGACCGCGCCGGTCGAGCTGCGTGGCCGCGAGCAGCGCGCCTCCGAAGAGCGCGCCCAGCTGCGACGGCGGGCCGCGGGCAGCTTCTGGGTGGGCGTGGCCGCGGGATCGGGCCGCGCCTGGCACGGCAAGCTGCCGCTGGAACGTCACCCCGCCCGCTCGGTCACCGCGGGCGTGTCCCCGATGGGGCTCGGTCAGCTGCTCCCGGAGATCGGCTGGCAGGTCGGCGAGCGCCTCTCGCTGTCCTTGCAGACCCGGCACCAGTACATCCCGCCCAGCGGCTCGGGCGACGCCGAAGCGCTGGGTTCGCCGCCCCGGAGCGCGCACGCGGTGATGGCGCGCGTACAGATGGCGCTGATCGATCTGGGCGACCTGCAACTGATGACCAGCGCGACGCTGGGGGCTGGCTCGGCGGTGCGCATGAAGGTCGAGGCCGCGCGGCAACTGGGGCTGGTCACCAGCGACACGGTGGTCACCGGGCCCCTGCTGGCCGGTCTGGGGGCCGGGCTGGCCTTCAATTTCAGCGATCACTTCCTGGCGCTGGCCGAGGGCCGGGTGCTGGCGGCGGGGTGGAAGGTGGGGCTGATGGGCGAGATCAACGCGGGTGTCCAGATCGGGTTCTGACGGCGCCGACCTGATCGCGCGCGACCTGCAGGTGTTCTGGCACCCCTGCAGCCAGATGCGCGACTACCGCGACCTGCCGCCGCTGGAGGTGGTGGGCGCGCAGGGTTGCCGGCTGCGGCTGGCCGACGGGCGCGAGATCTACGACGCCATCTCCAGCTGGTGGTGCAAGTCGCTGGGCCACGGCCACGCGGGCCTGCGCGCGGCCCTGCACGACCAGATCGACCGCTTCGAGCATGTCATCGTGGCGGGCCTCACCCACCGCCCGCTGGTCTCGCTGTGCGAGCGCCTCCTGGCCTTCGCCAACGGCCATCCGCCCGAGAGCTACCGCTCCGACGCGCCGGCGGGCCGCCGCCCCGGTCCCTACGGCCGCGTGTTCCTGGCCGACAACGGATCCACCGGCGTCGAGATCGCGCTGAAGATGGCGCTGCAGGCCCAGGCCCAGCGCGGGTCGGCCGGCCGCGGCCGCACCCGGTTCGCCGCGCTGGCCAACGGCTACCACGGCGAGACAGTGGGGGCGCTCTCGGTCGGCGACCTGGGGCTTTACGGCGAGTCCTTCGCCGCCCTCACCTTTCCGGTCGAGAAGCTGGCCCCCCTGCCCTACCGCCGCGGACCCGACGATCCGGCCTGGATGGACCCCGAGCCGGAATGGTCCCGGCTGCTGGCCCGTCTGGACCCGCTGGCCGACCAGCTGGCGGCCGTGATCTACGAGCCGGTGCTGCAGGCGGCGGGGAACATGCGCCTTTACAGCCCGGCCCTGCTCACCCGCCTGGCGACCTGGGCCCGAGCGCACGACGTGTACCTCATCGCCGACGAGATCGCCGCGGGCATGGGCCGGCTGGGCGCGCCGCTGGCCGGTCGGCTGGCCCCCGACGCCACCGCCGACTTCGTGGTGCTGTCCAAGGGGCTCACCGCGGGCTTTTTGCCCCTGTCCGCGGTGCTCACCCGCGACTCCATCTACGACCTGTTCGACGCCGACTACTTCGAGCGGCGCGCGTTCCTGCACTCGAACACTTACACCGGCAACGCCCTGGGCGTGGCCACCGCCCTTGCCGCGCTGGACGCCTACGCGCGCGAGGACCTGCTGGGCCAGGTGGCGGCGGGTGCGGCGGTCCTGCGCCGGGCGCTCGCGGCGCTGTGCCAGGATCGCCCCTTCCTGCGCAACCCACGCACCGCCGGTCTGGTCGCTGCTGTCGATCTCGCCGCGCCCGACGGCACGCCGCTGGATCCTCGCCGCCGCACCGGCTACCAGGTCTACGCGCAGGGGCTGCGGCGGGGCGCCCTGCTGCGCCCCCTGGGCGACACCATGTACCTGTTTCCCCCGCTGAACACCTCGGCCGCCGATCTGGAAGGAATGGCCGCGGTGCTGGCCGAGAGCCTGGACGCCGTGCTGCGCCCGTTGGGCCAGGGCGCGGGTTAGGGCACCGTGCCCGGGGTGAGGTCCTTGGCCGCCTGCAGGCTGCCGTTGCTCTGCGCGCCGGCGAGGTTGGCGGCGGCGGTGTTGCGGTCGTGCCCCAGCGCCGACTCGCGCGCGATGAAGTAATACATCGCCGCCGGGAAGATCGGGCTGTTGGGCCGCATCCGGCGCCGCAGGGCCGCGGTGATCCCCTGGGCGAAGGAGGCGCCCACCCCGGCCCGCGCGACCGCCTCGGCTTCCACCTTCTGGCACATGCGAGCCATGCGCTCGCCGTCTTCACTGATGAAGGTGCGGGGCAGGTCCGGCGCGGACAGGCTGCGCGCGGCCGGACGAGCCGGCGTCCCCGGCGGCGGACTCGCCGGACGCGGGGGCGGGGCCTGGGGCACGGTCGAGGCCGCCGGGACGGTCGAGACC
>JBKPRZ010000147.1:0-4890 GCA_046734815.1 Myxococcota bacterium | reverse complement strand
ACGGAGGCCTCCGCGGCCGCCCTGCCCTCGGCGGCGGCGCGCGCGGTCCACCAGCGGTCCAGCGAGACCGCCGCCTGCCCCTGCAAGACCAGGCGCCAGGGGGGATCGTCGCGCGAAGGACCGAGAGGATGACGGAGGGTCAGGCCCAGGTCGGGAAGAAAGTCCGCCCAGGCCCGGCGGGCGCTCGCCGCCGCCAGCCGTCGCTCGCCGCGCGCCAGATCCAGCGTCCCACCGGCGGCTGCTTGGGACCGACGCACGTCCGCCAGCACACCGGACAGGCGGACGGCCATCGGCGTGCTCGCGGTCGAGGGGTCCACGGACGCCCGCGCGAAGGTCCCGGACGACCCGGGAGCAGGTGTGGCCGCCCCGAGGTGGTCCGGGGGCTGACTGCTCTGGTCGAGCTCGCGGGTGCGCTGCTCGGCGTACGCGTACCAGGTCGTTTGCCGGGCCAGCGCCCGCAGGGTGTCGGCATCGAGCGCGAGGAACAGCAGGCCCTGGTCCAGGGTGCGCGCCACCGGGCAAGCCACCCGCCCGCTCTTCGGGTCGAGGCCGTCGGGAAGCGGATCCCCGTCGAGAGGCATCCGGCGCAGGATGCGGGCGAGGTTGGTGACCGCGCGCGGGTCGCCGGTGAGGGCCAGCAGCGCGCCGGCGTAGGGCGAGACCAGCTCGGCCCGCTCGAGGCCGTATTCGCGGTAGCCGCCCCCCGGATCGCAGGCCGGCGCGTATCCCCAGACCTTGTGGCGGAGACGGCGGGCGACGCGCAGGGTGGCCTCGAGGTAGCCGCGGTGGCTCCGCCCGAGCGACAGCGGGGCCAGCGCCATCTCGTCGAGCCAGAGCGCGCCGGTCATCTCCACGAACGCGCTCCATTGCCAGCCCCGGAGGATCGGCACCGATTCTTTCAAGATCCAGGTCGAGCGCATGTTGTCGAACGCCGAGGCGGGCAGCTTGCCCAGCCCCACCAGCGCCAGCACCAGCGGCCGCGCCTCGCTGTTTCGATCGCCGTACGAGAAAGCGAAGCGCTCGGCGATCTCGTAGCTGCCGGCGTCCAGCCAGAAACCGCCTCCCAGCAGCCCGTCGGCGCCGACGAACACGCCGTAGTCCTGCAGCGACAGCAGGACGTCGGCGCGGGCGGCCAGGTCGGCGTCGTCCCGGTAGCGGGCCTGCACCAGGGACAGCGCCACCGTGACCCAGGCCGAGTCGATCGACGAGTAGCGGATGCGGCCGTGCTTGACCTCCGCGCGCGGCCCGCCGTCGATCAGGATGATCTCCGGGAAGATCCCGTGGTACGTGCGCAGCCCGGCGAGGACCTCCAGGACCTCGCGCACGTGTCCACGCGCCTCGGCCGCGGTCAGCAGCCCCCGCTCCTCGCCCACCAGGGTGGCCAGCAGATCCAGCCCCAGGTTGGTGCACTTGGTCCACGACCGGCCGGCCCCGTCGGTGTTGTCGCCCAGGACACCGACAGCGCCAGCGCCGGCGCCGCCGCGCAGGCGCGTCAGGCCCCGGAACAGCGGGACTTCGTAACGCGCGCGCAGATCGTCGAGCGCGCGGATCGCACCCGGATCCGGCGCCGCCCGGGCCGCCGGAGCCACGGCGGCCGGCCCCAGCAGGAGCGCGGCCGCGATCGAGAGCCACCCGCGCGCCCTCATCCCTTCGTCGACTCCACGGCGGACACGCGGGTGCGCTGCCGCCGGGCTGGAGAAGCCGGCCAGCGGCCGATCAGCCAGGCGGGGTCGAAGGTCAGCGCGAGCAAGAACGTACCGCCCACATCGGCGCTGGTGCCAAAGTCGATCCGGTTCGATCCCGGGAGGGGGCCCCCGTCGAGGACGCCGGTGATTCCAACCGGGTCGACCGGCCGGGGCCCGGTAAAGTAGGTCAGGCCTTCGGCGCGCAGGCGCGCGGCCGGCGGGTGCAGATCGGCCCAGGCCGCCAGCCCGATGAGCAGGCTGCTCTGCCCCAGGGGGGTCATCTGCTGCTCGGGTCCGGTCTCGGTATAGCGATCGAACAACCGCGTGATGCCGAAGTACCGGTGGTCCTCGGCGGCGATCTTGATCCAGTGGTCGATGAACAGCTCGGCCGAGCGGCGATAACGCGGGTCCCGGGTGCGCTGGTAGGCCACGCGCAGGGCCCACAGCTTGATGCCCTGGTCCTCGAGGTCGCTGGCGCCCTGGGCCCCGGCCCGCTCGGGCAGCAGGTAGCCGCCGAAGTTGGGCTTGTCCGGGTCCGCCACCTGCAGGCCGCCGCGCGCCGCGGGCGCGGCGATCTGATCGGCCAGCGCGAGCAGCGCCGTGCGGAAGCGGGTGTCACCGGTCATCCGGTAGGCCCAGTCGAACACCAGCACGTGAAAGCCGTGGTTGCTGCCGGTTGCATAGCCGGGCAGCAGATCCGAGCGCCCGCGCTGCGCGGTCGCGGTGGTCAAGCTGTCCTCGGCCCCCCGCAGGGCGTTCTCGCGGATCAGGCGCGCGCGCCGCTCGAGCTCACGACGCCGGTCCGGATCGGGGGCCGCCGCTGCCAGCTCGGCCAGCCGATCGGCCGCGGCCATCCAGCCGGCCTGCAGGGCGATGGAGGCGTCGTCGGGCTCGAGCGTGGTGTGCAGCAGCCGGTGGTGGTGGGGCGCCTGCAGCAGGTCGGTCCACAACGGCGCCAGGCTCTGCAAGACGTCGGGCACCGTGTCGGCGTCGGCAGAGTGGAGCGGGGCTCGCATCAGGTAGCTGTAGACGGGTGGACCGACGTGGGTGGCGCCGGGAGCCAGCGGGCGAGCGACCCGGTAGCGGACCTGCAGCGCCGTCCAGCCCCGATAGCCGTCCACGCTTTCCGATCCGGTGGCGACGTTCTGCGCGAGCAGCTGGTCCGCCGGCTCCGGCAGGTAATAGACCTGGGCCTTGCCGTGGGCGTAGACCACGACGAAGCGCGGCCGGTGCTGGTGGTAGACCGCGCTGAGGTCCACCCAGCCGGGCGCGAAGCTGTCGCCCCACAGCGGCTCGCGCATCCCCTCCATCCACAGCCCCACCGGCTGGCGTACCCCCTCCACCAGCGCGCTCAGGCCGTAGCGGTTCCGGGACGCCTCGGCAGGACCGTCGCCGTGATCGAGGAAATCGCCGATGGTCATCCGCACCTCGTCGAGCACCCGCGGGGTGTCGCCGCGGTTCTCGATCTCGTTGCGCACGCGCGCCGCCGGCAGGCCCCGCGCCAGGGTGACCGTCTCGCGCACCCGCAAGGTCCCGTCCCGCCGGTCGAACAGCCGCGCCACCGCCAGGGACTCCCGATCGCCCCGCACGGTCTCCGGGATCGAGGCCGCGTCGACGGCGAAGCCGTAGTCCTCGCTGTCCACGCTCTCCTCGGCTCCGTCCAGCACCAGTGAAAACGCGCCCCAGGTGGCGCCCGGCGCGCGCGGCGCCGCGCTGCCCACGACCAGCCGCCGGTGATTGAAGCTCACCGCCACGCCCCCGTTGTCGATGAAAACGTCGGCGCGGCCGGTGTCGCGGTCGACCTCGTCGGCCACCAGCATCTCGTCGAAGCGGCGCCTGAACACCGCCCCCGACGGAGTCATCGCCTCCATGCTGGCCTCGGCCAGGCCCCAGATCGTGTCGACCATGGCGGGATCCCCGGTCCGGCGCTGGTAGCCCACCAGCCCGAGCAGCGCGCGGGCCTGATCCTGTCCGTAGCGGGTGCCGCGCGAGGATGCGGGAGCGTTGATGGCCGGGAGGTGATCCCCGTACGGCTCGGCGGTCAGCGCCCGGGGGTCGAACCAGCTGCGGTGGGCGTCGACGAAGGTGTGCGCGTAGTGCCCCAGGAACTCCCGCCCGCCGGGGCCGCGGGCCCGGAGATCGGCCAGGGCGGCGTCGTGGGCGGCCAGGAACACGTCCGCCCGGGCCAGGTGGGCGGCCAGCTCCCCGGCGTCGCGCACCCGCCCGCTCAGCACCGTGCCAGCGACGGCTTCGGGGAGGATCAGCGCAGCCGCCGCCTGGTCGGCGGCGCGCGGCGACGCGGCCGACCCCACCGCCTCGACAACCAGGTCGGAGGCCACTTCGCCGAAGTACCACCCCGGCCGCAGCGACAGGGGCGCGGCCAGGAAGTGACATCCGCCGCGGGCGTCGGTCGCCAGCAACACCCGGTGGCCGGCGACGACGAGGCTGTCGAGGTGCGCCCACGCCCGGGTGTCGGTGGGGATGAGCCCGATGGTGAGCGTCGCCGCCGGCGCTCGCGCCTCGATCCGGAAGCGATCGAACGTCACCGGGACACCCGGGATCAGCCCCTTGTGCTCCCGGAGCACGCCCCCTTCAGCACCTCCGATCGCGTAGGTGAGCTGGTACGCCTGCACGTTGGTGCTGGTCCCGAGGGGGTGGACCTCCCGTGTGAGCGTGCGGCCGGCCAGGTTCGCGAAGGTGCGCGAACCCTCGACTCCGAAGTTGAAGGCGTCCGCCGACGGCTCCCAGCACGCTGCGGTCTGTCTGTTGTGGCTGCAGGGGCGGCCCCGGGGAAGGAACAGAGCGTACCGCCGCGGCGTGGGGCGGGCGGGTGTGACCTCCGGGTAGGTGAAGATCCGCCAGACGTCGTCGGCGGTGGCGCTGAGCGCGCTCTGGCGCCGGGTCGGGTCGCGACCGACGGCCTGCTCGACCCAGGCGGTGGTGTCGACCGCCGGGGCTCCCGGCGACAGGGACACCGCCGGCCCGATCTCGAAGAAATGCGGGATGGCCCAGCGCTGAGCCAGCAAGGCGGGCGCCGGCAGCGACGCCAGCACGGCCAGGCACAGCGCGCGGATGCGCCTGGCGCTCACCGGGGCCCCTCCACCGCCAGCGCCCGGGCGATCTGCGCGGCCGCCCCCCGCCGGCGGACGCGCCCGTCGGCCGAGCTCTCGATCAGTCGGGTGCGCGTCAGCCAGCGTGGCGCGAG
>JBKPRZ010000146.1:0-28480 GCA_046734815.1 Myxococcota bacterium | reverse complement strand
GTGTGGATGGTGGCTTCCACCAGCACCGCCACCCCGCGGGTCATCTGCTCGCGCCCCGGCGTCACGCGGCCCAGGTCGGCGGCCATCTCCTCGGCGGTCTGGTAGCGCCGGGCGGGATCGCGATCCAGCGCCCGCTGCAAGATGGTCTCCAGCGCGGCCGGGATGTCGGATCGCAAGGACGACAGCGGCGGGATCGGACCCTCGACGATGGCGCGGGAGATCGCATCCGGCGAGCCCTGCCCGAACAGCCGCCGCTGCGCCAGCATCTCCCACAGCACCACGCCCAGCGAGAACAGATCTGCCCGCCGGTCGACCATCTGCCCGGTCACCTGCTCGGGCGCCAGGTACGAGATGGTCCCCTGGTTCAGATCCAGATGGGTGCGCCGGCGCGAGGCGCGCGTGTCGGCGGGCCGCGCGGCTCCGAAGTCGATCAGCTTCACGCCCCCGGACCGCAGCAACATCACGTGGCTGGGCCGCAGGTCCCGGTGGACCAGCTCGCCCGGGGCCAGGGTCCCCACCGACGCCCGGTGCACGTGGGCCAGCGCCAGCGCCACCTCGGCGGCCACGTGCACCGCCACGTCCACCGGCATCCAGCTGCCCGCCAGCGAGAGCGTGGACAGCAGCTTGGACAGGCTGCGCCCGTCCAGGTACTCCAGCGCCAGGTACAGCGCGCCGGCCACGTTGCCCTGGTCTTCCACCCGCACCACGTTGGGATGGTCCAGCTGCAACAGGATCTGGATCTCGTGCGACAGCTCGCGGGCCGCATCCAGCGAGGCGTCCAGCTCGGCGCGCACGATCTTGATGGCGTACGGTTCCGAGACCGCTTCGCGCCCGAAGCGCTCGGCCCGGTAAAGCTCCGTCCGGCGGCCGCGGCGGATCAGCTCGAGCAGGCGGTAGCGGCCCAGGCGGCGGCCACGGCCCATGCGCGTGGTGACTTCCTGCTCCCCTGAAGGCGACCCTGCGCCGCTATCGACCCGTGAGCCCGCTTTGTCCACCCGGTCGGTGATTGTAGGGGCGCGGCGGTGAATGATCAATGATGCGATGTATGGCGCATTACAACAGATAAGGACTAACAAAGCCGAAGGGCGGCTCCGACCACGCCACGGTGCGCGCGAAACGCGCGTGCCGCGGGCGGCTCAGCGGCTCGCCGCGGCGGTGCGCATGGGCGGCACGGCGTGCCCCAGGGCGCGCGCGATCGCCTTCTCCGCCAGCGGAGCCATCACCGCGTAGCCAGCCTGGTTGGGATGCAGGCCGTCGTCGGTCAGCTCGGGACGCAGCGCCCCTTCCGCGCTGGCCAGCGCCGTGTGGTAGTCGAGGTAGACCAGTCGCTGGCGCCGGGCCAGACCGGCCATCCAGCTGTTCAGCGAGCGGATCGCTTCTGGCGGCCGGTCGCGGGTGCGGTTGATGGGGGTGCCGTCCAGCGATTTCTTGGCGTCCGTGACCGGCAGGATCGAGGCCAGCACCACCCGGATGCCCGCCTGCCGGGCCAGGTCCACCATGCCGGCGAGGCTGTCCTGGATCGCCTCGGGCGTTGTCACACCGCTGTTGCCGGCCAGGTCGTTGGTGCCGGCCAGGATGACCACCGCCTTCGGCTTCAGCGCGATCACATCGGCGCGGAAGCGGACCAGCATCTGCGCCGTTGTCTGTCCGCCGATGCCGCGGTTGACGTAGGGCTTGCCGGGGAAGAAGCCGCCGTAGCCCCGCTTGGACCAGTTGTCGGTGATCGAGTCGCCGAAGAACACCACCCGGTTGTCGACGGCCCCCGCTGCCACCAGCGCGGCGTTGGCGGCGGCGTAGCGGCCCAGCCGGGGCCAGTCGGCCAGCACGTACTCCGCGCAGGCCAGCCGCTCCAGCGCCGCGTCCAGACGGCTGCAGCCCTTGGGGAAGACGGGGAACTTCTCGCCCGCCGCCCGCGGCGCGTATTGTCCCGGAAAATCGATGATCGGCGTCTGGTCCACCGGTGCGACGGCGGTGGACGCCGCCGCCGGGCGCGCGGGCGCTGTCTGTGTGGCGGGCGTGGTCTGGGCCAGCGCCGGCGCAGCGGCCAGCCACAGACAGAGCGGGATCAGGCGCAGAGCACGGATCATGGCGCATCCTCCAGGGCTTTGGTCGAGTCCACCTCCGGCCGCGCCGACTGCACCAGCGCATCGCCGGTCAGGCGGAAGACCGTCCATTCGATCAGGGGCACCGCCCCCAGACTGCGGTAAAAAGCGATGGCCGGCTGGTTCCAGTCGAGCACCGACCACTCGAACCGCCCGCAGCGGCGCTCGACCGCCACCCGGGCGAGGTGGCGGAACAGCGCCTTGCCCACGCCCCGCCGGCGCTGGGCCGGCCGCACGAACAGGTCCTCGAGGTACAGCCCCGGCCGCGCCAAAAAGGTCGAGAAGTTGAAGAAGTAGATCGCGAAACCCGCCGGCTGCCCCTCCAGCTCGGCCAGGATGGCCTGCGCCGCCGGCTCGCGCCCGAACAGCGATTCGTCCAGATCGCGCTCGGTGGCCACCACCTGGTGGGCCAGCCGCTCGTAATCGGCCAGCTCGCGGATCAGCTGCAGCAGGACTGGCACGTCCGCGGGTTGCGCGGCTCGGATCGTGATCACCTCGCCGTCATAACACGACCGCGCCGGGCGCCCCGCGGCGCAGTTTCGGAGCGATCAGTTGAAGGTCGCGGTCACGCCGAGGCCCAGCCCGTAGAACAACCAGGAAGGCTTGCTGCCGGCCACCACCGTCTTCTGCTTGACCCGGCCCAGGAACAGCTGGGCGGCGGTGCCCAGGCCCCAGTTGCTCGACACCCACCACTCCTTGCCCAGCACCAGGTTGCCGGCCGCGCCGGACTCGGTCTCGAACGTGCGGATGTTCTCCTGGCCAGCGCTCGAGGCGAGCGAGGCGAGCACGACCGATGCGGTGATCGACGCGTTGGCCGGCATGATGAAGAACGCGACCCCGGCGCCCAGACCACCGGCGCCCAGAGTCTGATCCTTTGTCATCAACGTGCGACCGCGCTCCTTGATGTCCGGATCGAACGCCGAGTGGTACAGGAACTCGACGAACACCGCGAAGTTCTCGGTGGGCGCCCCGCCCACGGCCAGGTTCAGCAGCAGCCCCCCGCCGGAGACCTTCTGCGACTGGCCGGCCGCTTCCGCCCCGGCCTGCAGGTAATCGGCGCCGATCATGGTGCGCAGGTAAAAGCCGTCGTGCTGTTGCGCCCCCGGCGCGGGCGCCGCTGCGGCCACCTGCGGGTACCCTTGCGGCGGGTATCCCGGCGACGGGTATCCGGGCGGCGGATAGCCCGGCGGAGGGTATCCCGGCGGCGGATACGTGGGCTGCGGCGGGGGCGCTGGCGGTTGCGGTTGCGGTGGATAGGGATACGGATACGGCGCGGGCGCCGGCTGCGGGGGATAGGGGTAGGGGGCCTGTTGCTGCGCCCGTGCGGGCGAGGCGAGCAACCCGACCAGCAGGCCCGCCCCAGCCAGGGTCGCGGGGAAACCCGGGAACAGCCGGTGAGCGTTCATGACGCGCACCTTACACTGGCCGCGGAGCGCGGCGAGATACTTTATCGCCCGGCCGCCGGCCTCAGGCCGCCTGCGCCTCTTCGCGGGCGATCTCGCGCCAGGCCGGCAGCTGCCCCTGCAGCTCGAGCCGCGCGAGCAGTGCCCCGTCGAGCGTCAGACCCTCGGTCGGCTTCACCTCGTCGGCCAGCGCGCTTGCGATGTGCAGCGCGCAGACCGGGTCGAGCGCGGTCGGCTCGGCCCGCAGCGGTACCTGGTGGTGCGCGACCGCGTCCGCGATCGGCGCCGGCAGACCCCAGATGCCCAGCAGGTAGCCGCCGATCTCCGCCTGCGAGGCACCCAGCACCTCGATCTCCACTTCGCGGAGCGGCCGCTGCGAGCTGCGCGCCAGCTCGCGCACGCGGCGGAAGGCGTCGGGCAGGGCGGCCATCAGCACCCGCGCCCCGCTGTCGCGCAGCCGCGCGGCGCACTGGGCGTCCTGGGCGGCGGTCCGGTCGGGCAGCAGCCGCCGGGCGATCCGCCCGATCAGCAGGTTGTGGCGATCGGCCGCGTCCAGATCGGAGGCCGAAAAGCCATCGAACGCCGCCCGCGACTTCTGCACCTCGGCCGAGCCGACCACGCTGCGCACCAGCTCGAGCCCCAGCGAAGACACCGCCGCCCGCACGTCGGCCACCCGCTGGCGCAGGCCGAAGAACGCCGAGTTCACGATCTGCAGCAGCTTGGCGGAAAGGCCGGCGTCGCGCTCGATCACCCCGGCGGCGTCAGCCAGGGTCACCTCCGGGCTCTGCAGCACCCGCACCACCCGGTCGTAAGCCTCCGGCCGCACCGCCAGCTGGGCCACACCGCCCACCGCGTTCAGCAGCGAGGGCTGGCCCAGCAGCGCTTGCAGGCGGCAGGCCCGCTCGATCATCTTGTGCAGTTCGCGCCCGTCGAACGGCTTGGAGATGAACTGGTGGGCCACGTAGACCAGCTGCCGGGTCACCTCCTGCTCGGTCTGCCCGGACAGCACGATGCGGACCGTTTGGGGCTGGTCCTGCAGCACCCGCTGTAGCAGCGCGGCCCCGTCCACCCCGGGCATCCGCATGTCCGTGACCACCACGTCGTAGGGACCGGCGGCCAGCTCGGCCAGCGCCTGCTCGCCCCCGCCGGCGAAGGTCATGTGCCATTCCTTGCGCTGCTTGCGCAGCAGCCCCCGCAGCCCCTCGAGCACGTTGGGGTCGTCGTCGACGAAGAGGATGCGCTTCATGCCCGGCCCGCCCAGGATCGTCAGAAAGCCGGCGCCTCTGAAGAAGGAGTCGCGCAGCGGGCTCAATCTCGGGGGCCGGGCTGCCGAAAAACCGGAGAGCGCCCGGGTGCGCCTTGCACTCCGGCCGCCCTTCCTTGCACATGAAACGAGAGGTCCAGACCCTGTTCATGGCCGCGCGCCAGATCGCGCTCCTGGCGGTCGAGGGCAGCGATCTCAAGCGGCGGGTGGGCGAGGCCCTGCCGCCCCCGCACTACATGGTCCGCCAGGCCGGGGACATGGACCAGCTGATCGACGCCGTCACCCGCACCAAGACCGAGGTGGCGCTGGTCGAGGTGCCCGACTCGGGACCCGCGCCCGACCTCAAGCGGCTGCGGGTGGCCGATCCCGACATGGAGATCGTGCTGGTGGCCGAGGCCGCCCGCCTGCAGCCGGGCGGCGGCGTCGCCTACGACAGCATGTTCGACGTTCTCCAGCGGCCGTTCCACAACGCCATGCTGGCCCGACGGGTCGAGCTGTCGCGCGACCGCCGCTACCTGCGCCGGGCCGAGCAGCGGCGCGAGCGCCTGGAGGCGCGCACGAGCGCCATCATGCAGGCGGTGCCGGTCGGCATCATCTCGTTCGACGAGGACAACGTCATCCACGACTGGAACCCGGCCGCCGGCCGCACCTTCGGGTACTCCGAGGTCGATGTGACGGGACGGAACTTCTGGGAGACCACCGGCCTGGACGCGGCCGCCCTGCGCGGCGCCGACGGCAAGCTTGTGCTGGGCAGGAAGCTGGAGGCCAGCGCCCGCCGCCGCGACGGCAAGCCCTTCCCGGTGGACATCTCGCTGGTGGCGCCGCCGCTGTCCGAGCGCAACCTCACCTGCGCCATCCTGGAGGACCGCACCGAGGCCAAGCGCCTGGAGATGGAGCTGCGTCAGGCCCAGAAGCTGGAGGCGGTCGGGCAACTGTCGGCCGGGCTGGCCCACGAGATCAACACCCCCTGCCAGTACATCGGGGACCACGCCGCCTTCCTCGAGACCGCGCTCGACGACGTGACCCGCCTGCTGTCAGCCTACCGCCAGCTGGTGCAGTCGGCCGAGACCGGCACGCTGGATCGGGGACACCTGGCGGCGGTGCGCGAGGACGAGCGCGACACCGACCTGGACTACTGCCTCGAGCGGCTGCCCAGGGCCACCGAAGGCATCGTGCAGGGCGTGCGCCGGGTGGCCGCCATCGTGGCGGCGATGAAGTCGTTCGCCCGCACCGACTGGAGCGAGGCCAACAGCATCGACGTCACCGAGCTGGTCAACAACGTCCTGACCGTCACCCGGCGCGACCTGCACGCCGTCGCCGACGTGACCACCGAGCTGGAAGCGCTGCCGCCCATCGTCGGCCACGGCGGCGATCTGCACCAGGCGCTGTACCACATCGTCCGCAACGCCATCGACGCCGTCGCCGAGCGCACCCGCGGCAGCAGCGAGCGCGGCCGGATCTCGGTGCGGTCGCGCCGGCAAAACAGCGGCGTCACCGTCACCATCGCCGACACCGGCTGCGGGATCGCCGAGGCCATCCGCAACCGGGTGTTCGAGCCGTTCTTCACCACCAAGCCTGTGGGCAAGGGCGTGGGGCAGGGGCTGGCCGTGGCCTGGTCGATCATCGTCGAGCAGCACGGCGGCCGCCTGACCTTCGACAGCACGCAGGGCGAGGGCACCGCCTTCCACCTGCACCTGCCCTGGACGCCGCCCCGTCCGCCCAAGGCCTGATCGATCAGGCGGCGATTGCCGGCGGCGGCGGGTCGAAGACGGACAGGGTGTTGCCCCCCGCGCCCTGGGCGGCGGTGAGCGCCTGGGCGGCCAGCGCGGGCAGCACGTGCCACTCGCCCAGCTGCGCGGCGGGGAAGGCGGTGCAGCCGAAGGACATGGTGACCGCCGGCGACCAGCCCGCGCCGATGTCGTACGGGTCGGCGAAGATCAGCTTGCGCGTCCGCTCGGCCACCACCACCACACCGGCCCGATCGGTCTCGGGCAGCACGAACATGAACCGGGGCCCCTGCTGCCGGACCACGATGTCGCTGCGGCGCAGGCGGTGGCTCAGTCGCCGGGCCACCTCGCGCAGCAGAGCGGTGGTCTGCTCGGGCAGCAGCCGGCCCTGCAACTCGTTCCAGCCGTCCAGCTCGGCCACGATCACCCCCAGCGGCGTCTGCAGCTGCAGCGCCCGGCCCACGCACTCGCGCAGGTATTGCTCGGCGAAGGCCGTCCCGGGCAGCCGGGTGTCCGGGTCCAGCTCGCCGGTCGGCTCGGGCGCCCGCGCCCGCGCGCCGGCGTGGTCGGCGGCCGCCCGCTCGGCCACGTTGATGATGCCCAGCGCTTCCTGCGCCTCGCCCGCCACGCGGCTCACCGAGTCGTCGTTGCCCAGATCGATCTGGAACAGGCTGGCGGTCTCGGCGATGGCCGCCGCCATCCGCCGGACCACGTTCTCCAGCGACAGTCCGGGCGCCGGGAAGATGCGGCGGGCCTGGATGTGAGCCCGCTGGGCCGCCCCGGTCGCGTCGGGCCGCACCCAGATGTCGGCCACCAGGCCCGACAGCGCGGTGGTGCGGACCAGGGTGGCCAGATCGTCGTCCAGCTGGCCGCGCAGCGCGTGCCCATCCTCCAGGCGGTGGCTGCGCTCGATGGCGATGCGGAAACATTCGGGCAGCCGCCAGCGGGCGACGAGCCAGGCCCCCACCGCCGCGTGGTCGCACCCGAAGATGTCCCCCTCGCCGGTGGTGATCCGATCGTGGTCCCGCGCCGCCGACTGCAGCAGGTCCTGGTACAGCGGGTCCTGCAGCTGCTGCAGGGCCAGCATGCCGATGTCCTGCAGCAGCCCGGCCAGGAACGCCTCCTCGCGCAGGCCCGAGCCGATCTCGCTGGCGATCTCGCGCGCCGCCAGCGCCGCCAGCACCGAACGTTTCCAGTAGCTGGCCACCGCCGCCATCTCTCCACCTGGCGCATCCCGCAGCAGCGAGAACGACAGGATCAACGTCCGCACGGCGTTGACCCCCAGCAGAGTCACCGCCCGGGTCAGGGTGCGCACCTCGTCGCGCCAGGAGAAGGCCGGCGAGTTGGCGGTCTTCAGCACGCGGGCGGCCAGGGCCGGGTCGTTGCCCACCAGGGCGGCGATCTCCTGCGGGTCCAGGTTCTCGCGCTGGCACATCTCCAGCGCCCGCACCGCCACCGAAGGCAGGGTGGGAAGGATGGCCAGGCCGTCGAGGCGCGCTTTCAGCGAATCGTTCACCGGTGCACCGCCCCCGCGTCACCGTCTGGTTCGGCAGGTCGCGAAGGGGCTTTGAGCCGATCCCCGAGAAGTCCTGAGGCTCTCTGCTCCTACCCCGGCCCACCTCCGCACCGCAGGTGGGCGATCGCGATCAAGGGGACCTCCGCAGGTGCCGATGCCTCGGTACGAGGGGTCCGATGAAGGTCCGCAATTCGTACCTGCGGCAGCAGTTCGCGGACATGGACGATCTGCTGGCCCGGATCGAGCAGCTGGTGGCCGACGATGACCTGACCCTGGGTCCCGAGCTGGTCCAGTTCGAGGAGGCCTTTGCCGCCCAGCTGGGCGCCGGCTTCGCCATCGGCGTCGGCTCCGGCAGCGACGCCCTCAAGCTGTCGCTGCGGGCGCTGGAGGTGGGCCCTGGCGACGAGGTGGTCACCGCCGCCAACGCCTCGATCAGCGTGCTCGCCGCCATCGCCGAGCTGGGCGCCCGGCCGGTGCTCGTCGACTGCACCGACAGCTTCTGCCTGGACACCGACCGGCTGCGTGGCGCCCTCACCCCCAAGACCAAGGCCATCGTCCCGGTCCACGAGGGCGGCTACGTGGCGGACATGCCCACCCTGTGCGCGCTGGCGGCCCGGCACGGCGTCCCGTTGGTCGAGGACGCCCGCCAGGCGCTGCTCGCCTCTGTCGACGGCCGCAACGCCGGCACCTGGGGTCGCGCCGGCGCCTTCTCCCTGCACCCACACAGCGCGCTGAACGTCTGGGGCGACGGCGGCGTCATCGTCACCAGCGAGGCGACCCTGGCCGAGGAGCTGCGCCTGCTGCGCAACCCCGTCCCCGACCGCGGCGATCAGATCACGCGCCTGGGCTGCCACTCGCGCCTGGACACGATGCAGGCGGTGGTGGCCAGCTGGTTGCTCGGCCGGGCGCAGGAGATCGCCACCGCCCGCATCGCCCGGGCCGAGTACTACGATGTGCACCTGCGCCAGATCGACGGCATCACCCTGCCGCCGCGGCCGCCCGGTCAGCGCCGCGTCTTCCATCGCTACGTGGTCTTCGCCCGCGAGCGAGACGGCCTCTTGCGCCACTGCCAGGACCGGGACATCGAGTGCGAGGTCCACCACCGCATCCCCAGCTACCGCCAGGAGGCGGCGCGCTTCCTGGGCCACAAGCGGGGCGATTTTCCGATGACCGATCACCTGGCCGACGTCTGCATCACCTTCCCCTGTCACCAGCACCTCGGCCGCGCCGAGCAGGACTTCGTGATCGAGACAGTCGACGCCTTCTACCGGCTGGGCTGAGCTCAGAGGTAGCCCAGCACCCGCTCGACCTCGTCGCGGTCGCCCACGTAAAGGGGCGTGCGCTCGTGCAGGTCGGTTGGCACGCGGTCCAGGATGCGCCCCTGGCCGTCGCTGGCCGCCCCACCGGCCTGCTCGGCCAGGAAGGCGATGGGGTTGCTCTCGTACAGCAGCCTCAGCTTGCCCTTGGGCTGCTTCGAGGTCGGCGGGTAAAGGAAGATGCCGCCCTTGACCAGGGTGCGGTGAAAGTCGGCCACCAGCGCCCCGATGTAGCGGCTGGTGAAGGGCCCGGCCTCGCGGGTCTTGCTCCAGTCCAGGTAGCGGCGGACCCCTTCGGGAAAGCTGTGCGCGTTGGCCTCGTTGCAGCTGACCATGCGCGTGCCCCGCGGCATCACCAGGTGCTCGTTCGACAGCAGGTAGGCCCCGATCTCGGGGTCCAGGGTGAACATGTGCACCCCGTCGCCCGTGGTGTAGGCCAGCACCGTGCTGCTGCTGTAGAGCACGTACCCCGCCGCCAGCATGCGCGAGCCGGGCTGGAGCGCGTCGTCCAGCGGCGTGCCGCCCGGCCGGCGGCCGTAGATCGCGAAGATGGTCCCCACCGCCACGTTGCAATCGAGGTTGCTCGATCCGTCCAGCGGATCGAACAGCACCACGTATTTGCCGTCCGAGGCGTTCTTGGTGATCACCGGCTCCTGGTTCTCCTCGGACACCATCACGCTGACCTGGTCGCGGTAGCCCAGGCACTCGAGGATCACCTCGTCGGCGAAGCGGTCCATCTTCTGCAGCGTCTCGCCCTGGAAGGTCTCTCCACCGACCGCGCCCTTCAGATCCCCCAGCCCGATCCGCCGCACCTGCGTGGCGATCGCCTTGGTGGCCAAGGTTATGCCAGACAGCACCCAGCTGAACTCGCCGGTGGCGGTGGGGTGCTGCCGCTGCTGCTCCGCTATGTGTCGCTGCAGGGTCTTGACGTGCATCGGTTCCCGCCGGTCAGGCAGACGCGCCACCCGTCATCGGGCTCGCCGCCGCCCGACCGTCTCACCGAGTTGTGTCCGCCTCATTGATGATGCAACAGCATCCGGTGCCGTCAAACCGGGCCGCGCGCAGGCGTGTGCACACAACTCGCACACCCAGACGCCGAGAACCCTGGCATGACGCGTTCGTGGGCGCTGCCGCTGCTCTGCCTCGCCGCCGCCTGCACCGGTGAACAGCCCAGCTTCTCCAGCGCCTTCCTGGTGCCGCCACCCGCCGCCGAGGCCAGCGGCGCCCGCCCGGCCGTCCGGTCCCGCCCGACCTGGACCGTGCTGGTCTATGGCCACGCCGACCACGACCTGTCGAACAACCTGCTGTCCGACCTGGCCGAGATGGCCAGCGCCCGCCTGGGACCCGACGTGAACCTGCTGGTGTTCGCCGACTGGGATGCCACCCGCAGCATCTCCGGCGACGGCGGCCGGTTCCCCTCGGGCTCGTTCTGGTACAACGTGCGCGGGCAGGGCCACGAGCTGCAGCGTTTCCGCGAGGGCCCCGAGCTGGACTTCGACGATCCCGCGGTGCTCGCCGGCGCGATCGAGCAGGCCTTCACCGAGTTTCCCGCCGACCGCCACGGTCTCGTGCTGTGGGACCACGGCGGCGCCTGGGCGGTGGGCTTCGGCGGCGACCGCCAGGACGGCCAGCGCCGACAGCCCGCCGGCCTGCCCATGCAGGAGGTCGCGGCCGCCGTGCGCGCCGGCCTGCAGCAGGTGGGCCTGGGAACGGGCCGGCCGCTCGACTTCGTGGCGTTCGACGCCTGCCTGATGGGCGGCGCCGAGACAATCACCGCCTTTGCCGACCTGGCGGACGTGTTCATCGCCGATGCCGAGCTGGACTACGGCGACGGCTGGGACTACCAGGCCGTCTTCAGCTGGCTGGCCGACAACCCCGGCGCGCCCGCCCGCGAGCTGGCCGCCTTCGAGGTCTCCGCCTGGGACGCGCACCACCAGGAGGCCACCCCGAACGATTCGTTGCTGCGCTCGCACGTGGCCATCGACACCCCGGCCTGGGGCCCGTTCGTGACCGCGACCAGGCAGGTGGTGCAGGCTGTGCGCCGCTCGCCTTCCCCGGCCGCCGCGGCCCTGGCGCTCCAGAGCAGCGTCCCCGCCTACCGGTCGATGCTGGCCACGCCCGACGGTGCCTCCAGCCTGCGGGACCTGGGCGACGTGCTCGCCGCCCTGGCCTCGGCCGGCGATCGCGCCGTGGCCGCCAGCGCGGCCTCCGCCCTGACCGCCGCACTGGGCGCCCGCGTCGCCATCAGCGCGGGCCTGTTCCGGCAGGAGCAGCTGGGCGTGCACGTCTTTGCCGGCCCCCCGCTGGGCCTGGCCGCGCCCGACCTGGCTGCCTACCCGCGCCGGGCCGGGGTCTGGTCCGGCGGCAGTGGCTGGTTCGACCTGCTCGACCAGCTGCGCGCCGTGGCCGACACCGAACCGCCCACCCTGACCGCGGCCGCCGCCTCGGGCACCTCCGTCTCGTTCGACGTGGTCAGCGCCGATTCGGCCCGCGTCGACGTCTCGGTGCTGCGGCCCGCCGCCGGCAACCAGACCGCGGTCCTGGCCGGCACCGTGGCCGCCGCCTTCGTGCGTCCGGGGCGTTACGACTTCTCCTGGACCGGCGACCTGTGGCAGCTGGCCGCCGACCCCGCGCCGGTCGCGCTGACAATCGAGCCCTGGATCTGGCAGCTGCGCGAGGGCGCGCTGCAGGCACCCATCCTGGCCAGTCCGGGCCGGCTGCGGTCCTCCGCTGGCGAGGAGCTCGACTGCGCCCTGCTGATCGACGCCGCCACCCTGCAGGCGCATGCCCTGGCCCTGGTCAGCGAGGGCCGCCCGGTGATCCTCGACCTCGTCACCGTCCACGACGCGGACCCGGCCGCCGCGTTCGTCCCGGTCGCCCGCACGGTCGACCTGCGCACCGGCCAGCTGCGCCCGCTGCCGTCCGGCCCGGGGGTCGACATCCCCGCCAGCGGCCGCCTGACAGTACGCCCGGTGCCCGCCGACCCGGGCCCCTACCTGGTCCAGGTCCGCGCCACGGACGTCTGGGGCAACCAGCGCGACACCCTGTTTCCCGTGACCGCCCGCTGACGGCGACGCCACACGGCACGTGACCCTGGGCGCGGGTCTGGTACCTTATCGGGTCCTCGATGGACCAGACCCTTTCCCGCATGCGGGCGGAGATCGCCGCCCGGCGCACGTTCGCCATCATCTCGCACCCCGACGCGGGCAAGACCACGCTCACCGAGAAGCTGCTGCTGTACGGAGGCGCGCTGCACCTGGCCGGCTCGGTCAAGCGCAAGGGGGGAGGGCGCGCCGTCACCAGCGACTGGATGGACATCGAGCGCCAGCGCGGCATCTCGGTCTCCAGCAGCGTCCTGCAATTCGACTACGCCGACCGCCGCCTGAACCTGCAGGACACCCCCGGCCACAATGACTTCTCCGAGGACACCTACCGCACCCTGGCCGCCGCCGACACCGCCATCATGCTGATCGACTGCGTGAAGGGGGTGGAGCCGCAGACCATCAAGCTGTTCAAGGTCTGCCGCATGCGCGGCATCCCGATCGTCACCTTCATCAACAAGATGGATCGGGTGGGCAAGGACCCCTTCGATCTGATGGACGAGATCGAGCAGGTGCTGGGCGTGCCCTGCTCGCCGGTCACCTGGCCGCTGGGCGCGGGCACCTCCTTCGCCGGCGTCTACGACCGCTGGGCCGGCCAGGTGAAGGTGTTCGACCGGGTGGACGGCGGCGGCGCCCACCGGGTGCCCCAGCGCGAGGTCGCCTGGGACGACGCCGACCTGCTCGAGACCATCGGCACGGCCGAGATGGGCCACCGGCGCGAGGAGATCGCCCTGCTCGAGAGCGCGGGCAACCCCTACGACCGCGAGCGGTTCGAGTCCGGTCTGGTCACCCCGGTCTTCTTCGGCAGCGCCATGAACAACTTCGGGCTGCAGCCGTTCCTCGACCACTTCGTCGAGCTGGCCCGGCCGCCGCGCACCCGCACCACCTCGGTGGGCCCGCTGGCCGCCGACGATCCAGCCTTCTCGGGCTTCGTCTTCAAGATCCAGGCGAACATGGACCCGCAGCACCGCGACCGCATCGCCTTCGTGCGCGTCTGTTCGGGCAAGTTCACCCGCGGCATGGAGGTGCTGCACGTCCGCACCGGCAAGAACCTGGCCCTCACCCGCCCGGTGCAGTTCATGGCCCAGGAGCGCACGATGATCGACGAGGCTTACTCGGGCGACATCATCGGCATCTGGGACCCGGGCGTCCTGCGCATCGGCGACAGCCTGTGCCAGGGCGCTCCGGTCGAGTTCGAGGGTATCCCGCGCTTTTCACCCGAACACTTCGTGCGCGTGCGCCTGGACGACCCCCTCCGCCGCAAGCAGCTGAAGAAGGGCCTGGAGCAGCTGTCCGAGGAGGGGGCGGTGCAGCTGTTCTTCGACCGCCAGCGGATCGAGCGCGACCCGGTGCTGGGCGCTGTCGGCTTGCTGCAGTTCGAGATCATCGAGCACCGGCTGGCTGGCGAATACCGGGTCAAGGCCGGCTTCGAGCGGCTGCCCTACCGGTTCGCCCGCTGGATCGAGGGGGACGACCTGCAGCTCGAGCGCTTCGAGCTGCCCGGCCGCCAGACCTGCGTGCTGGACATCGAGGGACGCCCCTGCATCCTCTTCGAGAGCGAGTGGCTCATGCGCCGCGCACAGGAAGAGAACCCCAAGATCAAGTTCGTCGCCGCCGTCCAGCCCGGACGGAGCAGCCGTTCGGCGGCGTGACCGCCGCTATCAGTTCCAGCGCTGGGCGCGGGTCTCCTGGGCCAGGCCGGTGGTCGCGGGAAGGTATGCCTCCAGCAGCTCGGCCAGCTCCCGGGTGTGCCCCGCCTGGATGACGAACGCGTCGCAACCGGCCTCGAACGCCGACCGCTCCTGCTCCGGCCGGGAGATGGGAGCCGAGGCCACGATGACCATGTGCCGGTGGAACCGGCTCTGCCGGATGTCGCGCACCAGCGTCAGCACGTCCGGGCTCCCTTCGCTCACATCCACCACCACCGCCTCGGGCCAGTGCTCATCGATCAGGCGGCGGGCTTCGGAAGGACTCTCGGCTGCATGAACCCCATAGCCTTCGAGGTTCAGAGAAAGCTGGAGAGCCCTTCGCGAAGCGCCCCCCGGCCCGATCACGACGATTGTTCGTTTGCAGAATTCCATTCAGTGTTCGCCCCTGCCGCGTCCACCAGCCAGAACCGTGCCGAGCCAGTTGTAACCGGACCGGTAGCGAAATGACGGGAAAACGACCGGCATCCGGATGGCGGCGCCCCGTCGATCTGGCGCTGCGACCCGGCCGTCGCAGGACTGCGTCGGCTAAGGACTCATCACGAGGGGACCATCCACCAGCGGGCTGTCACCGAGTGGACATGTACGGCGCGGTCGGCCCGTGTCCGCCGTCCTCAGGGCCGCGAGGGCGATCCGGCCGCCGCCGCCGCGCCATTCGCCTCGCGCAACCCGGGTACATCGCCCAGCGCTTCGCGCACGCGTGCCGCCAGCTCCAGCGGGGTGAAGGGCTTTTGCAGGAAGGGCACCTCGCCCACCGCCACCCCGTGGTGGACCGCGGTGCCATCGGTGTATCCAGACATGTACAACACCCGCATCCGCGGCCGCAGGGGCAGGGCCGCTTGCACCAGCTCGCCGCCGCCCATCTTGGGCATCACGACATCGGTGACCATCAGATGGATCACCCCCGGATGCATGCTGCAGATCTGCAGCGCCTGCCGCGCGTCGGCCGCTCGCAGCACCTGGTAGCCCTGCTCGCGCAACATACGGCAGGTCAGATCCAGCAGCTGTGGCTCGTCCTCCACCACCAGCACGGTCTCGTTGCCCCGCTGCAGGTGCCGCAGCGACGTGGCGTCTTCGCTGGCCGACCGGCTCTGGGGCGCGGCCTCGGGCAGGTAGATGTTGAAGGTGGCCCCGCGGTTGGGCTCGCTGGTCACGGTCACGTCGCCGCCGGCCTGCCGGACGATGCCGTACACCATCGCCAGCCCCAGCCCGGTGCCGCCCATGCGGCCCTTGGTGGTGAAGAACGGCTCGAAGATGCGCGCCCGGACCGATTCCTCCATGCCCACCCCGGTGTCGGTCACCTTCAGAAGGGCGTACCGCCCGGGAGCCGCTTCGGGGTCGCCCGCCCGACGCGTCCGCAAGGTCACCGTGCTGGTGCTGAGGGTCAGGGTCCCACCGTTGGGCATCGCTTCGCGCGCGTTCACCGACAGGTTCAGGATCACCTGCTGCAGCTGGCTCGGATCGAAGTGCACCAGCGGCACCTCTCGCGCCAGGTCGGCCACCAGGGTGACGTCCTCGCCGATGATCCGCTCGAGCATCCGCTGCATGTCGCCCACCAGGTCGTTGAGCGACACGTGCCGGAACGCCACCACCTGGCGCCGGCTGAAGGCCAGCAGCTGCTGGGTCAACATCGCCGCCCGCTCGGCCGCCTTGAGGATCTCGGTCACCTCGGGCATCGACTTGTCGTTCGGGTCGGTGCGGCCGGCCAGCAGCGAGCCGTAGCCCATGATGGCGGTCAGGATGTTGTTGAAGTCGTGGGCCACGCCGCCCGCCAGCCGCCCCAGGGCCTCCATCTTCTGCGCCTGCCGCAGGTCCAGCTCCAGGGTGTGGCGCTCGGTCACGTCGCGCGGGACGAACAGCACCACCCGTTCGCCGCCCCGGCCGTCCTGGTGCTCGGCGATCGGAACCAGGAAGGCGTCGAACCAGCGCTTGCCGCTGGGCAGGTCCAGCTCGTAGGCCAGGCGCTGGGGCGTCCCGCTGGCCATCGCGGTGGCGATGGCCTGCTCGAAGTTGGCCTCCCGGCCGATCCCGATCACGCTGGTCAGCTCGCGCCCGCGCAGCTGCACCGTCGGCAGCGGCAGCGCCTCGGGGCGGCCCGCCAGCACCTCGGCGATGCGGCCATTCTCCTCCAGCACGAACACCGGATCGGGCAGCGCCGCGATCAGGGCGCGCAGCCGGGCCCCGCTGCGGTCCCGCTCCTGCTCGCCCGCCGCCAGCTGGTCGAGCATGCGGTGAAAGCCCCGGTACAGCACCCCGATCTCGTCGCGGCTGATGTGGTTGATCCGCGGCGGCAGCGCGGTGGGGTCGTTGATCCGACCCATGGTCTCCGCCAGCCGCAGGATCGGCCGGGTCAAGCTCCGCTGCAGCAGCCAGGCGAGCAACGCCGCCACCAGGATCGCCGCCAGCCCCGACAGCAAGACCGTCTGCGTGGCCTGCGACACGCGCAGCCGCAGCCCGCCGCTGGCCGCCGCCAGATACAGGGTCCCCTGCTGGACCTGGCGATGGAACACCGGCTCGAACACGTGCAGGTATCCATCGCGATGCTCGAGCGTGGCCACCGTGCGCACCGGCACCGGCGCCGGCTCGGCTCCCGGGCGGTTGTAGGTGGCCATGGGGGCGCCGTCGGCGTCGTACAGCACCGCCCGCGCGACGTCGGTGCTCCTCTCCAGCTTCGACAGAATGTCGCTGGCGCCGGCGTTGTCCCCGAACACCAGCGCCGCCACGCACTGCTCGGCCACCGTGCGCGCGAGGACCACCGAGCCCTCCTCGAAGCCCCGGTACAGGGCGCGGTGTTGCTGGCGCAAGAGGACCGTGCCGCTGATGACGACCGCGACACTGATCACGCCGACCGTGATGGTCAGCAGCTTGGCCGAGATCGATCGCAACATCACGGAACCTTCGCTTGCTGGTCGTCGATCCGGCGGGCCAGCGCCATCAGCCTGTAGCTGGGCGACAGGTGGTGCCGCTCGAACGCGCGCCGCGAAGCCTCGAAGCGGATGAGCTCGCCGGAGACATAAAGGTTGATGGCCAGTCCGCGCTGGGCATACCCATCCGTATCTCCGACCGTCAACACCGGCGCCTCTCCCAGCACACGCTCGACCTCCTCGAGCCGCTCGCTGAACGAGGGCCCCACGAACAGCAGGTGCGGGTGACCGATTGCATCCAGGTCGCGCGCCCGCCGGATGAACACGCGGTGGCCAGCGATGGCCACCCCGCGATCCCAGTAATAGCTGAACAGGTGCTGCCACAGGGGGGTTTCCCCCAGCACGACGAACTCGAAGGGTCGCTCGCTGTCCTCCAGCCCTGAGCCCGGCGGCCACCGAACAAACTCGGCGATGCGCCCGATGATGGCAGTCTTGAGCTCCAGCACGTCGAACCGTGCTTTCGCGCGGGCTGGGCGCAACCGCATCGTTGCGGTCAGGCCGAGGGAGGCGATCGATCCCAGCACCAGCCTCCGGCGCACGCCGCCCGGATGGTCCATCGGGCAAGAACAATACCTTAAACAACCCGCGTCAGGCTATAGAAGCGGGGTCTAGCTCACCGACTGGACAACGTAATACACTGCGGTCCGGGCCGTGGATCCGGGGTGGCGCAAGAGGTCACAGTTCCGATTTCCTAGCAGGAGCTGACGGCGATGCATCCACATCCAAGATCAGGCGTAGCCCGCGCGCTGGTTGTTTCCATCTGGTTTGCGGGCTGTTCCACCGACGTAGCGGGGCTGGCCGGCGGAGCCGGGCCCGTCTCGAAACCCGACGCTGCGGGCGGGCGGACGCCCACGACGATCGAGCCAGCCGAGCCCGACGCGGGCGCGGAAGGCACCGGCGCGGTGGATGCGCGTTATCAGACGCCACCTGCCGACGCCGGCGCGCGCGAGGCCGCGCCCGCGCCGCCGCCCGCCTGTCCGGCGGCGCAGACCGCCTGCACCTCGGACGAAGGCCGCTTCTGCGCCAACCTGAACAGCGACGAGGACAACTGCGGCGCCTGCGGTCGCGCGTGCGCCCCGGGTGCCACTTGCCGCCAGGGGCAGTGCGCTTGCGCCACTGGCCAGACCGACTGCGGCGGCGCCTGCGTCGACACCTCCAGCGACGCGCGCCACTGCGGGCGGTGTCAGAACGCCTGCACCGAGGGCCAGGTCTGCTCGGGCTCGCGCTGCAACCTGGTCTGCGGGCAGGGGCTGACCGCCTGCGGGACCGTGTGCGCCGACCTGGCCACCAACGCCGCCCACTGCGGGGCCTGCGGCCACGCCTGTCCCGCCGGCGCCCAGTGCGCGGCCGGCAGCTGCGTGTGCAAGCAGGACTTCACCCTGTGCACACAGGGTGCAGGCGGCTGCTTCGACCTGCAGACCGACGGCCGGCACTGCGGCTCTTGTGCCGAGAGCTGCTCGGGCGACGAGGCCTGCCGTCAGGGACGTTGCCGGGCGCCCTGTCCGGCGGACCAGCTGACCTGCGACGGCGTGTGCATCGACGGCCGCACCAACCGTCGCAACTGCGGCAGCTGCGGAAACGCCTGCAACGCCGATCAGGTCTGCCGCAACGGCCAGTGCCTCACCCAGTGCGGGGGTGGCGAGACCAACTGCAACGGCGCGTGCGTGGACACCGACACCGATCCCGCCCACTGCGGCGGCTGCAACCAGGCCTGCTCGGGTCGGTGCATGCGGGGCACCTGCATCCAGACCTGCGCGATCTCCGAGACCCGCTGCCAGGACACCTGTACCAACCTGCTGATCGACCGGAACAACTGTGGCCGCTGCGGTCGGTCCTGTCCGATGCGCCGCGACTGCATCGCCGGACGCTGTCTGTTTCCCTGAGACGCGGTCTGCCGATCCGGACGCCGCTGTCGCGGGTGTCTGTTTTCCGCAACACCGCCGCCCGCGGCGATCCCGGCCGCGGCGGCATCGGACCGCGGTCCGGGCGTGGCATTCCGCATGCTGCTCCGTGTGCGAGCCATGTCGAGCGCCATCGCGGACGAGCTGCTGCAGACCATCGAGGACCATTTCCTCTGGGTGGCCGTGGTCCTGGTCCTGATCGTCGCCATCTGAGCCCCCCGGGCCCTGGAAACCTGGCGGAAACCCGACCCGGGAGCATCGTCCGGGTGGGTGGGCCTCGTTCGTTGATCACGTGTGGCCCTCTGTGATCGAACCGACTTGCGTGCCGAAACGACCGAGTTTGGGCCTGGACAACATTCGGTAAGAAGCGGTTAGCTACTCCACATTGCGGTCGTGCGTGAGCCCCTCTGGGCCCGGCTACCGCTGGCGAGGCACCGATGACTAATCTGACTCACTTAGCGCGAGCGCTACTCTTCGTCGTCGCGGTTGGCTGTAGCACCCAGCCGGTCAACACCCGGGTGGTCGGCCCGGACGCCGGCAGCGACGGCCGCAGACCGCAGATCAGCAGCGACGCCTCTGCCGAGCCCGACGACACGCCCAAGTGTCCGCTGGAGTCGCCCACCATGCCCCGGGCGGTGGGCGAGAGCTGCAAGTGCGGGATCGAATGCGCCACCGGCAGCTGTGAAGGCCGGGTCTGCTGCGCCGGCGGCGCCTGCGCCGTCCTGCGCCCGCTGGGCGCCGAGTGCGAGGCCGCTGCCGACTGTCAATCCGGGTTCTGCGCCGACGGCGTCTGCTGCAACGTCGCCTGCAGCGGCGCCTGCGTCTCGTGCAACCAGGCCGATCAGATGGGTGAATGCGCGCCCATCCCCGCCGGCGGCGAGGACGTGCATGGCGTCTGCCGCCGCGACTCGCCCGAGACCTGCGGTCAAAGCGGCTACTGCAACGGCCAGGGCGGCTGCGCCAAATACGCGGCCGGCACCACCTGCAAGCTGTCCAGCTGCCAGGGCAAGGAAAGCTTCGTCCCGGCCGGCCTGTGCGACGGCGAGGGCACCTGCGAGGCCGGCGTGGCCATCTCCTGTTTCCCGTCGACCTGCGACGGCGGGGCCTGCCGCAACAGCTGCACCACCAACGGCGACTGCATGATGCCCAACACCTGTCAGAACGGCAGCTGTGGGCCCAAAGGCCTGGGACAGGACTGCACCGGCGGCAACCAGTGCGCCTCGGGCATGTGCGTGGACGGCGTCTGCTGCGAGAGCGCGTGCACCGGCAAGTGTTTCTTCTGCGCCAGCCCCGAGGCGCGCGGCAAGTGTCTGGCGGTCAAGCCCAACACCGTCGACCAGCGCGCGGCCCGCGGCGAGAAGGACCCGGCCAAGATCTGCGTCGACCAGGGCGCATCCAGCTGCGGGACCGACGGTCGCTGCGACGGCAAGGGCGGTTGCCAGAAGTACAAGGACAACACCGTCTGCCGGGACGCCCGCTGCGACGCCGCCGCCAACACGCAGACCCCCGCGGGGGTGTGCAAGGGAGGCACCTGCCAGGCGCCCGGGGCGCAGAGCTGCGCGCCCTTCAAGGGCTGCATGGGCAACGCCTGCCGGGCCAGTTGCGGCAGCGACGCCCAGTGTGCCAGCCCCAACGTCTGCCTCGCCGGCGACTGCGGCAAGAAGCCGAACGGCGCTCTGTGCGGCAAGGCCTCCGAGTGCATGAGCAACATCTGCTCGCAGGGCCGCTGCTGCGACGCCGTCTGCAACGGCACCTGCCGGTCCTGTGCCGTGGCCGGATCGCTGGGCACCTGCAGCAACGTGCCCGCCGGCGGCGCCGACCCGGCCGGCGTGTGCAAGGACGACGCTTGCAACAACATGTGCGACGGCAACGGCGGCTGCCGGCGCGAGCCGGTCAACACCCCCTGCGGCGCCGCCCCCAGCTGCAACGGCGCGGTCCGCACCTTCCGCCAGTGCTCGGCGGCCGGCGTGTGCGAGACCAAGAGCCAGACCTGCGCCGGCACCACCCCGATGTGCACGCCCGACAAGTGCGTCCCCCCGGACAAGCTGCCCCCGGGCGGCTCTTGCTTCCAGGACTCGGAGTGCCAGACCGGCCTCAAGTGCATCGACAACCACTGCTGCAGCGGCTGCAACGACAAGTGCAAGACCTGCAATCAGGGTTCGGGCTTCGCCTGCACCGTCGACCGCACCTGCCCGGTGGGCCAGCGCTGCCTGACCAGCGACGGCCAGTGCCACGGCTGCGCCGCCGGCCAGACCCTGTGTGGCGATCAGTGCAAGACCCTGAGCAACGACGCCGCCAACTGCGGCGCCTGCGGCAACGTCTGCGGCGGCGCCACCAAGACCTGCTGCGGCGGCAAGTGCGTGAACATCGACGACGACGAAGCCAACTGCGGCAAGTGCAACACCGCCTGCAACGGCATCTGCAGCATGCGGATCTGCAAGAGCCAGCCCGGCGACACCTGCACCACCAACACCGACTGCAACTCCATGCTGTGCCGGGGCCACTGCTGCGCCAGCACCACCTGCACCGGCGCTTGCAGCGTCTGCGCCCCCAACAGCGGCGCCTGCGTGCCCGCCGACGTGATGGTCGTCTGCAACGACAACAAGACCTGCACGACCAAGGACCACTGCGACGGCAAGGGCGCCTGCACCGGCACCGTCACCTGCAACACCCCGCCGCCCTGCTTCTCCGCCCCCGGCACCTGCGGCGGCAGCGGCGCCTGCGAATACCCCATGAAGGCCGGCGACGGCTCGACCTGCGGGATGAATCAGAAGTGTTGCAACGGCATCTGCTGCATGCCGGGCAAGGTGTGCATGAACGGCTGCAGCGATCCGCCGCCGGTGTGCGATCCCGCGACCAAGAAGGTTTGCCCGCCGAATACCGACCGCGCGGGTGAATGCATCGCCAAGGCTGACTGCTGCAACGACTGCAACGACGGGCGGGCCTGCACCAACGACAGCTGCAACAACGGTTCGTGCAGCAACGTGGTGGCGCCTGGCAAGTGCTGCGACACCGGCGATTGTGATGACCAGAAGGTCTGCACGACCGACGCCTGCAACACGATGACCAGCATGTGCTCGCACACCCCAAAGCCGAACTGCTGCACGTCTGTGGGGGACTGCGACGACGGTCAGGTCTGCACGACGGACAGCTGCAATGTGATGACGGGAGTGTGCTCGCACGCGGCGAAACCGAACTGCTGCACGTCTGTGGGGGACTGCGACGACGGTCAGGTCTGCACGACGGACAGCTGCAACGTGATGACGGGAGTGTGCTCACACGCAGCGAAGCCGAACTGCTGCACGTCTGTGGGGGACTGCGAGGACGGTCAGGTCTGCACGACGGACAGCTGCAACGTGATGACGGGAGTGTGCTCACACGCAGCGAAGCCGAACTGCTGCACGTCTGTGGGGGACTGCGACGATGGTCAGGTCTGCACGACGGACAGCTGCAATGTGATGACGGGCGTGTGCTCGCACGCGGCGAAGCCGAACTGCTGCACGTCCGACGGGGACTGCAAGGACGACAAGGTGTGCACGGACGACAGCTGCAATGTGATGACAGGGATGTGCTCGCACCCGGTGAAGCCGAACTGCTGCACGTCCGACGGGGACTGCAAAGATGAGAACGCATGCACCGACGACGTCTGCAACACGATGACGGGCGCGTGCTCCCACCCGACAAAGCCCGACTGCTGCGTGAACGACGGCGACTGCGCGAACGGCCACGTCTGCACCAACAACTCTTGCGCCTGTCCCGCCGCCAAGTCCCACGAGTGCAGCGGCGTCTGCCAGGAGTGCTGCCAGGACAGCCACTGCGGCGCCACCGAGCAATGCCAGGACGGAAAATGCGTGCCCAAAGCCGATCCACCCGCCGACGCCGGTCCCTAGTCTTGGTCTGAGTCCAGGGCGCTGCTAGGCTGAACTTGGCGAGCTCGCCATTCAGGCCGACGACTCTGCTGTCGAACCGAACGTCAGGCCCGCCGTGATCCCGACCGCCTTCGAACGGGGGGCGAGCCTCAGATCGCCGCTCGTTTCTCGCGCTTCGATCCTCTGGAGGTGCGGGCCTGCGTTCGGGCGCGGCCGTCGAGAGCGTGCAGCCTGTTACGGGTGCCGCTGTCCGGGCTCTTGGCGGCGGCGGCGCTGGTCGGATTGACGGCTTGTCCGTCTGGAGCGCCGGCCAGCTGGGCGAGAGGCGCGTCCTCGGGTTGTTTGTCCAGTTCCGCGATCATCTCCTCGAGGATCTGGATCAGGCGCTTGCGCTGGGCGCGGTCGCTGGCGCTCCAGGAGGTCTTGTCGGCGCGGCGGTGGGCGAGCTTGTATTTCAGGCCGGCCATCTCGGTGGTGGAGCTGTTGGCGTCCTGCTTGGTCACGACCTGGCTGGCCAGGATGTACCAGCGATAGGCGGTGCCGACCGGGGCGCCGGAGCCCTCGGGGGCGTGGCCCGCCCGGCGCTTGCAGACCGAATAGGCGAACTCCCATTTGTCGGGGGTAACCTTCTTCTCGCTCCAGTCGCCGGGGTCGTAGTGCCAGCGGTGGCGGCGGCCCACCTGCATGCCGGTGTAGCGCTTGCCCTGGAACTCCTTGAAGCGATCGTACGAGCTCGGCTTTCTGACCGTCGCGCGTCGCTGTTTCGTCCCGTCCCGCTTCGTCTTGCCGTTGCGTCCCGCCCGCGCAGCCATGCTGGAAAGGTGGGGCGCGGTGCGGTCGTCGCAAGCCGCGGCTGCCTGGGATGTCGCGGGGTTGACGCTCATGCATTCGATGCGGAGCGCGCTGCAATATCCCACGTTCTACGACGTGGGGTGGCTCACGTAAGATTGGCGATAAACTTCAGAATCGTGTGGACAAAACAGCGCTACAAGAGGTTAGCTACCACACAGTGGCGGCCGTGTTGGGTCGTGCCTAGCGGGCTCCTTCACCGTCGGAACGAGGCGTAGCCATGCGTAACTTAGCGGTCGTAACCAGCCTGTTTCTGGCCGGGGCGCTGCTGGCCTCCGGCTGCAGCACCAAGCCGGTGACCACCACGGTCATCGGCATCAAACCCGACGGAGGCACGGGCGGTCCGCGCGACGGCGGCATGATGACCGGCACCTTGCCGAACGGGATGGATCCGAAGCCGGCCTCCTGTCCCAGCACCGCGCCGATGCCGAGGAAGGCGGCCGGCGACAGCTGCGTCTGCGACATCGAGTGCGCCACCGGCACTTGCCAGGGCGGGGTCTGTTGCGCGGGCATGGCCTGCGCCACCCGCAAGCCGCTGGGCGTGTCCTGTGAGAACAACAGCCAGTGCCAGTCGAACTACTGCGCCGACGGCGTCTGCTGCAACGTCGCCTGCACCGGCGCCTGCGTGTCGTGCAACCAGCCGGATCAGATGGGCGAGTGCGCCCCGGTGCCGGCGGGGTCGGAGGACATGCACGGGGTCTGTCGCAAGGACTCGCCCGAGACCTGCGGCCAGAGTGGATACTGCAACGGCCAGGGCGGCTGCGCGAAGTTCGCGGCCGGGACAGTGTGCGTGCTGTCGACCTGTGACACCAAGGCTCGTTTCATCCCCGCCAGCCTGTGCGACGGCGAGGGGACCTGCGTGAAGGGCGTGGCCCTCTCGTGCGCCCCCTCCACCTGCGAGGCCGGCGCCTGCCTGAGCAGCTGCACCGGCAACGACAAGTGCATGGCGCCCAGCAGCTGTGTGAATGGCAGCTGTGGGCCCAAAGGCATCGGTCAGGACTGCACCGCCGGCACCCAGTGTGGCTCGGGCTTCTGCGTGGACGGCGTCTGCTGCGACACCGCCTGCACCGGTAAGTGTTTCTTCTGCGCCAGCCCCGAAGCGCGCGGCAAATGTCAGGCGGTCAAGGCCAACGTGGTGGACCAGCGCGCCGCCCGGGGCGAGAAGGACCCGGCCAAGATCTGCGCGGTCCAGGATCCCGCCACCTGCGGCACCGACGGTCGCTGCGACGGCAAGGGCGGCTGCCAGAAATACAAGGACAACACCCCCTGCGCGCAGGCCCGGTGCGACGGCACCGCCAACACCCAGACCGCCGCCGGCGTCTGCACGGGGGGCAGCTGCCGGGTGCCCGCCGCGCGCAGCTGCGCGCCCTTCCGCGGATGCAGCGGCAACGCCTGCCGCGGCAGCTGCTCCAGCGACGCCCAGTGCTCCAGCGGGAATGTCTGCACCGCCACCAGCTGCGGCAAGAAGCCCAACGGCGCCATCTGCACCGCCAACGGCGAATGCACGAGCAACGTCTGCGCCCAGGGCCGCTGCTGCGCGGGCGCGTGCAACGCCACCTGCCGGTCCTGTGCGGTGCCCGGTCAGGAGGGCAGCTGCGTGAACGTGGCCGTCGGCGCGGCCGATCCGGCCGGCGTGTGCCGCGACGATGCCTGCTCGAACGGCTGCGACGGCAACGGCGGGTGCCGGCGCGAGCCGGTCGATTCGACCTGCGGCGCTCCCAGCTGCGCCAGCGGCTCGCAGCAGGTGATCCGCACCTGCAACGCTGCCGGCATGTGCGAGACCAGGAACGTGTCCTGCGCCATGGGCTTCATGTGCATGGGCGGCAGCTGTGTGGCAAGCCCGAAGAAGAACGGCGAGCCCTGCGTGGCCAACGCCGAATGCGAGTCGAAGATCTGCAGCAGCAACAACATCTGTTGCGGGAGCAAGTGCGACGGCGAATGCAAGCAGTGCATGGCCGGTACCGGCAACTGCGTGAACCGCGACGGGAGCTGCGGGGGCGGGGGCAGTTGCACGGGCGGCATCTGCTGCCAGCCGGGCCTGACAAACTGCGGGGGCGTCTGTCGCAACCTGGAGACCGATGAAGCCAACTGCGGCAGCTGCGGCATGAGCTGCGGCAACCTCACCTGCCTGAAGAAGATGTGCACCCTGGTCTGCGCCGAGCCGCTGCTCAAGTGCGGGAACGCCTGCGTGGATGTCGACACCGACGTCGAGAACTGCGGGTCCTGCGGGCACCGCTGCCCGATGGGGGCCACGTGCACCAACAAGACCTGCGGTTGTCCGGCCAGTGCGCCCTTCGACTGCAACGGGGTGTGCAAGGCGTGCTGCGAGACCTGCAATGAGTGTGAGAAGTGCAGCGGCAATGGTAAGAGCTGCGACCCCGACGACAGCAGGACCTGCGGTGGGAGCCGCGTCTGCTGCAACCACACCTGTTGTCCGGTGGACAACATCTGCAGCGGCAACGGCAACAACCGCGGCTGTACGCCGATCGTGATGATGTGTATGAACTGCACCGGCGAGTGCAAGCAGTGCAACACCATGACCGGCGTGTGCGGAAACAAGGCGGACGGGACGGACTGCTCGACGGGTGCGTGTGATGCAGGGGCGTGCAAGCCGCGGATGTGCATGAACTGTGGTGGCGAGTGCAAGCAGTGCGACACGGTGACCGGCAACTGCGGGAACAAGGCGGACGGAACGGACTGCTCGACGGGTGCGTGTGATGGAGGGGCGTGCAAGCCGCGGACGTGCATGAACTGTGGCGGCGAGTGCAAGCAGTGCAATACGGTGACCGGCAACTGCGGGGACAAGCCCGACGGGACGGACTGCTCGACGGGTGCGTGTGATGGAGGGGCGTGCAAGCCGCGGATGTGCATGAACTGTGGCGGCGAGTGCAAGCAGTGCAACACCGTGACCGGCAACTGCGGGGACAAGCCGGACGGGACGGACTGCTCGACGGGTGGCTGTGATGGAGGGGCGTGCAAGCCGCGGATGTGCATGAACTGTGGCGGCGAGTGCAAGCAGTGCAACACCGTCAGCGGCGAATGCGGCAACGTCGCGAACGACACGCCTTGCGCCGGCGGCGCTTGCCAGGGCGGCGCCTGCGTTCCCTCGATGCCCTGAGCGCGCGCGGCTCGCGCGCGGAGCAGGCGGCTCGCGCGGATGTGAGCTCCAGGATCCCGATCGCCTGACGACGGCTGCAGCGGAGCGATTCGGGCGAGTCGGATCGTTTTTTCGCCAGCGCCGGCTGGCTAGCGCCGATTCGTCTCAGAGCCGCTGCCCACTGTCCGGGTTGCCCGTTACGCGTCGGCCGCCGGCGCCAGTTGGGTATGTCCTCGTGTCGCGGCCGTGTATTCGGGGCTAGACAAATGGACGCAGGAGCAGGTTAGCTACCACACCTTAACGGCGGACCCATTCGTACACATATTCCGGTCCTGCGGGCCCGGTACGCGTGCGAGCCGATGAGCAACGACCTAGCCTTTTCCAGGGACCTTCACGTCCCCACTCCGTCCGGGGTGGGCCCGTGTATCCATCGGGGCTCCAGATGAAGCCCGCTCGGACAGCACGCGGGCTGTTCGCCGTTCTGGTCGCGGCCGCGGCGCTGCTCGGCTGCACCACCGAGGCGTTCAACACGCGGGCCATCGGCCGCGTGGTGGACGGCGGGACGGATGGAACCAGGCGGATGGCGGACCCGACGCCGGCCGAGCTCGCCTGCGCCGGCCCGGGCCCGGCGGTCAAGAAGGCCAACGGGCAGGCGTGCCTGTGTCCCAACGAGTGCACGACCCTGGCCTGCGTGCGGGGCCGCTGCGACGTGCAGCTGCCGCTGGGCATGGGGTGCGAGAACGGATCGCAGTGCGATTCGGGGTTCTGCGCGGATGGGGTCTGCTGCGACGTCGCCTGCAACGGTGCCTGCGTCAGCTGTAACCAGCCCGAAAAGGCCGGCGAATGCGCACCGGTGCCGGCCGGGTCCGCCGACGTCCATGGCGTCTGCAAGACCGAGCTGCCCGAGACCTGCGGCCAGAGCGGGTTTTGCAACGGGCAGGGCGGCTGTGCCCGCTATGCCGCCGGACAGAAGTGCCGGCCCCAGCGCTGCGACGGCCGGGAGGCCTTCGTACCGCCGGGCCTGTGCAACGGCGACGGCCTGTGCGAGCCCGGGTTTGCCGTGCCCTGCAAGCCCTCGATCTGCGAGGGTGATGCCTGCCTCAACAGCTGTGTCACCGACGACCGTTGCCAGGCGCCCATCCGCTGCGTGAACGGTAGCTGCGGACCCAAGGGCCCGGGCCAGGACTGCACCACCAACGGCGAATGCGCCTCCACCTTCTGCGTGGACGGCGTCTGTTGCGAGAACGCCTGCGCCGGTAAATGCCAGTTCTGCGCCAACCCCGAGACGCGGGGCCGTTGCCTTCCGGTGAAGGCCGGCACGATCGATCAGCGGGCGGCGCGCGGTGAGCGCGATCCCGCCAAGATCTGCGTGGACGGCGGCGCCTCCTCCTGCGGCGACAACGGTCGCTGCGACGGCCGCGGTGGCTGCCAGCGCTACTCCGACGGCACCGTCTGCCGCGGGGCCCAGTGCAACAGCGGCGCGAACACCGCGACGCCGCAGGGCCTCTGCAATGGCGGAACCTGCCGTGTGATGGGTGCCACCACCTGCGCGCCCTTCAAAGGTTGCAGCGGCACCAGCTGCCGCGAAAGCTGCAACAGCGACAGCCAGTGCACCGGCGGCAACGTCTGCCTGGGCGGCAACTGCCGCCGTCCCCCGGCCGGTCCGCCCCCTCCACCGCCTCCGCCCCCGCCGCCACCTCCACCT
>JBKPRZ010000145.1:0-32421 GCA_046734815.1 Myxococcota bacterium | reverse complement strand
ACCGCAACCAGAACGTGCCCAATCCCTCCCGCTGGTAACGGTGGCCGCCAACGCCTCGATCGAATGGGCCACCGACTACTTCGCCCTCCTCCTCGGCGCCACTGTCCCGGTGGACGTCAAGGGCCAGCTACAACCCTGGACCGCCGGGTTGGGGCTGTCGATCGCGCCGTTCTGATCGGAGACCGCTACGGGCAATCCGCCGGGCAATTGCACCGGTTCTCCCCTGCACCACACGTTGCATTCCCGCAGAGCGTGCAGACCCTCGCCCCCGGCCCACCAATCGCGCAACCCGGCGGCGCCAGGAATCCAGCGTTGCCACCATCACTCGGAAAGATGTCGAAGATTTCGGTCAACCCCTCGCAACAGACGACTCCCAATCCTCTGAACCGAGGGTCCAGAGCCCGACCTTCGGTGAGGCAACTCGATTCGCTACGATCGATGGTGGGCGCCATGTCCTCGGCTTGGGCGGCCTCCTCGTGTGGATTGTCCCGCGCTCCTGCGTCTGCGATTCCGCCACCGGTGCTCCTGCAGCCAATTGAAACCATCATCCACGTAATGAGCGGCAGGCAGAAGATGCGCCTCATCTGAACGCGCGATATCGATGGAGCCTCGGGTACATCATTCGTGCACATGACCTTCCCACGGTTAGCAGGGTGATGATTTAGTTGCGGTCGGGCCGAGCGCAGCGACCGGCCGCCTTCTTTCGCGCTGTCTCCAGTTCGCTGCGAGACCACGGGCTTCGCCCCTGTTGGAGGCGGGGGGCTCCCATACAGCCGCCCGGGGCTGGGCCGGGTCACTCAGCGACGGCGCCGTTCCCAGTAGCGGCGCCGCTTCTGGTGGGCGACAGCGACGATCTCGACGAGGTCCTCGTCCCGACGCTGGTACACGACGGTGTACGGGAAGACGGCCATCACGTAGTAGCGCATGCGCCGATTGGGTGAGAGGCCGTTGACCAGCGGCCAGCGGTCGGGCGCTTCGGTGAAGGTGTCGAAGGCCCGTTCGACGGCATTCAGGAAGCGAGAGGACCGCTGGGTCGCGCTCGTTGTACCAGCGAGCGCCGTTGCGGACGTCCTCGAGCGCCTGCCGGGACATTCGGAAGTGCTCGCGTCCTGAGCGGCACTCACGGTTATTTGGCGGACAGTTGCCTCTCGGTAGTGCAGTGAGCGGTACTCTTTGCGGGCGGCTCGATAGTCAATCGATCCCCGGTCGTACGCGCACCTCCAGCAATCGCAAGAGGGCCACGAGCATCGCGTGTATTTGCGAAACGGGTAGCTTGGCCGTCAGCGCGCAGTGGAGCGTGGAAGGGTCAGCCGGCGCTCAAACGCGCCACCAGCCCCGTGAGCTGATCCAGGTCCAGCGGCTTCAACAGGTGCTCCTCGAAGCCCGCGGCGTGGGAGCGTTGGCGGTCGCGGGGGTGGCCGTAGCCGGTGATGGCGAAGAGGCGGAGGGGGTGGGTGCGGCGGAGGGCTTCGGCTAGCTGGTAGCCGTCCATGCCGGGGAGGCCGAGGTCGAGGAGGCCGACTTCGGGGTGGAAGGCGGCGGCTTCGGCCAGGGCGGCGTCGGCGTCGTGGGCGACGGCGACGGTCTGGCCGAGCGATTCGAGGGCGTTCTTCAGGGCCAGGGCGGCGTCCTGGTTGTCGTCGACGACGAGGATGCGACGGCGGGGGGTGGGGGGCGGGGTGGTCGGGTGGGGGGCGGCGGGATGCGGGCCAGGGCCGGCGGTGGGGAGATCGATGATGAAGGTGCTGCCCTGGCCCTCGCCGGGGCTGCGGGCGCGGACGGTTCCGCCGTGGGCTTCGACAAGGCTCTTCACGATCGACAGGCCCAGGCCCAGGCCGCCGCCGGAGCGGGCCAGGGTCTGGGGCTGTTGCACGAAGGCGTCGAAGACGCGGGCGAGCATGTCGGGGGCGATGCCGGCGCCGTCGTCGGCGACGGTGATGCGGGCCAGGGGGCCGGCGGATTCGGTGCGGATGCGGATCTGTGAGCCGAGCTCGCTGTACTTGGCGGCGTTGGTGACCAGGTTGGCGACGACCTGGGCCAGGCGGTCGGGGTCGCCGCGCACGGTGGCGGGGGCGAGGTCGCTCACCACGCGCTGCTGGCGACGTTCCAGCTGCGGGCGGCTGGTCTCCAGGGCGCGCAGGACGATCTGCGGCAGCTCGACGTCGCGGCAGGCCAGCTCCAGCTGGCCGCGGGCGATGCGGGAGACGTCCAGCAGGTCGTCGACAAGCCGGACCAGGTGGCGTACCTGGCGGTCCAGCAGCGACAGCTCGGGTGAGCCGGCGGGGTTCTGCATGCGCATCGAGGCGAGGGTCAGCACGATCGAGGCCAGCGGGTTGCGCAGCTCGTGGCTGAGCATGGCGAGGAAATCGTCCTTGGCCTGGCTGGCCTGGACCGCTTCGCGGCGGGCGGCCTCCAGCTCGCGGGCCTGGACCTCCAGCACCGCCCGCGCCCGGCGCTGTTCGGTGATGTCGAACGACACCGTCATGATGCGGCCGATGTGGCCGTCCGGATCGCGAATGGGAACCACGGTGGTGGAGAAGGACCGGCCGACGAAGCCCGCGACGTGGGCGACCACCAGCTCGAGCGTCTCCGGGACGCCCGTCCGGTAGACCCGGCAGGCGGCCTGCAGGGTGGTGTTGGTGGCCGGGACGATCTCATGCAACGAGGTGCCGTAGAGGTTGCGGTCGGCGAACATCTCGCGCATGAAGCGGTTCATCATCACCACCCGCAGCTCGGGTCCCTCCAGCACGCAGATGAGGGCGGGGGTCTCCTCCAGCAGGACGGCCAGGCGCCGCAGCTCCAGCTGGCTGCGCCGCTCGACCTCCTCGCGGGCGTGCACGGCGCGGACTTCCTCGGTCACCTCGTGGGCGAGGCCGAGGACGCCGTAGATGGTGCCGCCGTCGTCGCGCAGGGGTACGAAGATGCGGGTGAAGAAGCGGTCTGATTGGGCGCGCTCGCGCAGGTAAGGCGGATGGCCGTGAATCAGCTCGGGGGCGCCGGTCGCGTAAACGCGTGCGATCGCGCTGACGATGGGGTTGTCACCCGGGAGCACGTCCCGCATGCTGCGACCGATCACCTGCGGCATCGATTCGCGCACCAGGCGATTGGCCCCGGTGACGTGCAGATCGGGACCCTCGATCACGCTCATGTACGTCGGCGCTTCTTCGAACAGCGCCAGCAGCCGGTCGCGCTCCATCCGGTGACCCCTGTCGTCGGCCCCCGCCATCGGGCGGAGATTGGCAGGGCTGCCCCCGACGGTCAATCGGCAGGCGGTTCCAGCGTCGACAGGCGGCTGGGCACGAACCCGTCGCGGAAGGCGGCGGCGCGCACGGTGCGTCCGGCGGGCGGATGGAAGGGGCCGCGGTAGCGGGGTGTCTCGGGGGCGGGGCCGGTGTCGTCGACGGTATAGTGGATCTCGGCGGCCGCGTCGGGATGCGTGAGGGTGATCTGGCCGCTGCCGGAACGCCGGATGGTGACGGGGGGCAGGACCGGGGGGCCGGGCAGCTCCTGGATCCAGCGGCGTAGCAGCTGCAGTGCCGGCTCGTGCGGGGCCAGCGTGCCCACCGGCGGCATCAGTGGCCGTGACAGGAAGGCGTAGATGCGCGACCGTTCGGGCGAGCGCGGGTGGATCATCCGGTCGGCGACGTGGGTGACGTTGGGCCAGCGCACGGGCGCGTCCACCAGGCCCTGCTGCGGCAGCGGGGTATCGAAGCGCGCGTCGAAGGGCACCTGGGCGACGATGCCCGGGCGGTGGCACTGGCTGCAGTTCACGTCGAGGTAGGCGCGCACCCGTTCGTGCACGGGCGCCGATTCGTCGTCCAGGGCGGGGAGGCGCTTCCAGCCGGCGGGATCGCCGGGGGGGCGATCGAGCAGACCGCGCCGGTCGGCCAGCAGCAGCTGGTTGATCGTGCCGGCGCCGTCGGGGACCGGGCGGTTCCACTGGCGGGTGCTGGCGCCCAGGACGAAGCCGGCGGCGGCGGTGTGGCAGGCGGCGCAATCGCCTTCGCCGGGGTACAGGTGGTCGCGCACCAGGCAGCGGACCGCGGCGGCCACGCGCGCCCGCGCGAGCGCGCCCGTCGGGGCCCGGAGGGTCAGGCCGACGGACAGCGGTTGGCCCGCGGTGACGCCCAGCGAGGCCAACGGGTACGAGCGGACCTCGAACCATTGCACGCCGTCGGTGCCCGTGAACACCGTCAACGTGTCGGCGGTCCGCTGCAGGCGAATCCAGCTGTCGTCGTTATCGAACACCTGCAGTGAGGCGGCCGCTCCGGTGCGGGTGGACGAGTCGACGGAAAACTGACCGCTGGCGCGGCCCGCGTACAGGTGCGGCCCATGTGCGTCGGCGCCAGCTCGGACCATGATTCCGGCCGTGCCGCCGGAGACCTCGGCGAAATCGGCGGCCACGTCGAAGTCGCCGGGCTCCGCCTGGTGCGCGAACAGCGTGATGCCAGCATCGGCCTCGAGCAGCAGGTCTCTGCCCGGGCGGGGCGTGAGCTCCAGCCCCTCGCGCCCGCGGTTCACCCGGGTGTCCCGACCGTCGACTCGACCGCCACCATCGTCTGATCGCCGGCCCGATGAGCTGGCCTCCATTCGCAACGGTCCCCAGGGCTGGCGGGCGACTGCGGTCAGCCGGTCGGTCACCGGCGCTTGCACCAGGTCGGCGTCGCGGGCGTCCGCGCGCCAGCGGTAGGTGCGGCCGTAGATGCCGCCGGCGCGATCGCGCACCAGCACGCGCGTCTCCAGGCGGCGGCGGCGCGCGGGATCGCGCTCGTCGGTGGCGAGATCGAAGTGTTTCACGGCGATGGTGCCGGCCGGGAAGGTCCAGTTGCCGTTGGTGGAAAAGCCGATCTTCTGGCCGGGCGGCAGGTACAGCCAGCGGGACTTGTCGGCGTGGTCGGACCAGAAGGGCAGGTTCACCTGGTACGGAAAGAGGTCGGGCCGCGGGACCAGCCGGGCTGTGTCGGCGAACAGGCCGGTGGCCGACAGGGTGGCGGGGGCGGGCGCCTCGGCGGCGGGGGCGCGCACCAGCTTCTGCAGGGTCCCGGTGCCACGGTCGTTGTCGCCCAGCACGCACAGGTAGGGCTCGCCGCGGTCGTCCACCGCGAACGAGGCCAGACCCGCGTAGACGGTCATGCCCATCGGCAGCCGCAGCAGCGGATCGGCGGGGGCCGGAGCGGTTGCGCCGGCCGGCAGTGACCACAGCTGGCCGCTGCCGTTGTCGCCGAACAGGTAGCGGCCGGCCAGCTCGGGGAAGGCGGTGCCCCGGTAGACGATGCCGCCGATGACCGAGCCGGAGGTGCGGTGGGTGAAGGTGAAGAGCGGGCCGTGCTCGACGCCCAGCGGGTGGTCGGGGCGGCGGCGGCGGGTGACGTCGTCGCCCTCGCGGTAGGCCCACTGGTAGTTGCCGCCGCGCTCGACAACGTCGACTTCCTCGACCCGGCGGTCGCCCACGTCGCCGACGAAGATCCGGCGCGAGCCGGGATCGTAGCTGGCCCGGTGCGGGTTGCGCAGGCCGATGGCGAAGAACTCCTCGAGCACGCTGCCGTCGGCGGCCACCCAGGGGTTGTCGTCGGGGATGAAGTAGCCCTCGGTGCGGCCGTTGCGCGGCTGGCGGCGGATCGGGTGGCTGATGCCGGGGCCGCGGCGGTCGACGTCGATGCGCAGCAGGCCCGACAGCAGGTCCCGGTCGATCCGCTGCGGGTCGTCGGTGGTGCCGATCCAGAAGTAGCCGCGGCTCTCGGTCAGCGGATGCCCACCGTCGCCGACGGCGATGTACAGGAAGCCGTCGTCGGGATGAAAGAACATCCCGCCGCCCTGGTGGTCGGTGTTGTTGCGGCGCTGCTCGATCAGCACCAGCTCGGAGGCGGGGTCGGCGGCGTGCGCGCCGTCGGGGATGGTGAAGCGCGAGAGGCGGTTGCTGCTGCGGTGGCCGAGGTAGGGCTGCTCGGGGCCGCGCGGCGGCGTCTCGGTGTGGTTGTACCAGACGTAGATGTACCCGCGGCTGGGCGAGTCCGCGCGCCCGAAGTCGGGGTGGAAGACCATGTTCAGAAGGCCGCAGTCCTGCCAGCCCAGGGTGTGCGCGCGCAGGTCCAGGAGCACCTGCTTGTCGCGGGCGTCGGCGCGGTTGTCGACGGAGAGGATGCGACCCTCGCGCTCGCCGATGAACCACCGGCCCGGCAGGCGCGGGGCCATCACGGCGAATACGGGGTTCTGGAAGCGCAGCTGCGGCAGGGCGTTGCTGATGGTGAAGGGACGGCCGGGCTCGGTCAGTGGCAGGCGCGGCGATGTCGCGGCGGCGGGATGGGGCCAGCCGGCCGGGCCGCCCCGGCAGGACAGCGCCGCGCAGGCGGCGGCGAGCAGCAACGGGGAGCGGCACGGATGCGTCACGTCCGCCGCATGCTAGTGCAGCGTTCGCTCGATGGGCGCAACTATCCCGCACCGATACGCGTACGGGATGATTGGCCTGATTGCGCGAACGCTGCAGCAGGTGAGCCGAAGTGACCACGACAGCCGAAGGTTTTGGCTGGCGGGCGCCGGGCGGGCTGAACAGTATCGGCTGTCCAATGCTGCACCACCCGCACGCCGACCGCGCCGCGGCGCTGGCCCGGGCCGTCGCCTTCACTGTCGCCCTGTTGGCCACGGCGGGCCCGGCGGCGGCGGAGCCATTCATCTCCCGGTCGCTCAACCTGGCGCCGGGGCAGCTGGAGCTGGGCCTGGGCGCGGGGGTGGGGCACCTGTCGCCGGCGGCGGACACGGGCGCCGGCATCAACGTCGAGGGCCGCTACGGCCTGCTGCCCCGGCTGGAGCTGGGCCTGCGCACGGGTGTGCGCTTCGGCGACGGCCGCGCGCTGAAGGCCGACGAATACGGACGGCCGGTGGAGACCGAGACCCACAACGCCGGCGCGGGCGCGGTGGCCAACCCGGAGGTGAAGCTGCGCGCGCATCTGTTCCGCCGGGCGCGGGCGGAGATGTCCCTGGACGCGGGCGTGCAGCTGCCGGTCAACCCGCCCATGGGCGTGATGGCCGCGCTGCCGCTGGCGCTGTGGCTGGGTGAACGCGTGCGCCTGGATACCGGCGTCTACATGGCGGTCCGCTTCTTCGACGACACGGCGGTGGACATCAGCTTGCCGGCGCACCTGTGGATCCAGGCCGGCGCGTCGGCGTTCGCAGGCCCCATCGCCGGCGTGGTCTGGCAGAACGATGCGCCCGCGCGGTTGCCGCTGGGTGCGGGCGCGGGCGTCACCATCGGCGAAGGCACCGACCTGCGCGCCTGGTTCCTGTTTCGCGACGTCAACTCGTCCCAGCAGGACGACGTGGGCGGCGGCCTCGGTGTGTACCTGCGGCTGTGAGCCGCTGGCCGCTGGCGAGCTTTTGCGATTTCAGCGCGGCGGGCGCATCGGCGTCGCCACCGCGGCCATGTCCTCGTCGCCGTGGCCGGCGCGCTCGGCGCGGTCGAAGTCCTGGGCGACTGCCGCCAGCACCGGCAGCGACAGCCCGGCCTGACGGGCGGCTTCGAGGATCAGGCGCGCGTCCTTGTGGGCCAGGCGCAGCGGGAAGCTGGACGGGAAGGCGCGGTCGATCATCGCCCGGCCCTTCAGCTGTGCGTAGGGTGTGTCCAGCGAGCCGCCGCGGATGATGTCGAGGAAACGTTCGGGGCCGACCTCCAGAGCCTCGGCCAGGGCCACCGTCTCGCCCAGCAGGCTGACCAGCCCCGTGACCCAGGCGTTCATCACCAGCTTGCCCCGCGTGCCGGCGCCCGGCCGCTCGTCCAGCCACACCACCTTGCGCGCGATGGCGTCCAGCAACGGCTTCAGGCCCGCCTCGACCGCGCGCGGACCGGCCGCCAGCACCGTCAGCTCGCCGCGCTCGGCCGGCTCCTTGGTGCCCAGCACCGGCGCGTCCACGAACGGCAGGCCGCCGCGCTCGGCGCGCTCGGCCAGCTGGCCCAGCGCCTCGATGCCCACGGTGCTGGTCTGCAGCCAGACGCAGCCGCGGCCGGCGCCGGCCAGGGCGCCGTCGGGACCGTCCACCGCCTGCAGCACCGCCGGTCCGTCCGACAGCATGGTCACCAGCACGTCGGCGCCCGAGGCAGCGGCCCGGGGCGTGTCGGCCACCTCGACGCCCACCGCGCGCAGCGCTTCGGCGCGCGCGCGCGTGCGGTTCCAGACGCGCACCGCCAGTCCGTTTGCCCGCATCCGGCGGGCCATCGCCGACCCCATGATTCCCGTGCCCAGCAGCGCGACTGTCTTCATGTCTCCCGCAAACATGGGTCGGATGTAGCGTCGCTTCGAGGAAAACGCCGTGGATCCGGCCATCACCGATCCGTGCTGGATCTGCACTGGGAGATCAGCGACGGACCTTATGTCGGGATCGGTTTGCCGACGGCAACGAATGCGCGCGCTCGACCGACCTCAGTCGTCGTGCGCGCCCAGGCGGATCCACTCGCGCAGGGCGGTGAGGGCGCGGTCCTCCAGGGGCGGGCTGGTGTTGGGCATGCGCACTCCCTTGGCTGGCATCGGGCGGCTGACCTTCTCGTAAAGGTACGAGGCGTCGGGGTCGCCGGGCACCACCAGCATCTGCTCGGGCACCTGGGTCGAGGGGCGATTCACGATGTGCGCCCAGATCGACGCCGACAGATCCAGCCCCTCCTTGGGCGCGCTGCCGCCGTGGCACGAGGCGGACAGCGCGCAGGTGGGGGCGAACACCTCGGTCTGCAACCGGCCCAGCCGCGGCTCGATGGGCGGGCCCTCGGCCGGCGGCGGATCGGACCCGCAGCCGGCCAGGGCCAGCAAGGTCAGCGGCAGTGCGAGGCGGCTCAGCTGCACGTGGCGGCGGCCAGTTCCGAGAAGGGCGCCTCGCAGGCCTGGCGCAGGCACGTGCCGCACGCCTCGCCCTCGGTCTTGCAGGCCGCCTTGCACGTGTCGCCGGAGGTCGCCAGGCAACGGGTGGCCTCGCTCATCGGGCGGCTGATCGTCTCGCAGCTGTCGACCACGCAGCCGTACAGCGCGCCGTCGCCCCGCGGCCCGCTCATGGCCCGCGACAGGCAGTCGGCGGTGGCGGCGCCGTCGGCAGTGCCGGTCCCGATCCAGCGCGCGGCCAGGAAGCGCTTTTCGCCCATCTGGTCGTCGGCGCAGAACTCGGTCTGCTCGTCGCGCGGGTAATAAAGGCCGATGAACATGCACATCTCGTCGGTGGTGGCCAGGCCCTGCAGCACCGTGCGCTCTTCCTTGTTGTCGTACCCGCACCGGTAGTCGATCCACTGGCCGGCCTGCAGCGGCCTGGCGGGCTCGAAGCGGCGCGGGATCACCTCTTCCCATTCGTGGGTGGTGTAAAGCTCGTCGAGGCGGGTGCCGGCGGCGTCGGTGAGGTAGGCGGCGTAGTCCACGCCCCGGCGGTGCATGTGGCTCTGGGCGTTGACCAGGGTGATGTCCTTGCGGATCGGGCAGGTCATGCGCGCGCTGGCGCGGCTGTTGCCGGGGATGTGGATGAAGGGGTTGTAGAGGAACAGGATGCCCGCCTCGCGCTTCACCTGCTCGCGCGGGATCAGGTAGAGGTTGATGCGCGCGTCGGTCTGCAGCTCGCGGGTGCTGGCGTTGAGGTAGTGGGTGTTCATCATCAGCACCGATCCGCCCGGCACCGAGATGGCGGTGTCGGAGGGCAGCTCGCCGACGATGGGCGGGGCGTCGCCCTTCTGCGCGCCGCCGATCACGCCGTTGACGTCCCAGTTCGCGGTGGGCCCGCCCTTGCCACACTCGAAGATGCCGCTGGTGTCCACGGCCTGGCCCATGCGGTTCTTGGTGGGAATGGCCTCGTAGGGGGTCACGTAGACCAGCACGTGGTGGCTGCCGGGGCTGTAACGGATCTCCTGGTGGTGCACGTACAGGCCCTCGGCGGGCACCTGATAGAACATGCAGCGTTCCGTCTCGGTGCCGGCGGCGAGGGTCGAGATCATCTTCAGCTGCACGCCTTCGCCGGCCTTCGGCGGCGCCAGCAGATCGGGGGTGCTCCCGTTCGGGCCCGGGGTGCTGCCGTTCGGGCCCATGGGGCCGGCATCATCGGAACAGCCGGCCGCGGTCAGCCCGATGGCCAGGGCGGCGGCGGCGATCGTCGAGTATCGGGATCGGGACCTCATGTTCATCCTCCTGCGCCTGAACGGTTGGACGCTTCCGATGTGACATACGAAAGCGATCTTTTTCTTTGGAATCGTCGTTTCCCGTTCGTGCGCAGCAGGATGATCGGCACGCGCGCGCGGGGCCAGTGAGCCGCCCCACGCGCCTGGCGATTTGTCGACGGCGAAAACGTCGTTAACGGTCGTGCCGGACACGCAGACGCTTCCGTCAAACCGAAAGGAGCACGGCGAACTTTCTAATGGTCCGCAGCGCCGGCGCGCTCCAGGATGGCCGCCATGTGGAGCGATGGTGATTGCGTGAGCGAGAGCTGGGCGCAGGGCGAGTCGGTCGAGGACGGGTCGCGCCACCCCCCACCCCGGTCCGACGGCCCCGCCCGGTCCACGGCCCCGGAGCCCACGGTCCCGGTCCGGCCGCACCCGCCGTCAGCGGAGCGCGAGGACGCGTTCGATCGAGCCGGTCTGTAGAAACGGCGACGGCGCGAGGGAAGTCGGCACCCGCTGGCCCTCAGCTGCCGGGCGGGTAGTGTTTGTGCTGCTTCAGCCAGCCTGGTGGGGGCTCGCGGACCGGGTCGCGTTCGTCGGCGTCGGTGTAGGGAGTCGCCAGGCCGCCGAAGATCTGGCTGAACAGGGGAATGGGGTGGCCGCCCATCTTGCGGAACACCCGGTAAAGCTCGATGCTGTCGTTGAACTGGCGGTCGATGTATCCGGCGACGTAGGGCAGCAGGGCCGCCGAGGGCTCCTCGCAGGTCAACAGGATGTTCCGACGACGCGCGCGGGTCGAGAGCTCCTGCAGGAAGATGTCGATCTGCTTCCACTCGTCCACGATGTCGTTCGGGCGATGCAGGTGCTGGTCCGACTGGCAGGGCACGGTCTCCCAGCGCTGCGGAATCGGAAACTCGTCCAGCTGGATGACCTTGAATCCGAGGTCCGCCAGCCTGTCGAGCTGGGCCAGTCGCGACCGTTGCCATCCGCGCGAGGCGGGGCACATCGGTATCGAGCGAAACCGATCGGCGGCGTGGCCGTCGTCCATGCCGGGCGGGAACACGCGGGCCTGGGCGCGAACGGACGCATCGACGTTCCGCTGGATGTCGAGCTCCGGAATGGCCTGCTTCCACGTTCGCAGGTTCAGCCAGCTGAGATGGGAGAGTCGACGGTTGGCGCCAACAACGGCTTTCACCTTGGCTTCGGCGGCCGGAGTCCAGAAGTACGTCCCCGCCAGATCCGCGCCCGAAGGATCGAAGCCGTACACGAACTGGATGTCCTCGACGCTCTCGCCCTTCATCCGCTCGACGAGCGCGGGAATGTCCCAGTTGCGGCGGATCTCCGGACCCTTGCCGGCCGACACATACTCGTGGACATAGAACTGAACTCCGCGATACCGCTCGCGCAGCGTGCGCCCTGACCCGCGCACCCTCCACTGACGACGAAGCGCCTGGGCCAGCGCCGGTACATCGCCCCGGACCGACTCCTCGATGACACGCGCTCCCGTGAAGGAACGCAGCGTGACCTCGAACGCGTCCGATTGCGCGCGCAGGGTCAGCTCGGCCGGCTTCGTTCCCAGCGCATCCACCCGCAACACCGTCCAGTCTGCGTCTCCGAACCGCCATGCCACGAACGGTGCGGACAGCGCGCCGGGGTAGGCCAGGGTCAGCGACCGGGTTGGAGTGCGCGCGACAGCAAGCGGGGCGGCCGGCAACTCCACGCCTTCGTAGAACGGGATGATGACGGTGAGCGCCTGGAAAGACCCGTCGGTGGAGGTCAGCCTCCTCGCGGAAACGGAGTCCGTGGCCCCCGCCGACGCCTCCAGCAGCATGAGCGCCAGGATGGCCGCGCATGGGATCGAGCGCGACACTTCAGAAGCTCCTGCCGGCGGTCAGGCGGAGGTGGGGATAGGTGTCGCCCTGGAACACCGAGACAGGCGAGCCGAAGCAGACCAGTGAGCAGCCCTGTTTGCGCCGGGGATCGATCGATTCGTTGAGCGCGATGTCCGCGCCCAGCCCCGCCGTGACGATGAGGCCGCCGGGCAGCCGCAGGTCGTAGCCCATTTCCAGGTGAGCGAAAGCGAGGTCGCCCCAGGCCCCGCCCACGAAGCCCAGGCCACCGAACGCCAGCGTGAGCGCGTGGCGACCATTGTTCGACACGGCCGGAATCATGCGCACGTTGGCCATCAGCGCCGGCCCGGGACTGTACTGGTCGGCGGTCGGAAAGCCGGTGCCCAGGTATCCCTCGACGCCGAAATAGGGCGTGAAGTCCCAGCCGACTCCCACACCCGCCGAGCTGAAGTTGTTCGAAGCGAAGATGTCGCTCACCAGGTGTCCCTCGAGACGCACCTGGAGCGGGTGGCCCTGCCGCGGGTCCTCGACCGTCTCGGGTTGAGCCCCGACGGCTGGCAAGGCGGCCAGGGAGGCGAGGGCGACCGTGAACGCGCTGATCCGGCGATGCATGGCCGCAACCCCACGCAACCGCCATGCCGAGCGTCAGCCGGCGGCTTCACGCGCGCGGGCTGTCAAACCCGCAGTGGCGACGTCGAAGATCCGGCAGGGCGTAGCACCGGACGCGACAGGCGTCGACCAGCAGACGACACTCGGGGTGACGAGCGAGACGTCAGCACGAGACGTCAGCACGCCGTCCGACGGCCTCGGCGGTCCGAACGACCACGACCAACGGACAGAGGTGAAGCGTGGGGACCATCACCTCGTCGACGACGAGGGGTAGCCTAGTCGTCCTTGTTCTTCCACTTGCCCTTGGCCTTGCCGTGGCCATTGCCGTTGCCGTTGCCATTGCCGTTGCCGTTGCCGTTGCCGTTGCCGTGGCCGCGATCGCCGTCGTCGTCGTGGGGGCGGCCCTTGGCGGCGTCGTGGGCGGCTTTGCGTTCGGCGTTGCGTTCGTGGACTTCGGCGGAACGGATCTGGCCCGGCGGCACGTGGGCGGGGGGCGGGGCGGAGTAGATCGGGCGGCTGTAGACCGGGGTGGCGGCGGCGGGCGGCCGGCGCGGGGGCGGCGGCGGGCCTGCGGGAGGCGCGTGGATGATCACCGTCCGTTGCGGCGCGGGCGCATATACCGGACCCGGTCCGGGCGCCCGTGCGACGAGGCAGCCGCCGAACAGCAACGCCGCCCCCACCACTGTCCCCACCTTGACCCACAATCGACCCACGGGAAGCTCCATGTTCAAAGGGTAAAGGAGCGGATCAGAACATCAACCGGTAGCCCAGGGTGGGCGACAGGTTCGTGGTCGATGCGTCGCCGGTGATCCGGTGGGGCAGGGGGCCCCAGGCGAAGTCCAGGTCCAGGAACAGCAATCCCGGCCCCAGCCGGTATTCGCCGCCCGCGGCCACGAAGAAGCCCAGGTGGGTGGACTGCTCGCGATACTCCAGGAACTTCTGGTCCCCGGCCGTGCCCGACGACACCGAGCGCAGCAGGTACAGGCGCGCGCCGGCGGCGCCGCTGACGTTGAAGTCGCCGCCCAGATCCAGGAAGCGCCAGCGCGGCCCCAGGCTGAAGTGCAGCTCGTGCTGGGTCACCTCGGCCCGGTAGGCACCGTCGGTGAAGGTGCGCTGGGGCGGCGCCCAGCCGGCCGCGAGCATCACCTCCAGCCGCCGGTCGAGCACGGGCAGCAGGTAGCCGAGCTCGAGCCCGGCGGCGAACTGAGACCCCAGCGGGGACAGCGGCACGGTCCCGCCCAGCTCGGCGCCGACCGCAAAGCTCGGCAGTGGCGCTGCCCCTTCCTGCGCGCGCGCGGACCCGGCGACCGCCAGCAGCATCGCCGTCGTTGCGGCCACCGCCGCCGCCAGCCGCCTGCTCCGACCACCCGAATCGAAACCCATGTTCTTCACCAGGTCACGCATCAGAGCACCGTCCGTTCCACGCTGCGGGTGGGACCGGCGGCGGCCTGGCCGCCGACCAGGAAGATGAAGGCGCTCTCGCGGGTGATGCCCAGCAAGTAGCGGCCCTCGGTCATCCGTTCACCCTGGTTGTTCCAGTTGTTCAAGGTCGGCGGGGCCCCGCCGGCGGGCGTGGTCAGCTCGGCCGACACGCCGCCGTCGCTGGGCTTGCCGCCCTGGCCGCCGAAGGCGAACAGGAAGCCGGCGCCGCAGACCGCACCGTACCCGCTGCGCGCAGGCGACATGGCGTCTACCGCCGACCAGCCGCTGATGCTGCCGCCGGCGCCCACCACCGCCGCGTCGACGTTGGTGCTGGAGGCGTCGCCGCCCGCGTACAGCACGGTGCTGCCCGCCGCCACCACCGGCGCTTCGGTGCGGGTGACGGCGTACAGGCCCAGCTCGGCCCGCGCCTTGGGCAATGCGGGGATGGTGGCCCAGGTGCCGGCGGTCTGCCCGCCCTCGGGGCCCACGGTGATGGTCAGCCGCTCGCCGCTGGCCAGCGCCGCGCCGGCGGCGTTGCGCCCGCCCACCGCGAAGATGTGGTAGCGGCTGGGGTCGGCTGGATCGCGGGCCAGGTTCACGCCCGCCGAGGCGCGCGCGGTGGTCATCGACGGCAGCGCCACCCAGACGCCGGTCGCGCCCAGCGGCAGCGGCGCCTTGCCGGCGGCGGCGCCGCTGGCGTCCTCGTAGGCGGTGGCGGTGCTGGCGGGGACCTCGGCCAGCAGCCGCTCGGCGCCGTACATCTGATCGGCGCCGGGGCTGCGGTAGACCCGGTAGGCCTTTGCGCCCGGCACCGCCCGCCAGCTGACGGTCAGCACCACGGTCTCGCGCAGGTCGTCGGGCAGGCTGACCACCAGCGGGTCGCTGGCCAGGGTCTCGCCGCCGGGGTTGGCGGCGTCGTCGTCGGCCATCAGCGCCGAGACCCGGTAATACCAGACCCCGGCGCCGATCCCGGCACCGCCCTTCCCACGGCGTGCGGCCACGTCCAGGATCTCGGGCGCCTGGGCCGGGTCGAGCACCTGTGCGCGGTGGACCGCCGCGGTGGGCGCCTGTCCGTCGTGGCCGCCCACCAGATAAAGGAAGCGGCCGATCTTGACCACCCCGGCGCGGGTGCGCTTGCCCGGGAGCGACACCGGCTGCGGGAACCAGCTGCCCAGCCCGCCGAAGATGTCGACCGGCGCCGACTCGACCGTGGCCAGCGCGCCGGCGTCGGTGCCGCTGTCGCCGCCCAGGGCGTAAAGGAAGCGCGCCGCCAGGGTGGCCCGCGCCGCCACCACCGCCGGCGCCCGCCGAGCCGTCGCCATCTGCTCGGTGGCCGCGAACGGGGCCAGGTTCGACGACGGGTTGGTGATGCCCACGGCGGAGTGATCGAAATACGAGCCGTCGCTGTTCTCGACGCGCACGATGCACACCGTGCCCTGCACCAGCCCGCGCACCGGCAAGGTGGCGTCGATGCTGGTGGCGCTGACGGTGCCCACGGTGGCCGGGCTGGTGGTGATTGTGCCGTCGGGCGCCTTGCAGCGCAGGCTGACCTTCGAGGCGCGGAAGTTGGTGCCGGCGATGGTGGCCAGCTTGTCGGCGTCGTTGTCCAGCGAGCTGGGGCTGACGCTCTCGACCACCGGCGGCGCGTCCTGCGTGACCCGGAAACGGTCCTTCAGCAGCCCGACGGCGCCGTCGGGGTTGACCACCACCAGGTCGTAGACGCCGACCGGCAGCCCGGCCGGCACCACCGCGGTCAGGCGGCTGTCGCCGATGAACGCCACCGAGGCCAGCGCGCTGGCGACGGTCTGGGCGGTCGGGTTCTGCGGGTTGAGGTAGGCGCGCGGTACGGATTTGAAGCCGGTGCCGCTGATGGTGACGGCGGTGTGGGTGGCGGCGGCGCCGAAGGCCGCCTCGATGTCGGCCAGCGACAGGGTCAGCGAGTCGGTCACCCGCAGGCCGTTCTTCAGCTCGGCGGTGCAGCCGTTGCTGTCCTGGACCACCACGTCGTAGGCGCCGGCTGCCGTGCCGCTGGCCACCACCGCACGGAAGCGGTTGGGGTGGTCGGCGTCCACGGTGTATTGCAGCGTCTGCTCGCCGCCGGCCTGGTCGCGCAGGAACACCCGGGCGATGCCGCCGGCCAGACCGGCGCCGTGCACGGTGGTCTGGGTGGAGATGCCGTTGTAGGTGACCGGCGGATCGGAGAAGAAGACCAGCGGGCCCTCGGCCAGCACGCGCAGGCGGGCGGCGTTGCGCGCCTCCTGACCGTCGGGGTTGATGACCACCACCTCGTAGACCTGCGCCGGCAGGCCCGAGCTTTCGCTGAGGGTGAAATGCATCTCACCGGGCGAGATCCACTGCACCTGCTCGGGCGGCAGGCAGACGCGGTCGCCGCTGGCCGGTGAGCCGTCGAGGTTCTCGCGCGGCTCGAAGCAGATGCGGGGCAATTCGACGCGGGCGCGGTCGGTGGCCGCCTCCACCGCCAGCGGGCTCCAGCCGCTGCCCCGGAGCACGAAGGAGCTGCCCAGGCCGCCGCAGAAGGTGTTCTGCTGTGTCTCGACGGTGGGGCTGGGGCCGGAGAGCTTGTGTGTGCAGCCGCCCGCGAGCAGAAGCGCGAGCGCCCACCGACGCCGGGGAAAGACAGGCGATTGTCTCATGGTGTTGCCCGAGCAACGAGCCAACGCCCGGCGCAGATACACCCCCATGGCCGGCGCGCGGGCACAGCCGCGCACACCGTGCTAGACGGCGGCGCGCGAGCCGCCGGATCGGCGCTCGTGCACGGTCTCGCGCAGCAGCTGGTCCATCTCGGCGCGCGTACGCATCACCTTCAGGTTGCCCAGCAGGATGTTCCCCACCTGCACCGCCAGGATGAGGATGCGCGAGCGCAGCAGGAAGTAACTGCCGTCGACGAATTTGCGGAACTCGACCCCGACCCGGGTCAGCTCTTGCCGGGCGTCCCGGTCGTAGCCGGTCATCTCTTCCCAGTCCTGGAACACGATCAGCCGGCCGTCGCTGGCGACCACCCGCTGGCTGGCGGCGTTGATGGCCCGGGCCGCCTGCAGGTTCAACGTGCCCTCGATCCGGTTGACGAACACGGTGGGGGCCGGGTGCCAGATGCGCACCGTGCCCCTGGACGAGCTCACCGTTTGCGCGTCCGTCAGCGGAAGGATGTCCGGAGCGAGACTGGACATGTCGCCGGTAATCGGGCGGCTGCGGGCCTGACTTGAGCTCTATACTGCGCCGAAATGCCCACACTGAATCTGCGACCCACCCTGCTGGCCATCTTCCTGGCCGGCTCGGGCCTGCTGGCGCTGCGCGGCCCCGCGCGCGCTCAGGCGCCGGCCGGCCCCAGATACGATCTGCTGCTCAAGGGCGGGCACCTCATCGACCCGAAGAACAAGCTGAGCGCCGTGCGCGACGTGGCCATCGCCGGGGGCAAGGTGGCGGCGGTGGCGCCGGCGATCAACCCGGCCGAGGCGTTGAAGGTGGTCAACGTGCGCGGATTTTACGTCACGCCCGGGCTGGTCGACATCCACACCCACGTCTACACGAACACCGGCGAGCCGAACTCGTACGCCGGGGACAACAGCCTGCCGCCCGACGGGTTCACCTTCCGCTCGGGCGTCACCACCGTGGCCGACGCGGGCGGCTCGGGCTGGCGCAACTTCCCCGACTTCAAGCGGCGGATCATCGACCGGGTCAAGACCCGCGTGTTCGCCTTCCTGAACATCGTCGGCAACGGCATGCGCGGAGGCAAATACGAGCAGGACCTGTCCGACATGGAGGCGAAACCGACCGCCGAGATGGCCCTCAAGTACAAGGACGTGGTGGTGGGGGTGAAGACCGCCCACTACGAGGGGCCGCAGTGGGACCCGGTCGAGCGCGCGGTGCAGGCCGGGACCCTGGCCAGCATCCCGGTGATGGTCGACTTCGGCGAGTTCCGGCCCGAGCGTCCGCTGGCCGAGCTGCTGACCAAGAAGCTGCGCCCGGGCGACATCTACACCCACGTGCACTCGGGCCTGCGCAAGGAGCAGGACGAGGCCGGGCACGTCAACCCGGGGCTGTTCGAGGGGCAAAAGCGCGGGGTGATCCTGGACGTGGGCCACGGCGGCGGCAGCTTCTCGTGGGGGGTGGCGGTGCCGGCGGTCAAGGAAGGGCTGGTCGCCGACTCGATCTCCACCGATCTGCACGTGGGCAGCATGAACTCGGGCATGAAGAACATGCTGAACGTGATGTCCAAGTTCCTGGCGCTGGGGCTGACCCTGGACCAGGTGATCGAGCGCTCGACCTGGAACCCGGCGCGCGAGATCAAGCACGAGGAGCTGGGGCACCTGTCGGTGGGCGCGATCGCGGACGTGGCGGTGCTGCGGGTGGATCGCGGCAAGTACGGGTTCACCGATTCGTTCGGGGCGCGCAAGGCCGGCACGCAGCTGCTGGTGTGCGAGCTGACCCTGCGCGACGGCAGGGTGGTCTACGACCTGAACGGCCTCACCCGACCCGAATGGGACAAGCTGCCGCGCGGCTACAAGCAGACCGGTGACGCGCGCTGGGACGCGGTGTCGCCCGCGGAAAAGAAGCCCTGACCCGCACCACTATCGACCGGCGTTCAGCGTGTTATGACCAGCGGATGTCGCTGTCCGCGCGTCTGGTCGTGATCGCCGCCGCCGCCGCCCTGGCCACGCCCGCGCGGGCGCAGACCGCGCCGCACCCGGGTTTTCTGCGCCTGCTGGCCGAGACGCGCGAGTTCCGGCTGGGGCGGCCGACCGCCATCGAGCCCAGCGCCGACGGCAAGGCGGTGCTGTTCCTGCGCTCGGGCGGGCGCGAGCCCACCCTGGCGCTGTACGAGATGGACGCCAGCACCGGCCAGACCCGCACCCTGCTGACGCCGGCCCAGCTGCTGAAGGGGGCCGAGGAGAAGCTGTCGGTCGAGGAGAAGGCCCGGCGCGAGCGCCAGCGCATCGTGGACCGCGGCTTCACCGCCTTCGATCTATCGGAGGACGGCCGCTACGTGCTGGTGGTGCTGTCGGGCCGGCCCTACGTCTATCACCGCCAGGGCCCGCGCGCCGGACAGGTGCAGCCGCTGGGCGGCAGCGACCCGCCCGCGGTGGATGCGCGCCTGTCGCCCGACGGCGAGCGCGCGGCCTACGTGCGCGGCCACGATCTGTACGTGGCGGACGTCGCCTCCGGGCGCGAGCGGCGGCTGACCCGGGGCGGGACGGCGGAGGTCAGCCACGGGCTGGCCGAGTTCATCGCCCAGGAGGAGATGAACCGCTTCGACGGCTATTTCTGGTCGCCCGATTCGAAACAGCTGGCCTACACCGAGGTGGACCAGCACGGGCTCGAGCGCTTCACCATCGCCGACGCCGCCCGCCCCGAGGTGCCGGCCAACCAGTTCCCCTATCCGCGCGCGGGCAAGGCCAACGCGAAGGTGCGGCTGGGCGTGATCGCCGCGGGCGGCGGCGCCACCACCTGGGTGCGCTGGGACAGCGAGAAATATCCCTACCTGGCGCGGGTGCTGTGGAAGGAGAAGAAGGCGCCCCTGTCGCTGCTGGTGCAGACCCGCGACCAGCGCGAGCAGGTGCTGCTGGCCGCCGATGCGCGCAGCGGGCGCACCCGCCCGATCTACACCGACCGCGACGACGCCTGGCTGGAGCTGGACGAGCAGCTCCCGCGCTGGCTGCCCGACGGCCAGCACCTGCTGGTGGCCAGCGAGCGCAGCGGCCGGCGCGCGCTGGAGCTGCGGCGGCCCGACGGCACGGTCGAGCGGGAGGTGTTCCCGGGGGCGCTGGGGTTGCTGGACCTGGTGCACCTGGCCGAGGACGGCTCGGTGGCCTACGCGCTGGGAGCCTCGCCCATCGATACCAAGCTTTACCGCGTGTCGCTGAAGGAGCCGGGCGCGCCCGTGGCGCTGACCACCGACGCCGCCGAGCACCACCCGGTGTTCTCGAAGAACGGCACCCTGTACGTCGATACCCGCACCGCCACCGACGCCCTGCCGGTCAGCACCGCATACAGGCTGGAAAAAGATCGTTGGACGCGGGTGGGGGAGGTGCCCTCGGTGGCCGAGACGCCGCCGTTCCGGGTCAACCTGCAGCTGACCACCGTGAGCCCCACGCCCGACCGCACCTTCCAGGTGGCGCTCATCCGGCCGCGCGGGTTCTCGCCCGGGCGCAAGTACCCGGTGATCGTGAACGTGTACGGCGGCCCCACCTCGCTGATGGTCCGTTCCGACGAGCGCAGCTACCTGCTGGCGCAGTGGATCGCCGACCACGGCGTGGTGGTCGTGGCCATCGACAACCGCGGCACGCCCCGGCGCGACCGGGCCTGGTCGCGGGTCATCCGCGGCAACTTCGCCCGCATCCCGCTGGATGATCAGGTCGAGGCGCTGCGCGCGCTGGGCGCCCGCCAGCCCGAGCTGGACCTGGGCCGGGTGGGCATCTACGGCTGGTCCTTCGGCGGGTACATGTCCGCGCTGGCCGCGCTCAAGCGCCCCGACGTCTTCAAGGTGGCGGTGGCCGGTGCGCCGGTGGTCGACTGGCGCGACTACGACACCCACTACACCGAGCGCTACCTGGGGCTGCCCGACCAGAACAAGGCCGGCTACGACGAGTCCAGCCTGCTGACCTACGCCGGCGCGCTGTCGCGCCCGCTGCTGCTGATCCATGGCACCACCGACGACAACGTCTATTTCTTCCACAGCCTGAAGCTGGCCGACGCCTTCTTCCGCGCCGGCAAGAGCTTCCAGTTCTTGCCCCTCACCGTCACCCATCAGGTTCCCGACGCCGTCGTGCGCGAACGGCTGTGGAGCCGCCTTGTCGGTTTCCTGCTCGACGGCCTGGGCGCCCGCTGACCCCCGCACGAGAAGTTGATCGGCATGACCACGCTCGCTCTGCTGCTGTCCCTGGCCGCCGCCTCCTCGTCCATCGGCGCGGCGGCCTCCTTGCCGCGCGTGCGGGCCGAGCGCACGCCCGCCCCGCCGCTGATCGACGGGCGGCTGGACGATCCGGTGTGGCAGCGCGCCCCGCTGGCGGCCGGCTTCACCCAGAAGTTCCCCGAGGAGGCGGCCGCGCCCAGCGAGGCGACCAGCTTCCGCGTGCTGTACGACGACGAGGCCCTGTACGTCGCCGTCGACTGCCCCCAGGAGCACACCCCGGTGCGGGCGGTGCTGACCCGTCGCGACCGCGACGTCGAGGCCGACCGGGTGTCGGTGCACATCGGCAGCCGGCGCGGCGAGGCCGCCGCCTACCAGTTCGGGATCAACGCCGCCGGCGTGCTGAGCGACGCCCTGCAGTTCGACGACAACCGGATCGCGCCCGAGTGGGACGAGAACTGGGAGGCGGTGGCCGCCCGCACCGCCCACGGCTGGAGCGCCGAGCTGCGCATCCCCCTGCGCGTTCTGCGCTTCGACCCCGCCGCCATCCAGGACTGGGCCTTCAACGTCCGCCGGGTGATCTCGCTGCGCCAGGAGATCGTCGAGTGGGCCTTCATCCCGCGCACCCAGGCCGCCGAGGTGTCGCGCTACGGCCGCGTCGAGAACCTGGAGAACCTGCCCGCCCGCCGCCGGCTCGAGCTGCGCCCGTTCGTGCTGGGCCGGGTCTCGCGCCTGCAGCCCGGCTACGCCCCGGTCTCCGGCTTTCGCCCGGGCGCCGCCGCCGGCATCGACCTCAAGTGGCAGGTGTTGCCCCAGCTGACCTTCGAGGCCACCGCGCTGCCCGACTTCGGTCAGGTCGAGCTGGACCAGGTGGTGCTCAACCTCAGCACCGTCGAGACCTTCTACCCGGAAAAGCGCCCCTTCTTCAGCGAGGGGCTGGACCTGTTCGCCACCCCGCTGAACCTGCTGCACACCCGCCGCATCGGCCAGACGCCGGGATCGCCCGCGCTGCGCGACGGCGAGTCGGACGCCGACCTGGTCGAGCCCTCGCCGATCTACGGCGCGGTCAAGCTGACCGGCCGCGCCGCCGACCGCCTGGACCTGGGCCTGATCAGCGCGGTGACCGGCGAGAACCAGGTCGCCGTCCGCCTGCCCGACGGCACCACCACCGATCGGGTGGCTGCGCCGCTGACCAGCTTCAACGTCCTCCGGCTGCGCCAGCGGATCGGCGAGGGCGGGCGGCTGGGGTTCCTGGCCAGCGCGGTCAACCGCTGGGAGCGCGATCAGGCCTACCCGAGCCTGGCGCCGGCGGCGTCGGTCCTCTGCCCCGACGGGGCCGAGGTGCCGCCCGGCGCCCGCTGCTTTCACGACGGCTACACCAGCGCGCTGGACGGCTACTGGCGGTCGGGCTCGGGCGATTACGTGTTGATCGGCCAGCTGGCCCTGTCGTTGATCCAGGGCGGCCCGCCTCGCCGCTTCCCCGACGGCACCGTGATCAGCTCGGGCGACCTGGACCGCGAGTTCCGCTTCGAGGCGCGCAAGGAGGGCGGCGAGCACTGGCTGGGCAGCGCCTGGACCAGCTCGACCGGCCGCCGCTTCGACCGCAACGACGTGGGCTTCATGCGCCGGCAGAACGACTTCTGGCTGGGCGGGACGCTCACCTACCGCACCACCCGCCCGTTCTGGAAAGTGCTGGAGACCCGCACCGGCCCCAGTGTGGTGCGCGCCGTGAACCTCGACGGCAGCCTGATCCACGCCTCGGTCGAGCTGAACAGCGACTGGCTGCTGCGCAACTTCTGGACGGTGGGCGCGTTCGTGCAGTACCTGCCCACCTGGCTGGAAGACCGCGAGGTGGGCGACGGCACCCGCATCGAGCGCGCCGCCGTCGCCGGCGGCGGGCTGCGCGTCTCCAGCGATCCGCGCCGCTCCGTGCAGGCGGCTCTGCGCAGCGGGGTGGGCCACCGCCCCGGCGGCGTGCAGGCCCAGGTCCAGGGCAGCCTGCTGGTGCGGGCGCTGCCCCAGCTGGACCTCGAGCTGCTGCCCGAGCTGACCGTCAGCCGCGGCGAGGCCCGCTACCTCGAGACCGCGCCCACCGGCGAGCGGATCCTCGGCCGACTGGACGCCGCCGCCGTGGGCAGCACCGCCCGCGCCACCTACACCTTCACCCCCAGCCTCAGCCTGCAGAGCTACCTGCAGGTGTTCCTGGCCCGCAAGGACTACGATCGTTACTGGGCGGTGGCCACCACCGGCGACAAGCCGATCATCCACCTGCGCGATCTCTCCACCCCCGCCACCCCCGCCGAGGACCCGCGCGGCAGCCAGGCCATCCTCAACGTCAACGTGGTGCTGCGCTGGGAGTACCGCCTGGGCTCGACCCTGTTTCTCGTCTACACCCGCGTGCAGAACGCCACCCCCAGCGATCCGTTCCTGCAGCCGCGCCTGGACCTGGGCGCCATCCGCCACGCCCCCGCCGCCGACACGCTGCTGCTGAAGCTGACGCGCTGGTGGGGATAGCCACCGCGCGCCTCTAAACTTCGCCTCCCGCCACGCCGAACCTGATCCGCCGGGAAGGTGCGCGCATGGCTTTGAATCGTCACCGTAGCTTGTGGGTGGTTTGGTCACTGGGAGCCCTGTCGATCTCCTGTGGAGGCGACAAACCGTCACCGCGACCTTCCGTCGACGCCAGTATGGGCACCTCCGACAGCGGCCCTCCCCCCCTGCACCGCGCGCAGATGCTGACCGCCTCCAGCAACGCCAAGGGGCTGGCCCGCGTCGGCCCCAGCGCCGAGTCCAGCGAGATCTTCCTGATCGACGCCGAGACCCAGAAGCCGGTCGCCGACGCCACCATCGAGGCCCTGCCCGACGAGGGCGGCGACAACGGCTACCTGGTGCGGGTCAGCAAGCCCACCGGCGGCTACCGGCCCGAGCTGGTGCGGGTGACCAAGGGCGGCCACCGCACCGTCCCGCTGGGCACCTCCACCGCCGACGTCCCCGGCCGCGCCGTCCGCCTGTCGCAGAAGGTGTACAACGAGGACTTCCTGGGCGAGCAGGACCTGGCCGGCGTCTCGATGCTGGCCGAGCGCGAGAACCGCCCCGAGATCGTCTTTTCACCCGTGCTGGACGGGTCCAGCATGATGGGCGCCCGGTTCAACGTCTACCGCTCGGCCCTGCCCGCCATCCTGCTGGCCTTCAAGGTCGAGGGCACCCGCCCACCCGAGGGCACCGCCGTGCGCGCGCGCGCCCGCGTGGTCTCGACCTCGGGCCCGCGCCGCGCCGGCGCCCGGGTGACGCCCGTCCAGCTGGCCACCGCCGGCGAGAAGCGCGACGACGACGCCTACGACGCGCCCACCGTCTCGGCGCTGACGGTGGCCACCCCCGGCAGCGACGGCAAGGCCATGGTCAGCTGGGACATCGGCGGCCAGAAGTCGCGCGTGCTGGCCTTCGAGGTGGGCGTCGACACCACCCGTCCGGGCCAGCGCGTGGCCGCCGAGGCGCGCAGCCTGCCGGTCACCGTGCGCAAGGGCGAGCACTTCGTCTGCGTGCGGCCGGTGTTCCCCGGGTCCGACCTCGAGCCCGAGCTGCGCTGCCAGCCCTTCGACGCGCCCGAGGCAGCGCCCGCCGCCAACGTGCGGGTGCGGGTCCGCCCGCCCACCGCCGGCTCGACCGCACCCAAGCGCCGCCAGCCCATGCCGGTGGACGTGGAGGTCGAGAACCTGGGCGACTCCGACGCCCCGCCGTTCCAGGTGGACGTGGTGCTGTCGCGCGACGGCCGCAGCGACAGCGGCCTGGGCGAGGTGCGCACCATCGCGATCGACGGCGTCAAGGCCAGGAGCATGGCCGTGCGCAAGACCGCCATCACCCCGCCCCAGGACGGGCCGCTGTACGTGGTGGCCCGCGCCGACTCGGGCAAGCAGCTGATCGAGACCAACGCCGAGGACAACAACGACCGCCTGCCGGTGGAGGTGGCGCCCATGGGCGACAACCACTCGCCGGTGCTGTCGGTCGCCGGCACCAACGTGGGCGGCGCCACCGCCGGCCGGCTGATCCGCGGCCAGCCGCTGAAGCTGCGGGCCAGCGCCGACGACCAGGAGGACGGCGACCTGTCCGGCAGCATCGGCTGGTACTCGTCGCGCGACGGCAAGCTGGCCGACGGCGCCAGCCTCGACACCACCAGCCTCACCCCCGGCATCCACCGGGTGCGCGCGCAGGTCAGCGACCACGGCCACCCGGCGGCCCTGCGCCCGCAGCCGTCGTTCTGGCGGCGTCTGTTCTCCTTCTCCGATGACACCGACGCGAGCGAGATCATCGCCGACGAGCCGCCCGAGACCGTGACCGCCGAGTTCACCATCGAGGTCGTCGAGCCCGAGATCGCCCGCGCCGCCCAGTCGCCCCCGGTGATCTCCGCCGGCTCCGACCTCACCACCACCGTCGGCGGCGAGGTGACCCCGCTGGCCACCGCCAGCGACGCCGACGGCGACGCCCTGACCTTCACCTGGACCGCCCAGGACGAGTCCGGCGCCGCCGCCGAGGTGCTGGACGCCACCCTCCTGCGCCCGCGCTTTCGCCCCGCCGCCGCCGGCCGTTACCGCCTGACCCTGAAGGTCAGCGACGGCCACAGCGAGGAGCGCGACGAGATGGAGGTGCTGGCCCTGTCGCCCGCCGCCAACCATCCGCCCGAGGTGTCGATCCGCCTGCCCGAGAGCACCGACGTCGGCAAGCTGGTGCGCGGCGTGGCCTTCGCCGCCGATCCCGACCCCACCGACGCCCTCACCGTCAGCTACCTCCTGACCCAGCGCCCGCCCGGCAGCGTCGCGCTGATCACCGAGGTCGACGATTTCTCGCCGGGGTTCGTGCCCGACCTGCCCGGCCTCTACCGCCTGACCATCATCGCCGACGACGGCCGCGGCGGCGTGGCCCAGGCCTCCGCCATCACCAACGCGGTCGGCTCGGCTCCCGGGACCGACGGCGGCGCGCCCGACGTGCCGGTGCCCAGCCCCGACGGCGGCACCGGCGGCGGGACCGACGGTGGCAGCGGCGGCGGCGGTGGGCCGGACGGGTCCATGACCGGCCCGCCCCAGAACAACGGCGTGGCCTGCAGCAGCGGCGCCACCTGCCAGTCCGGCAACTGCGTGGAGGGCGTCTGCTGCGACTCGCCCTGCCTGGGTCTGTGCGCCAGCTGCCGCCGCCCGAACATGGTCGGCCTGTGCGGCCCGGTGGCCGCCGGCCAGGACCCGCGCGAGGACTGCCCCAGCAGCGCCACCTGCAACGGCACGGGCGCCTGCAGCGCCTTCGCCGTGCGCCCGGGCGGCGAGCTCGTCACCTCCGGTGGCGGCATCGAGCTGGCCGGCGAGCCGAACGCCACCCCCGGCTCCGAGGAGGCCGACCGCCTGCCGCTGGCCTGCGACCCCGATTCGGGGCTGTGCGCCTTTTACCGCGCGTCCTCCAACCCCGACATGCCCGGCGCCTCCGACCTGCTGGTGTTCGACGGCCGCGCGGCCGGGCCGATGCAGCCGCGCCTGATCTCGTCGAACGCGAACATGTACCAGTCGCCGTCCGAGGGCTCGCGGGGCGGGTTCATACGCGGCACCCTGCTGTACATGTCCACCTACAACGAGGTCTTCGCCTGGCGCTCGGGCTGGTCCGCCCCGCACCGGCTGTCCAACTCGGGCGGCCGCTGCTCGGTCAGCCGCAACGGCCGCTACGGCGTCTGCCAGACCAACCAGCGCAGTCTGGACGACGGTACCGGCAACCAGGCCTACGACATCGCCTTCGGCCCGCTGTACGACGGCGGCGACCTGCTGCCCGTGCACGGCAGCTTCGTCCGGCTGAACAACGACAACGACGGCGGCATCCTCGCCATCGCGCCCGACGAGCGCTGGCTGGCGCTCCGCGGCCGCACCGACGCCGCCTCGCCGCCGGCCATCGTGATCCACCCGCTTCCCTCGGGCGCCCCGGTCACGGTGCTGGCCGAGTACGGTCTGGACAAGGACATGCAGTTCTCGCCCGACTCGCGCTACCTCGCCTTCATGCGCGATGTGGTCCGCGGCGACGCCATCGAGGACCCGCCCGGCACCATGGCCTACGCCGACGTCTCCGCGACGCCGACGGTGCACAACCTGCTGGGTAACGTGAACGGCTTCGGCTGGTGGCAGTCGCCCGACCTGTCGGTGCACCTGGCCTTCCTCGACCAGGTCGTCAACCAGCGCGGCAGCTTGCGGATGCTCAAGGACGTCACCGCGCCCAGCCCGCAGCCGACCACCCTGGTCGACAGGATCTGGAGCCCCAGCGGCCGCGACGCCGGCCGCAACATCGTCTTCGCCCCCTCGGTGGGCCGCCTGGCGGTCCTGCGCGACAGCGACGACGACCAGGTCCCCGAGCTGTGGACCGTGCAGCTGGGCATCGACACCAGCATCGCCTCGCAGCTGTCCGGCGGGGTCAACGTGCTGTCCAGCCCCACCGCGCCGGTCTTCTCGCCGGCCGGCGATCAGCTGGCCTGGGGCGCGATGATGGTCGACACCCAGTCGCTGTTCCTGTCGCGTCTGCTGAGCGGCGGTCCGCCCCTGCTGGTGGGCGGCACCGCCATGCGCACCGAGTTCAGCAGCGGCGGCTCGCTGCTGTTCACCGAGGGTGACCCCTACCGCGTGGGCGCCACCTATCCCATCTTCTACGGCCCCACCTCCACCCTGCGCCTGTACGACGGCGCCGGCTACCCCGCCCGCGTGATCCAGCCGGGCGTGCGCCCGTACTTCGCCATCGCCGGCCAGTACGCGCTGTTCGTGGTGGCGGGGCAGGGGATCAGCGACGGCCTCTACCGGATCGCGCTCACCGGCACGCCGCCGATGTCCTCCTGCGATCCGCTGGCCCAGATCGGCTGCCCGAACGGGCAGGGCTGCTTCCTCAGCGGCCCCGGCGACCTGGCCACCTGCGCTCCCTCCGGCGGCGGTGGCCTGCAGGCCACCTGCGGCACCAGCGCCGAGTGCGCCCGCGGCTACCAGTGTCTGCAGGGCTTCTGCGCGCAGATCTGCTCCACCGCCGGCGTACCCTGCCCGGGCGCTACCCCCTATTGCCAGACCGGCCCCGGCAACGCCAGCCTCGGTGTCTGCCTCACCTCCGCGCCGCCCAGCGCCTGCGACCCGGTGGCGTCGACCGGCTGCACCAGCCCGGACGTCTGTCAGGTGACGACCGACGGCCAGCACACCTGCGGTCCGGCCGGCAACGGCGTCGAGAACCAGCCCTGCGGGCAGAACAGCGACTGCGGCCGCGGCCTGGGCTGCTTCTACGATCCCGACGGCGGCTGGCTATGCCGGCCGTATTGCGACACCCGCACCACCGGCAGCTGCCCGCAGCAGACCCAGGTGTGTCAGCCGCTGGGCCCCGACTGGGCCGGGTATTGCGTCACGGGCGGCGGCGCGCCGGTCTGCGATCCCACGAAGCAATTCGGCTGCGCGCCCGACCAGGCCTGCTACGTGGACGGCTTCAACCAGACCGCCATCTGCGCCTACCCCGGCTCGAACCCGCCCGGCAGTCCTTGCTCCGGCCCCTACGACTGCGCCCGCGGCCTGCACTGCCTCGACGAGGGCCCGGACTACGGCCAGCACTGCCGGCAGTATTGCTATTACGACCAGCCCACCAGCTGCCCGGTCGACGCCCCCTACTGCTTCCCGGTGGGTCAGGGCTTCGGTGCCTGCAGCGCCGGCGGCGCGCAGCCCCCGCCCCCACCGCCGCCGCCCCCGCCCATGCCGGACGGCGGCGCGCAACAGCAGCTGTAGGACTACGGGGCCTCGGGGCGCGAGCCCACCACGAACTGTTCGGGGTTGCCGTCGAAGGTCAGCTTGCAGTCCTCCGAGCAGAAGTAATACCGGGTGCCGTCGTACAGGCTGCTCCCGGCCGCGCGCGAGCGCTGCACCTCCATGCCGCACACCGGGTCGATCTCCACCTCACCGGAGGCCTCATCCCACTCGTCCATATTGTTCGCCAGCGACATGCCCCTCACCTCCGCACGCAGTATGGGCATTCATGCAGTGTCTGGCCTGTCAGCTATGGACGCATGCGGGTCCAGGAGAACATCCCCCACCGTCATGACCGCGTGGGCCAGCGAGTCCAGCACCCGCTGCCCCGCGCCCAGCCGGGCGAGGTCCCCGGGCCCCACGCGCACGCTGCTGGCAAGGTCGATCTCGAACTGCCGCGCAACCTCCGCGCAGAAGTCCGGCTGAACGCTCAGCAGCGCGGTCTCGATCGACACCGACAGGCTGGCGGCGTTGGCGTTGAACGTCCCCACCGAGCTCCAGCCCTCGTCGCACAGGGCGTACTTCGAATGCATCACCGTGTGCTGGTACTCGAAGACCTGCAGGCCCCGGTTCATCCAGGCCCGGTACTCGGCGCGCGCCGCCCGCCGCAACAGCGGGATGTCGCTCTGGCCCGGGAGGATGAGGCGCACGTCCACTCCCCGGCCGGCCGCGTGGGTCAGGGCCACCAGCATCTCTCGCGGCGGAAAGCAGTAGGCGTTGGCCAGCCAGATCCGCTGCCGGGCCCGGCGAAAGACGGCCACATAAGCGTCGTACAGCAGGCTCTTGCGGTTGGGGGCGTCCGAGATCAGCCGGACGTCGTCGTAGCGGCTGCCGGTGTCGTAGTCGAGCATGGTGGGCGTGCCGTTCGCCTCGCGGCAGCGCCGCTCGAACAGCTGGGCCATGTCCTCCACCACCGGCCCCTCGATCCGGCAGCAGACGTCTTGCCAGCCCCGCCCGCCCCGGTCGACCGGCAGCCACTCGTCGCCCCAGGCCTGCCCGCCGGTATAGCTGACGTCGTCGATGACATAGATGCGTGAATGGTTGCGCGCCCGGGGCAGCACCCGCGCGATCTGGTGGTGCATGTTGCGGCCGAAGGAACAGACCACCACCCCGCGCCTGGCCAGCTCGACGAAGAACTGCGGATCGGTCTTGCGCGATCCCATCGGATCGTAAAGCAGCCGCACGTCCACCCCGCGCGCCGCCGCGGCCGCCAGCGCATCGGCCAGCATCTGCCCCAGCCGGTCCGCGCGGACGATGAAACATTCGACCCACACGCGCCGGCTGGCACGCGCCACGTCGCCGAAGAACGCGTCCAGCAGGTCGCCGGTGTTGCCGAGCAGGCGTGTACGGTGCAACCCCATCAGCCGCTGCTGGACAAGATGGGTACCGCCGCCGCTCCGGTCCAGCCCCGTGGCGGGTCAGCCGTCAACCCGCGGACGGCTCACCCGTCCAGCTCGGGATAATGGCGGAACAGACCGTGCTGGTTGAAACCTATGTTGCGCGGGGAGGCGAGGTAGGCGGCCAGGCGCGGGCGTGCCGCCACGCGGTCGCGCAGTGCGGTCAGCTGCGGATAGCGATGCGACTCCCGCGCCCAGGCCTTGGGGAACGCGAAGGCCAGGCCCATCACCACCTGGTACATCGAGAGATCGGCGTAGGTGGCCTCGGCGCCGACCAGCCATTTTCCGTCGCTGCGCTGGTTGCGGCTCAGCACCTTCTCGAAGTAGCCCAGGAACTTGGGCATCCGCTCCGACAGGAACAGCCGCGCGCGCCGGCCCGCCTCGTGCTGCTGGTCCTCGTAATAAAGAGAGGCGGCGATGGGGTGGTGGGTGTCGTGCGCCTCGCCGATGAAGTCGGCGATGGTCAGCTGGATCTGGTTCACCTCGGCCCGGCCCTGCTCGTCGGACGGCGCCAGGCCCAGTCGCGGACCGAGGAACTGCAGGATGTTGGCGGTCTGGGCCAGCACCAGGTCGCCCACCTTCAGGATGGGGGGCGCGAAGGGCAGCAGGCCCGGACCCTTGCCCTCCACCAGGCGCATGATGGCCTTGACGCCGCCGTCGGGCGTGCGGGCCACGTCGACGTAGGGGGCACCCGCGTCCTCCAGGGCCAGACGGACGAACTCGCCGCGGCCGGGGATCGTCGGCCAGTAGTACAGCTCGTACTTCGTCTCACCGGTGTCGGCCATCGCGTACCTCCCTGCCGCGCCCATACCACGAAGCGCGGGGGAGCGCGCGTCAGATCTTTCGTTCACCCGGGGCGTTGCAGGACCCTGAACAGAAAAGTTGGCGGTAACATCGAAACGGAGCCCCCGGGCTCCCCATGAACATGACCGACGAGGCGCTGATGGCGGCCTACCGAGACGGGAACGTCCAGGCGTTCTCCGAGCTGATGTCGCGTCACGAGCGGGCGCTCTGGAACTTCGTGCGCCGCTTCGTGACCGACGCGGCCACCGCCGAGGACCTGCTGCAGGACGTGTTCTTGCGGGTGGTCCGCAGCGCCGACGAATGGCAGCCTACCGCGAAGTTCACGACATGGGTCTATACGATCGCGCGCAACCTCTGCACCGACCACGCCCGGCGGATGACCCACCGGAAGGCGGCCTCCCTGGACGGTCCGGCGGCACCCGACGGCGAGGGGTCGGGCCCGCGCCGGATCGACAAGGTGGTGGGCGCCGACCGCGGCGGCGAGGCGGCGCTGCAGGACCGCGAGCTGGGCGAACGGATCGAGCGCGCGCTGGCCACCTTGCCGGTCGAGCAGCGCGAAGTGTTCCTCATGCGTGAGCTGCAGGACATGCCGTTCGCCGACATCGCCGAGGCGGTGGGCGCCAGCTTGCCGACGGTCAAGAGCCGCATGCGCTACGCGCTGGAACGGCTGCGGGCGGCGCTGGACGACTGGCGCGAGGCCGAGCCGCGCGCCGCCGCCGCGGGCGGGGTGGAGCAGACGTCATGACCTGCGCGGAGGCAGCCGACCTGATCGTCGATCGCCTGTACGGCGAGCTGGCCGAGGGCGAGCGGCCCGCGTTCGAGACGCACCTGCAGTCCTGCGACAGCTGCCGGCAGCAGCTGGAGGGCCTGGCGCACACGCGACGGTCGGTGCAGACGGCCCTGCGGGGGTCGCTGTCGCTGGCGGCGCCCGAACGTGTGCGGAGCGAGGTGATGAAGGCGGCGGCGCTGCGGGTGCAGAGCCGGGGCGTCCTCGCGGCGCCGCCGGCCAAGGTGGCGGCGGCGGCCGAGGGCTTCTGGGCCTGGCTGCGCAAGCCCTGGTTCTTCCCGGCCTTCGCGGCGGTGTCGCTGGTGGCGATCTTCTTCCTGGCCCGCCCGATGTTGATGGACGGGCCCAGCCGGATCCTCGACGAGCGGATGTCGCAGCCGGCGGCCGTCTCCGCCCCCGCCGACGAGACGGCGAAGGCCGAGGAGACCGCGAAGGCCAAGGTGGTGGCAAACAACCGGCCCGCGCCCGAGGCTCCCGTCATCATCATCGACGGGAAGGACAGGGCGGTCGGTCCGACGGACAGGTCCGCCCCGGGCGCGGCGGCCGAGAAGCAGCAGGTGCGCTACGAGCGCGAGCGCGACAAGGCGCCCGTCGTCCAGGTGCGGTCGACCTCCCTGCGCGCGATCGCCGAGGGCAAGGGTGCGGTTGCGCGCCGGCCGCTGGCGGCCAAGAAGATGTCCGCACCGGCCAAGGAGGAGGCGGAGACGGCCAACGAAGCGGTGGCGCTGGCGAAACCCGATCAGGCCGAGTCTCGCCGGGCGTACGCGCAGCCGCCCGCCGCCGTCC
>JBKPRZ010000144.1:0-7098 GCA_046734815.1 Myxococcota bacterium | reverse complement strand
GGGTGGGGGTGGGCGCCGGCGCGGCGTCGGGGGCCGACGCGGGGGGCGGCATCGGCGGGGCGGCGTCGGGCATCGGCGGCGGAGGTGGGGGCGGAGCCGCATCGGGAGGCGGTGGAGGCGGCGGCGGGGGTGGCGGGGCGGCGAAGCGGAAGACCACCGTGGTCGCCTGGCTGCGGCCCAGGGTCAGCGAGAAGGCGCCTCCGCCCTGGGCGGCAGGCGCGACCGTGCCGCCACCGACGGTGATCGCCATCGGCGCCGTGCTGGCCCGGAACAGCAGGCGGTCGCTGGTGCCGCCCGCCGCCACCTCCAGAGTCACCGTCCCGTCGGCCAGCGCCACGCTGATGATGCGTCGGTCGGCGGCGGTGAACGACAGCGCCTCGGGCGCCTCCAGCGCGCGCAGCTCGATCCCGGTGCTGGCCGAGCCGAACGCCGTCAGGCCGCAGCTCTCGCCGCCGTCGGCGGGAGCGTAGCGGTCCGCACCCAGCACGATCTGCCGGGGCGCCGGCACGAAGCAAAAGCGCGTGTGCAGACCGGGTGCCGCAAAGTCCGCGCGCAGCGATTGCGCGGTCGAGGTGAGCGCGCGCGTGGCCTTGGACAGGTAGGTCAGCCGCGGGGCCGCCGGCGTGGTCGGGTCGCCGGTCTGCGCCGCCACCACCAGCGAGCCGTTGCGCGTGGGCGGCAAGATGACGGTGTCGGCGGTGAAGGCCAGGTACGGCGTCCCGTCGACGGTGGCCGAGACGATCGGCTTGCCCGGCCGTTGCAGGCGCAGGCCCATGCCGGCCAGCTGCACCCGTTCGTCGGCGGTCAGGCGCGATAGGTCCAGGGTCGTGGTGGTGGTGGCGCCGCTGGTCTGGGCGGTGATCGCCGTGCGCTGGGCCAGGTTCAGCTTGGTGGTCACCTCGGCGATGCCGGGAGCGTAGATGCGCTCGCGGCCGAAGTGCTCGCGGACGGCGTCGTGCATGACCACCGCGCGGTCGCCCGGGAAGTGGATGGGCGGGTCGCCGGTGATGGCGTAGTCGTGCCACATCTGGTTGTACAGGACGCCGCGCCCGACCCGGTTCTGGTACCAGCCGATGATGCGCCGCTGGTTCGCGGTGGCGTCGGGGATCGAGTAGTTCCACAGCGGGTCGTAGAACCAGGCGAAGTCGGGCTCGGGGACGTTGTTCAGGATCGCCACCGCCGGCGTGCCGAAGCCGGAGATGCCGCAGCCGTAGGGCACCTCGTTCTCCAGCCCGTGGGTCATGTAGGTGCGCACGCTGGCGAAGAAGCGCCGGTAGTCGCCCCACAGGATCTCGTTGCCCGGGTTGATGAACAGCTGCACCGCCGGGCGGAAGGCGCCGTCGGTGAACTGGTCGCGGATGATGGCCATCGACTGGCCCACCTCGACGTTCCAGGCGTCGGCGGTCAGGTTGACGCTCATGTCCGGGTTGTGGGTGTGCGAGTGCGAGCCGACCGCGCCGCCCAGCCGTTCCAGCTCGGGGATCTGATCGAACCCGTCCCAGTCGGCGCGCGCGGCGAACGAGCTGACGATGCCGTAGGCGGAGGCCACGCCGGTCTCGCGCCCCAGCCGCACCAGGTAGTCCAGGGTGCCGCTGCTGCTGTCGGGCTGGTCGCTGACGTCGCCGTCCAGGCGCACCACCGCGGTCAGCGGGGCGTGCGACAGCAGCAGGCCGACCGAGGGCTCGTCGGGCGACAGCAGCCAGGCGGCGGCGTCGACCAGCCGGGGCAGCAGCTGGTTGTCGAAGAACCCGGCCGGCGGATCGTTGCGAAAGGGGGTGGCCGGGCCGGCGTCGCTGCCGTAGCCCGAGATGGCCAGCACGCGGCCGCCGCCCGGACGGGTGGTGACGAGGAAGGGCTGGCGGTCGCCGCCGCTCACCATTTCCAGCAGGGTCTGCGCGCCGGGCTGGCCGTCGTCGTCGATGCCGACGGCGTCGGTGCCGTTGAACATGCCCTGGGTCAAGGTGGTGCCGGCGCCCCAGCCGGGCAGCGACGACAGCGGATGGCTTTGACCGGAGGTGCGGACGACGAAGCCCTGGCCGCCCTGGCTGCCGAGGGCCTCGAGGTTCAGCAGGTCACCCAGGTCGCCCGAGCCGGAGAAGCCTCCGCCGGTGTCGTAGGCCCCCAGCGAGCCGTCGAGCAGCACCGACCCGCCGCGGGCGAGGTGCGCGCGCAGATAGTCCACCAGCGCCGAGCGCGAGCCGCCCGAAAGCGCCGAGCAGCTGGCGAACCATACGCTGGTGTAGGCGCCGGGGCGGGCGATCAGCTCGTCGAGCAGGACGGTGTCGTAGGGCGCGCCGACCAGGCCGGCCAGGCCGACCAGCGCCTGGCTGCTGCGGTGGACCTGGGTGCGAAAGGCGCCGGCGTTGTAGCTGTCCGCGCAGAGGACCACCGCGACCTTCGGCGCGTAGGTGGCGTGCGCGGGCCGCGGCCGCAGCGCGGGCGCGATCAGAAGGCAGAGGAAGGCTAGGAATAGACGACGGCCCATCATTGTCCTTTCACCCCGGCCCGGGGGCCGACCGGAAGCGGCGTGGCGAGGAGAGGGGCCACTATAGCCCGGCTGGAAAACGGGCGGCGCGCCGGAAGTTCCCCGGCCGTCCGATCACAGCCAGTGGACGACGAGCTCGAGGGTGAACGCCCTACGGTGATAACCGGTGTCCGTCGGCGGATTCATGGGACAAATTGCGCCCACGCAGGCCGGGCGCCCGAGGGCGGAATAGGTCGTCGACGAGGCGCTCTCGTCGAAACGCGCGCCCGCGACGACGCTGGTCGTCAGCTGCAGCTGCAAGCTGGCGTCGACGGACAGGCGCTGGTCGGCGCGCAGCTGCGCCCCGCCGGAGGACTGGAAGTCCGCGGGCCCGTTCAGCTCCGTGCGCCGGGGCAGATCGTAAAGGCGCCGCTCCCAGCGCGCGGCGAGCGCGGGCCGCAGCCGCCAGCGCAGGGGCGCGCCGACGCGCGCGCTGGCGGCGGTCGAGATGTTGCTGTAGGGCTCGACCAGGGTGAACGTGCAGCCGGGGCAGGTGGGATCGTCGGCGGTCGGTTGCGGCGAGCGGGCGGTGCCGAGCTGGTCCTGGCGGAGGCGGCCGCTGAGCCACAGCTGCCATCCGGCGACGGTCAGCAGGGGTGAGGCGCTGACCTCCAGGCGGCGGCCCGACAGGTGGGCCAGCGCCGGGTCCTGGGTCTCGGTGCGCTGCCAGGCCAGGCCCAGGCGCAGGCGCGCGGAGTCGCGGCCCAGCTGGATCTGCGGGTCGATGCGCAGCGAGCGCTGGAAGGGAAGGAGGCGCGTGGCCAGCCCGGTGAACGAGAGGGTCCCGGTGGCAGCGAGCGACAGGCGGGCCAGGCGGCCCAGGCGCTGGGTCAGCTCGACGGAGGCCTCGTGCTCCAGGCTGTCCAGGTCGGCGAGGGTGCGATCGACCTGCGCCTTCTGATCGAGGCCGTAGCGGAGGTCGACCTCGGCGCTGCGACCCAGGGCGCGATCGATGGCCAGCTCGACGGAGCCGGAGACGAAGGGGGCGACGGCGGCGCGGGCGGGTGAGATGTCCGTGTCCAGCGCGCGCGACAGCTGGCGGGCGTTGTCGTAGCCACCGGCGACGGCGGTGGTGACGGTGGGGGTCCAGAGGGGATCGTCGTCGAGATCGGGGGCGGCGGTGTCGGCGCGCGCAGCCGGGGCGCTGGCGGCGGTGCTGACGAACGCCGAGGGGACGTCGCCGAGCGGGGGGGCGGTGGGGTCTGATGCGAACGGGTCGATGGTCCGGATCGAGGCGGCGGTGGTCGCGACGGGCTCGGCGGGGTCGGCGACTCCGGTGCGTGTCCGACCGGGGATGAGATCCAGGTAGCTGCGGGCCAGTTCACGGTCGTCGGGCGCGAGGCCGTGCGCGAGTGCCTGCTGCAGGTCGCGGCGCGCGGAGGCGTATTGCCCCCCCTCGAAGGCAGCGACGCCGGCCAGGCACAACGCTTGGCCGTTGAGCGGATCGATGGCCCAGGCGGCGCGGTAGAGCTCCGCGGCCTGGACGAAGTGGCGGGTCTTGAACGCGCGGCCGGCGCGCACCATCAGATCCAGCGCGCGCAGCTCGCGGTCGTCCGCCGATTCGGCCGCGGCGGTGCCGGAGGCCGCCCGGACGGCGACCCCCGGCAGCACCAGCGCGACGGCCAGGGCGAGGGCCCGGGTGTGGATCAGCCCCCTCCGCCCTTGCGGTCGGCCTTGCGTGCCTCCCGCTCCGCCGCACGCGCGGCCTTCTCCGCGTCACGGGCGGCCTTGTCCGCGGCGCGTTCGGTCTCGCGGGCGGCCTTCTCGGCATCCCGAGCCGCCTGGGCCGCGGCGCGTTCGGCCTCGCGAGCGGCCTTGTCGGCCTCCTTCTCGGTTTCGCGGGCGGCCTTGTCGGCCTCCTTTTCCGTCGCGCGGGCGGCCTTGTCCGCGGCCTTCTCGGCGTCACGGGCGGCCTTGTCCGCAGCCTTGTCGGCTTCGCGGGCGGTCTTGTCGGCGGCGCGCTCGGTCGCGCGAGTGGCCTTGTCGGCTTCGCGGGCGGCCTTGTCGGCGGCGCGCTCGGTCTCGCGGGCGGTCTTGTCGGCGGCGCGTTCCGCCTCGTTCTGCGCCTTGGCGGTCGCCTGATCGGCCTTGCGCGCGTCCTTCTCGGCCTGCTTCTCGGCCCGGCGCGCCTCCGCCTCCGCCTTGTGCTCCTCGGCCCGCTTCTTCACCTCCGCCCGGTGCGCCTCGATCTCCGCCCGGTGCTCCTCGATCCGCTTCTTCACCTCCGCCCGACGCGCCTCCGCCTCCGCCCGGTGCTGCTCGCCGCGCGCATGCGCCTCGGCGCTTTGACCTGCCGTGGTGTTTTCGCCCGCCGCCAGCGCGATCGCGCCCGGCAGGGCCAGCAACAGGGCCAGGGATATGGTCGTCCGGTTCATGTCTTCCTTCCTTTCCCGCTTGTGCGGGGCTGTCCGACTGTGCCGGCCGAGGAACGCCTGGCGCAGCCCGTGGATACACGAACGACGGGACAGAAATAAAAACGCGTATCGTCCGCCGCTGCCGCTCGTACATCGATCCCCCCTGCGGTTTTCAGCCGCGCGACCCGGCTTCCACGGGCGTCCGGCGGGACCTCGGCTCGCACGTCGAGGCCGCTGCGGCGTTTCGTCGGGACCCGGCCCGGGCGGCCGTCAGCGCAGCGGCGCGATCGGGAAACGGTGCAGCCGGCGCAGGGCCGTGCCGGCGGCGTGGTACCCGCACATCCCGTGCACACCCCCGCCCGGCGGCGTGGAAGCCGAGCCGATCAGGACCCGCGGATTGGGCGTGGTGTACGGGTCCAGCCGCGCCACCGGCCGGGTGAACAGCTGCGCCAGGTGCGCGGCCCCGCCGGTGATCGCGCCGCCCAGGTAGTTGGGGTTGTCCCGCTGGAAGTCCGCGCAGGTGGTGCGGTGGCGGGCCAGGATGCGCGCGCGGAATCCCGGCGCGAAGCGTTCGATCTGCGCCTCGACCACCTCGGTCAGGTCGACCGTCGACCCCGCGGGGACGTGGCAATAGGCGTACCCGGTGTGGCGCCCGGGGGGCGCGCGCTGCGGGTCGAACTGACTCTGCTGGCACATCAGCACGAACGGCCGCTGCGGGTGCTCACCGCGCCAGACCGCCGCCTCGGCCGCGGCGATCTCCTCGAAGGTGCCGCCGACGTGCACCGTCGAGGCCTGCAGGCAGCGCGGGTCGCGCCAGGGAATGGGCCCGTCCAGCGCCAGGTCCAGCTTGAAGGTGCCCGGTCCATAGATGTAGCGACGCAGCCGGCGCAGGTAACGCGGCGGCAGCACCGGCCCGGCGATCTCGGCCAGCTGCGCCGGGCTGGTGTCGAACAGGTACAGCCGCGCCGGCGGCAAGTCGCCCAGGGTGCGTACGCAGGTGCCGGTCTGGATGCGGCCGCCGTGGGCCCGCAGCAGGCTGGCCAGCGCCGCCGTGATCGCCTGCGATCCGCCCGCCGCCACCGGCCAGGGCTCGACGTGGGCCGTGAAGAGGAACATCAGCCCCACCGCCGCCGTGAACGCGCGATCGAACGGCAAGATCGAATGAGCCGCGCAGCCCGCCAGCAGCGCCCGCGCGCGCGGCCCCACCAGCCGCCGCCCCAGTCCCACCGCCGAGCGCATCCCCGCCAGCCCGAACCGCAGCAGCAGCAATGGATGTCGCGGGATCCGCAGCGGCGCCAGCGCATCCGCCATGAGCGCGTGCGGGTCGCGCAGCAGCGGCTCGAGCAGCCGCCGGTAGGCGCGCGCGTCCAGCGCGCCGTCGAGCTCGGCGCCGGTGTCCGCCGGCGATCCACGCAGCAGGACCGCCGGCCCATCATCCAGCGGATGCGCCACCGAGGCCGGCGGCCGGATCCAGCGCAGCCCGTGCTCCTCCAGCGCCAAGCTGCGGAAGAACGGCGACAGGATCCCCATCGGATGCACCGCCGAGCAACGATCGTGCAGGAACCCCGGCAAGGTGAGCCCCCCGCTGCGCGTCCCCCCGCCGATCTCCGCCTCCCCCTCCAGCACCAGCACCGACGCCCCCTCCCGCGCCAGCCGCACCGCCGCCGCCAGCCCATTGGGCCCCGAACCGACGACGATCACATCGCTCACGGGCGCACCATGCCAGGCCCGAGCACGGAGGACCAGGCCTGTCCGCTCCGTCCCGAAGTCAGCAGCACGGCCCCGGCACGCGGTAGAGGCGCAGCCGCCAGCTATTCGGCGTTCACAAGGCCTTGCAGCGGCCGATGGCCGCGGCCTTCGACCTGGAGTCTGTCTGCGGTGGTGGGGCGGCGAGCTGCGGAGCAGAAGCCACCATCTCACCGGGCCTCGCTGCCGAACGGCCGTGTCGTCAGCCAGGTCCGCGCTTGCGGGGGGAATGGAGCTGAATCGGCAGCACTCGCGCGAAGTGGATGAAGTCTTCATCCGTCGTCAAGATCGGCGTCTGGTATCGGACCGCCACCGCGCAGATGAGGAAATCAGTGTTGGATCCCTGAACGACCTTCGAGCGGCACCGCTTGAAGAAGTCTGCCGCCTCCTCGTAGTCACGAATCAGGAACGCAAGCTCGGTTGCCGCCCCTTCTGGCGACGCCCGACGGCGCCGAAGCGCGAGCGACCAAACGG
>JBKPRZ010000143.1:0-8542 GCA_046734815.1 Myxococcota bacterium | reverse complement strand
TGGCGCGCGCCATGCGCTCCAGCCCGTCCAGCCGCGTGCGCGGGTCCTCGTGGTGGATCCCCCGCACCCACAGGCGGATGGCCTCGAGGGCCCCATCGCCGCTGCCCGGTCCGGCCGGCCCGGCCGGGGCGACCGCCAGCGACAGCAGCTCCGCCTCGCGGGTCAGCTCCCCCGCCACGGCGGTGTCGCCGGCGGCGATCGCCAGCCGCTCGAACGCCGCGGCCAGCCCGGCCTCGCCCGCGTCGGCGGGCAGGACACGCAGCAGACCGAGGGCCGCCTCCAGGGCCAGGGTCCCGGGCGGCGCTGTCTCCAGAGCCTGCCGGTACGCCTCGGCCGCGCCATCGCCGGTCGCCGTGCCGTCGGCTCCGACGCGCTCGCGCGCCTCGGCCAGCGACAGCAGGCGCAGCACCGCGCTCTCCGGTCCGTTCTCCGCGAAGACCGCCTCCACGGCCGGTTCGGCCAGCAGCGCCGCCTCGGCAGCCGGTGCGCCTGCCCCGCGGGCGATCTCCCAGGACCACAGCACGGCGCTGCGGTCCTTCTGCTCGCGCAGCGGGCGCAGCACCTCCAGCGCGTCGGCCTGCTGTCCGTTCTCGGCGGCGGAAAACGCGATCCGGAAGCGGAGCGCGCGGGCCACCTCGCCGCCGGGGCTGGCCTGCTCGCTGGCGGCCAGCTCTCCGGCGAGCAAGGTGAGGCGATCGGCCGGCCGGTTGGCCGCGCGGTACTGGCGCTCGAGCTCGGCGGTCTCGGCCGGGCCGGGCGCGCAGCGAAACGCCTCCTCGGCCAGGGCCAGCGCCGAACGTTCCGCCCCCGCGTCCCAGGCCAGCCGGGAGGCCAGCAGCCGCAGCCCCGCGGCGGTGGGAGGGTCGTCCCGTTCGACACGCTCGCTGAGCGCGCGCAGCTGGCGGATCACCTCCTCGGCGGCATCGCCGGAGGAGACGTAGCGGTCGCCAGCCTGGTCGGCGGCCCGGGTGGCGGCCACCGCCTCGTCGGGTGCCGCGGGCCCGCGCGGCTCGAACCGGGCGGCGGCGCCCGGGTCGCGCAGCACGTCCCGGTGGAGGACCAGCAGCACCTTGTGCAGCTCCTGGCGGCGCGTTTCGGTGGTCGCCGCCGAAGCGTCCGCTTCCAGCACCTGCGCCAGCGCCGCCCACTCGCGCAGCTCGGCGAACACGCCCCGCAGCACGTCGCGAGCGGGGGCGTAATCGGAGACCAGGCTCAGTGCGCGCAGCGCCGGCTCGCGCGCGGCGCGCGCGTTCTTGAGCACCTGATGATGGATGATCCCCGCGCGCACCAGCAGGTGGGCGGCCTCGCGAGCCGACTCGCTGTCGGCCGACACGCCGTTGACCCGGAAACCCTCGCGCGGCGCCACCAGGCGCTCGGCCTCGGCGGTGAACAGGCGGGCCAGTCCCTCGGCGTCGCCGGAGCGGGACACCACCCGGATGCGGGCCAGGGTGACCAGCGGGGCGTAGCGGCTGCCCCGACTGACCCGGTCCAGGTTGCCCATCGCCTCGCCCAGCGCGCCCGCGCGCGCGGCTGCCTCCGCCCGTCGCAGCAGGGCCTCGTCCCTGCGGGCGGCCTGCAGCGGCGAGCGCGGATCGTCGAGCAGAGGTCCGATGGCGTCGGCCTGTCCGGCGCGCTCGGCGGTGTCGAACAGGTCGGCGATCAGCAGCGGGTGATCGGGCGAAACGCGCAGCCCGCGCTCGAGCACCGCCAGGGCCGCGTCGTGGGCGCCCCGCCGCTGCAGCAGCCGCGCCTTCTCGCGGTACAGCGCCACCAGGAAGGCGGTCTCCAGGCGCAGCGGCGCCTCGGACCGGTTGACCCGTGAGTCGAGGAAGTCGAGCACCCGCGAACGCAGGTCGGCGTCGTCGACCAGCTGGGACAGGCGGTGCAGCTCGGCGGCAATCGGCTCCTCGGCCGCCGGCGGCAGCGACAGCCGCAGCAGGGTCTCGACCGAGTGGCGGACCTTCTCGGTCCCCGCCGCCGTCACCGCCTCGACCTCCAGGGGACCGCGCTCGGCGGTGGCCAGCTCCACGGCGAACAGCGCCCGCATCTGCGGCTCGACCACGTAGCCAGCCAGGCTGCCCAGGGCCCGCTCGGCGTCGGTCGGGTCGCCGGCCCGCAGCCCGGCGGTCAGCAGCGCCATGAGCGCGGCCGGATGGGCCGGGTCCAGCTCCAGCGCCGCCCGGTAAGCGGCGCGCGCCTCGTCCTCGCGACCCAGGCGATCCTCGAGCACCCGGCCCTTCTCGACCAGGATGTCCGCGCGATCGGCCGGCGTGGGCAGCGGTGCGAATCGGATCTCCGCGTCCAGCAGCCGGACCAGGTTCTCCCAGGCCCCCCGCCCGCCGAACAGCCCGAACAGCGCCCAGGTGGTGGCCTGCAACGTGGGGTCGGTGGTCAGCGACTGCGTGTAAGTCTTGCGCGCCTCGCGGGAGTTGCCCAGCTGGCGCTCGCGCAGGTGGGCGGCCTCGAACAGCAGCCGCGCGGTGCGTTTCAGATCGACCAGGGACTCGAGGTTGGCTTCCTCCTCGTAGAGCGCGATCTCCTCGGCCGCCTCCAGCGCCGCGGGCGACCCGGGCGGCGCCACCGTGGGCCCCGATCCCTCCCCCGACGCCGGCCGCACGCCTTCGCCCGTCGCGGGTCGCGCATCATTGCCCGTCGACCCGCGCTCGTCCTCTGGGCCTTGGGGCGGAGCGCTCGCCATGTGGGTGATTCAGGGGCGATCGGATCCTGCGAGCGCGCTCGCAGCGACCGGGTCACCCGGTTTGGAAAAAGAGGGAAAGAAAATGATGGGATGCCCGAGCGGGCCCATCTCAGAACCGGATGAGTATGGCGGGATCGGGATCCTCCGTCAATTGCCGGACACGCCCCGCGCCGTGCTGCCCAGGGGCTGTTAACATAGCCCGGGACATGGTTTTTTCACCGGCGGACAAGGGCCCCCAGACGCCGCTGCTGCTGGGCTACGAGCCGCTCGACCTGGCGGCGCTGGAGCAGGTGGCCCGGGGGGGCCGGCGCGTGGTCCTGGCGCCCGCGGCCGACCAGCAGATGATGCGTTCCCGGGCGGTGGTCGAGGCCATCGCCGCCGGGGGGGACGACGCGCCCAGCGTCTACGGCGTGAACACCGGCTTCGGGGCCCTGGCCGAGGTGCGCATCGACGCCGAATCCATCCGCGAGCTGCAGCTGAACCTGGTGCGCAGCCACGCCGCGGGGGTGGGCGAGCCACTGCCCCGGGCGGTGGTGCGCGGCATGTTGCTCCTGCGGGCGGCGGTGCTGGCCACCGGTCAGACCGGCGTCCGGCCGCTGGTTTGCCGCCGCTTGTGCGAGCTGCTGGAACGGGGCGTGCACCCCGTCATCCCCTGGCAGGGGTCGGTGGGGGCCTCCGGGGACCTGGCGCCGCTGGCCCACCTGGCCCTGGTGGTCATCGGCGAGGGGGAAGCCGAGGTGGACGGCGCCGTCATGCCCGGCGCCGCAGCGCTGGCGCGGGTGGGCCTGGCCCCCCTCGGCCTGGAGGCCAAGGAGGGCCTGGCCCTGGTCAACGGCACCCAGCTGATGACGGCGGCGGGCGCCCTGGCGGTCGCCGAGGCTCTGCGCCTGGCCGAGGTCGCCGACATCACGGGGGTGATGTCGCTGGAGACCATCAAGGGCTCCTCGCGGCCGTTCGACCCACGCATCACGGCGGTCCGCCCTCACCCCGGCGCGGTCGCCGCCGCGGCCCACCTGCGCCGGCTGACCGATCGGTCGGCCATCGTGGAGTCGCACCGGGACTGCCACAAGGTCCAGGACGCCTACTCGTTCCGCTGCATGCCCCAGGTCCACGGCGCGGCCCGCGACGGGCTGTCCTTCGCCGCGGCCACCCTGGAGCGGGAGATGAACGCCGCCACCGACAACCCGCTGGTGTTCCTGGACGCGGAGGGGCGCGCCGAGATCCTCTCGGGCGGAAATTTTCACGGCCAGCCGGTCGCTCTGGCGCTGGACCTGGCGGCCATCGCCCTGGCCGAGCTGGGCGCGATCTCGGAGCGGCGGATCGAGCAGTGCGTGAACCCCGCTCTGTCCGGACTGCCTGCGTTCCTGGCGGTGTCGAGCGGGCTGCACTCGGGGTTCATGCTGGCCCAGGTCACCGCCGCGGCGCTGGTGAGTGAGAACAAGATCCTCTGCCACCCGGCCTGCGTGGACTCGATCCCCTCCTCCGCCGGGCGCGAGGACCACGTGTCGATGGGCGCGCACGCGGCCTGGAAGCTCACCCGGGTGGTGGACAACACGCGCCGGGTGCTGGCCATCGAGGCGCTGTGTGCCGCCCGCGGTCTGGACCTGCGCGCGCCCCTGCGCCCCGGTCCCGCCATCGCCGCCGCTCACGACCTGATCCGCCAGGTGGTGGCCGCGCCCGAGGGCGACCGCCCCCTGTACAAGGACATCGCCGCCATCGACGGTTTGATCGCCAGCGATCGCCTGCGCGGCGAGACGGCGGCCGCGCTGGGTGGCTGAGCGCGGTCAGGCCGGCGCGGCGGACAGCTCGCGGGCCAGCGCCAGCAACCGCTCGGGCTCGTTCAGCGCGGGATCGTCGAGCACCCGTTCCAGCAGCGATTCGAGGATGCGGCCCACCGTCGGCCCCGGCGGGATGCCCAAGGTCTGCATGACGTCGCGGCCGCCGATGGCCAGGTCCTTGACCGTGAGGGCGGTGTCGGCGGCCAGCACGTCGGCCACCCGCTGGCGCAGCTCGCGCGTCTCCTTGTCCGGCGTCTCGCCGAAGCCGCGGCCGGCGACGTCGGCCTCGCGCAGCGCCAGCAGCGCGGGCAGCTCCTCGACCCCCACCCGGCGCACGAACCGGCGGATGGTGCCGTCGGTCCACTCGGGCGTGTAATAGAACATGTGGTTGGCGACCAGGCGCTGGACGGTGTCGCGCTCGGCGCCGGGGAGCTTGAGGCGCTGGCAGATTGTCACCGCCATCTCCGCGCCCAGGTATTCGTGCCGGTAGAAGCTGTATTCGCCGGGCATCCCCTCCTTGGCCTCGCGCGTGCGCGGCTTGCCCACGTCGTGCAGCAGGGCCCCCAGCCGCAGCACCGCCTCGCCGCTGGCATGGTCCAGGGTGGCCAGGTTGTGGCGGTAGACGTCGTAGCGGTGAAAGCGGTTCTGGGTGCAGCCCTCCCCCTCCAGCAGCTCGGGGATCACCACTTCCAGAAGACCGGTCTCGCGCATCAGCTCGATCCCGCTGCGCGGTCGATCGGTGGCCAGGATCTTCATCAGCTCGTCGCGCACCCGTTCGGCGGACACCTTGCGGAACGACCCCAGCGCCGCCGGGATCGCCGCCCGGGTGGGCGGATCGATGGCGAAGCCCAGCTGGGTGGCCTGACGGACCGCCCGCATGGGGCGCAGCCCGTCCTCGGTGAAACGGGCCACCGGATCACCGACCGCCCGCACCAGCTGCCGGCCGATGTCGCCGCGCCCGTCGAAGGGATCGGCCAGAGTGCCGGCGATCGGGTCGTAGGCGATCGCGTTCATGGTCAGGTCCCGGCGGGCCAGGTCCTCGTGCAGGGTCTTGCCGAACTCGACCGACGAGGGACGGCGACCGTCGAGGTAGACGCCTTCGCCCCGGAAGGTGGTCACCTCGACCGATCGGGCGCCGGTCAGCACCGTGACCGTGCCGTGCTGCAATCCAGTCGGGATCGCATAGCGCTGCCCGAACAGGGACATCACCGCATCGGGCCGGGCGCTGGTGGCCACGTCGAAGTCCTTGGGCGGTCGACCGAGGACCAGGTCGCGCACCCCTCCGCCCACCAGGTGGGCCTGGTGTCCGGCCTCGTGCAACCGCCGGCAGACGGCCACCACGTCGGCAGGGATCAGGGACGCTTCGATCTCGGGCATGGGACGCGGACGATCCGCGCGGGCGACCTTAGCGCGTATCCAGCCCGTCGTCCTCGCGGCCTTGCCCGTCGGTCTGCAGCGCGTCCAGCGCGCGGGCGGCGGCGTTCTGCTGGGCCTCCTTCTTGGACTTGCCCAGCGCGCGCCCGTACTCCTTGTCGCCGAGATAGATGGCCACCTCGAAGGTCTTGTCGTGATCCGGACCTTCCTGCGCCACCACCGTGTAGGTCGGCGCCAGGTGCAGGCGGGCCTGCGAGATCTCCTGCAGGCGAGACTTGAAGTCGCGCTCGGCGGCCGACGAGGCGTGGACCAGCTCGCTGGCGAACAGCCGCTCGGCCACACGGTAAGCGGCGTCGAACCCGCCGTCGCGGTACACCGCCCCCACCAGCGCCTCCAGCGCGTCGGCCAGGATCGAGCGCTTCTGACGGCCGCCCGCCTGCTCCTCGCCCCGGCCCAGGAAGATCCACTGCCCCAGCGCCAGCCCCTCGGCCACGCGGGCCAGGCCCGCCTCGTTGACGAGGGCGGCGCGCTTCTTGGACAGCTCACCCTCGGGGTGGTCCGGGTGATCCCGCATGAGCAGGTCGCTCATCACCAGGGCGATGACGGCGTCGCCCAGGAACTCGAGTCGCTCATTGTCGGCGCGTCCGTCCTCGGCCCGTTCGTTCAGCCACGACTTGTGGGTCAGGGCGGTCTCGCAGAGTCGCTCGTCCCGGAACCGGTAACCCAGGCGCTGCTCGAGCGCGCTGTAGCGGGAGGCGTCTTGCGCGGCGATCATCTTGTTGCCCAGGCGAGTATACCTCGCCCCCACATGTGGCCGGCTCAGGGCGGCGGCGCGGCACCGGGGGGGCCGCCTCCTTGACGGTTGAAGGGACCTCCCCCACCCCACCGCCTCCCGCCGCCCTGCATTGTCCCATTGGTTACATTGGCCCCAATTGCTCCAATGCCTACCGGTCCATTCGGCCCATTGGGACCGCCGCCCGGACCGCGCATCTGCTCGAACTTCTTCATCCGATCGTCGCCCAGCAGGTCGCGCATCTGCTTCTGGCTGCTCTCGCGCACGGCGGCCATCTCGGCCCCGATGTTCTCGCGCGACAGCTGCCCCGACTCGATCCGGTCGCGCAGCGACGCTCGGGCGTTCTGGGTCTGGGTCATGATCTGGTTGAACTTCTCGGTCTCGGACGGCGACAGGGCCAGATCTTTGGCCATGCGCTCACGCCGCTGCTGCTCGCGTTCGGTGCGCTGCTGCTCCCACCGCTGGCGCTGCTCCTGCCGCTCGTAGTCCAGCTGCGCCAGAACGAACTTCCGCAGCTGCTCGCGGGCGTCGGGATTGTCGAGCGCGGGCGGCAGCGGCAGCGGATTGTCGGTGCCCGACGGCGGGGATGGCGCCGGTGCCGACAGCGCGGGCGCGTTGACCAGCCGGGGCGGAGGCATCCGCCCCCCGCGCCGGGGCTCCGGTGTCGCCTCGTCCGATGGCTCTACGAAGCGGCCGGCGGCGCGCGGCTCGGTGCCTGCGGACAGCATGTCGCTCGCCTCGCTGCCGATGGCGTCCAGCCGGTCGGCCAGGCGGGCCACCTGGCGTCGCGTGTGAACGATGTACGCCCCCTCGGCCACAACGGACACCGCCAGGACACCACTCACGATCAAACCGATAAGTCGCATGTCGCCTCCGGTTGACACCCGAGCAGCGCCCCGGGTTATGTCCCCCCGGGCGAGCCCCGCTCGACCGGATGGTACACTGGACTCGATGGAGGGCTTCACCCAGCCCGACGGTGTGACGGCGCCGTCACGCGGGCTCAGCCGGACGCGGCTGGTCCTGCGGGCCGTGGTCATCGGCCTGCTGTTCATGCAGCAGGTGCTGCGCTGGGTGGCCGGCTGGTCGTGGCTGGTCGCGACATTCGCCGGCCGCGCTCGACGCAAGGCCTGGTTCGGTCAGGTGGTCGCCGACCTGTTCCGCAGCCTGGGCGCCACCTTCATCAAGCTCGGGCAGATCATGAGCACGCGCCCGGACCTCATCCCCGAGCACGTCACCCGCGCGCTGGAACGCTTGCAGGACGACGTGGGGCCGTTCCCCTTCACCGAGGTCGCCCGCACCATCGAGGAGGACTTCGGCCGCCCTTACACCGAGCTGTTCGCCGAGCTGGTGCCGGTGCCGATCGCCTCGGCCTCGGTGGCCCAGGTGCACAAGGCCCGGCTGCCCGACGGGCGGGTGGTGGCGTTGAAGGTGCGGCGCCCGGATGTGGTCGAGCTGTGCACCTTCGACCTGGCGGTCATGCGGCTGGGCGCGCGGTTCATCGCCCGGGTGCCGACCCTGGGCTCGCTGCAGCCCGAGGCGGTGGTCCACGAGTTCGGGCGGGCGATCTTCGCCCAGCTGGACTTCCAGATCGAGGCCCGCAACAACCGCCGCTTCCAGCACAACTTCCGCGGTCACCCGGACGTCGTCTTCCCGGACGTCGTCGCGGAGCTGTCCACGTCCCGCATCCTGTGCATGACGTTCATCGACGGCATCAAGATCCTGGCCTGGAGCCGGACCTGGTCGGACCCCAAGCGGATCGCCCGCATCGGCCTGGAGACCTTGCTGAAGATGATCTTCGAGGACGGGTTCGTGCACGCGGATCTGCACCCGGGCAACATCTTCATCACCCCCGATCACCGGCTGGCGTTGCTCGATCTGGGCCTGGTCGGCGAGCTCGAT
>JBKPRZ010000142.1:0-4641 GCA_046734815.1 Myxococcota bacterium | reverse complement strand
TGCCTGCGCCGTCCCGCACGCGCATCCGCCCGCGCCGGCCGGCGTCGGGCCGGTGGCCGTCGGCGGGCCGGTGACCGCGGGGCCCTCGCCCGGCGGTGCGGCATCGGGAGAGGTGGAGGAAGGAGCGTCGGCCATCGCCACACCAGCATCAGCGGCCGGGGCGGGGGCGGGACCCGGGGGGGCCGGGACCGGAGCACCGGCGTCCGGCGCGGCCGCGACCGGCAGCCCGGCCCACCCGCGGGCATTCATCTGCTTGGCGTAGAGCAGCCGCCCCGCCGTCATCGGATCGCGCTTGGCTCCCGCCAGCATGGTGCCGGCGATGGTCGGGTAGAACTCCGGTCGGAAGAAGGCGCCGTAGATCCAGGTGCTGCCCAGCCCTCCCCGATCCGGACCGGCGCCGTTGATCCGGTTGGCCGTCGCGGTGCCGTCAGGCCGCACGATCACGTACTTCAAGGTGTTGGCGAAGGGGACCATCTGCTCGCGGGTTATGCCCGCCTTCCCGCGCGCAAAGGCCCTGTAGATCCCCCAGAAGTCGTAACCGCCGTGGCCCAGGTCCTCGTTGTAACGGTACATCGGCCCGGTGTCGTCGGACGCGTAGCTCCAGTTGTAGACCGGCTGGTCCATGACGGTGTAGCGGGTGATCTTGGCGAAGAACCCGTCGGTGAAGGCCTTGACGATGGCGTCGTACGCCGCAACCGTCGCCGGCTCCTCGCCCAGGCGCTCGAGCGCCTCGGCCACGTTGAGGTAACCGTTCGCCAGCATGGTGTTCTGGTTCCAGGGCACGGTCTTGCCGCGCGCGCGGATGGATTTTTCGCTGCCGTCGCCGTAGTTGGGGTGCACCGGCCAGATGAAGCGCTTCGTCTCGGGGTTGACGAAGTGGGGCGTGAGGAAGGTGTCGATGGTCAACCGGCACTCCCGCAGGTAGCCACGCGCGCGTTCCAGGTAGGTGCCGCCCAGCTTCAGGAGGTCCGGGCCCGGCACCGCGCGCGGCCACAGGGCGGGGTTCTTCACGATCATCAACGCCACCGCCGCGATGTGGCCGACCACGTCGCCCACCTCGGTGCCGCAGTACCACTGCGACTGGACCATGTCCTCGGGCGCGTTCGGCCAGCAGGGCTCGACCTGGCCGGTGAAGGTGACCCACTTGCGGAAGCGGTCGTTGCGGTGGACCAGCATCTGGTCGGCGAACCAGATCAGCTGGTCCATCAGCTCCTGGTCACCGCTGACCTCGTAGACCGCCAGCAGCCCCTCGACTGCGTCCGCGGTCAACCCGTACACGTAGTTGTTGTGGCGGTTGCCGACATTCACGTTGAAAGGGCCGTTCGGATCGGGAGCGGCCAGCTTGGCCTTCATCTCCTGCTTGAAGGCCTGGATCTCCGCCGGCTGGACCGGCCCCTGCAAGCCATCGACCCGGTATTCCCCGGCGGCGGGTCGGCCCGCTCCGGCCAGCAGCACCAGCGTCCAGGCGACGTTGCGACATGTTCGTCCGAGCATGCTCCCGGATTGGCGGCCGCCCGGGCTGGTTGTTCAGCGGCCGCGGCTATTTCAGGCCCGCCCAGCCGACGCCGGCGTGGGTCAGCGTCTCCCAGACCATGTGCTTGTTGGCGCCGTCGAGGCCGCGGATGCGGGCTTCGATCAGCTTCAGAGACTGCGGTAACTCGATCCCCATCCGGTTGTGGAAGTGGTTGTACCCGATCTCCCAGGTGGGCATGAGGCGCGTGTTGAGCTTGCCCCCGCACAGCCAGCTGGGGACGGGCTTGCCCAGGGTGTATTCGGCGTGGAGCTCCATCGCCGCGCGCAGCCGGGCAGAGTGCTCCGCGTACAGGTCCAGCCCCTGCTGGAAGGCGGTCTCGGCGACCGCGATCGACGAGGCGATGCCGTATTCGGCGTGGCCGAAGTCGCGGCAGGTCTCCTGGGAAACGCCGTCGACGTACATGCCGATGTTGTACCAGAAGGATTTGATGGCCTCCGGCGTGTCGCCCCGGTTGCCGGTGGGCGCCGGCGGAGGGTGCGCGCCATCGGAGCTGATGTACATGTACGCCGGCACGCGCTTGCGCCACATCGCCACGGCGCGATCGAAGGTGGCCCGGTCGTCCAGGAACACGCCGATCTCCGCGGCGGCCTCGATCATGACCAGCTCCCAGTTGCCGTTGCCGCCCGAGCCCTTGATCACGGTCGGCAGGTACACGTTCTTCAGCATCGCCGAGAAGGCGGCCAGGTCGTCGGGCGCCCAGCCGCCGTAGGTGTGGCGGATGATCTCGCCGGCCACGGGCCAGATCGCGCCCGACCACCCCGACTGCAGCGGGGCGTTGTGGTCGGTGTGGGACTGGAGCGTGCGGGCCCAGGCGTTCATCACCTCGATGGCCTTGCGGGCGTAGGCTTCGTTGCCGGTCACGTTCCAGGCAATGGCCAGCACGTAAGCGGTACTGGCGTCGTCGATCTCGTCGGAGCAGCCGAGGTTGGGGTTGGAGTAGGCGCCGCACTCCACCACCGCGCGCGGCGAGGGGTTGCGGGTGAGCGAGCCGCGATCCTGCATCGCCCGGTCGTAGGCGGCCTTCCAGGGCTGGGCGCCGGCGTTCACCTTGTCGCGGATGATCTGCAGCTGAGCCCGGTTGACCAGGATGCCCGGGTGGCGGAACTTCCCCCCGACCAGCGGGGGCGGGCCGCCACCCACCGGCCCCGCCTCGGGCTCGGTTGCCTTCGCGTCCAGGGTGCCGCTCCCCGCGTCGGCGGCACCGCCCTCTCCTTCCGTGGGCCCGCCCGCGGCTCCTCCGATCGGTCCCGGGTCCGCGGCGGTGTCCGGGCGACCTCCGCCGCTGCCGCCCGCGCCGCCGCTGCCGCCCCGCCCCCCCTCCACTGCGCCTCGACCCGGTTCAGCGGGGTCGAACACCGTTCCGACACAGGACAGCGAGGCCAGGCTCGCGACGGAAAGCAGCACGCCGAAGCCGGCGGACCAGGGTCTCATGTGGGGCTATTGGCAAGCCCCGCCCTCCTGTTGTTCAGTCCATCGAGGCGCCCGGCATCACTCGAGGCGTAGCGGATGGCCCCGTGCGCGCCCCTGCCCCATCGTCCACACCGATCTCGCGCGCGCTGGTCAGCCGCTGCTGCAGCTCGGTCACCAGCGCGTCGAGGTCGGCGTGGTCCTGCCCCACCTCGAGCTCCTGGCCGAACCAGCGCCGCATGAAGGCGACGGCCTGCTGCGTGCGGGCCCGGTCGAACACCTCCCCGGTGCGGGCCAGCTCGTCGTCCATCAGCAGCAGGAACATGCGAAAGGCGTTGGCCCACAGCCGCTCGTGGATGGGATAACGCAGGTCCTGGCGCGGCGGGTGGTGCAGCTCGCGCTCGCTGTGCTTGAAAGCGAGGAACGGGCGCGAGCTGGCCCAGCGGCCGTGTCCGCGCAACGCCACCCCGGGCAGGTCCTGGTACGACCGCGCGTTCGCCTTGGCGGTGACGATCGTCGCCACGACGAAGGCGTTGTGCACCTGGTACCAGGGCTGAGTCAGCGCCAGGAAATAGTCGCCCGTGACAGTGGCCAGGCTGTCCTCGGTCACCACCAGCGCGGGATCGAGGGTGAAGCCCAGCCAGAACCAGCTCAGCTTGTCCTCGTAGCTCTGCCGCTCGCGCGCCTCGTCGCCGGCGGCGACGGTGACGTCGAGCGTGGGCGGGAAGGTGGTGCAGGGATCCGGCTGGTTGCAGTTGAGCGGGTTCTGCCGGATGGCATCGCCCACCCGCCAGAACGGGTTGTGCGCGATCGCCAGGCTGCGCCGGGCCGCCGGATCGTCCACCCCGACAGCCCCGGCGAACGGATCGGGGACCTTGCGACTGCCATGCAGCAGCATGTGCGAGGCCACCTGCACCGCCTGGTACTTGCGCAGGCTCCAGCGCGCGGCCAGCGAGGGTCCATCGGCGACGGTCAGCGTCTCGATGGCGTCGTACAGCCGCCACAGGTTGGCGTCGCTCGGATCGCGCCGGTAGGCCTCGGCCAGGCCATCGAACCCGCCCTCCTGCCCGGGCGCCGGCCGCCGGGCCAGCATCGGGATCCATTCGGTGGCCACGTTGCTGGCGGCGCCGTGAAAGCCATCTTCGGTCCACCGCTCGATCGGGATGCCGACGCGCAGCCGGCTCAGGTCCAGGCCCAGCAGCTGGGCCTCGGCCGCGCGCGCCTGCTCGACGGTGCGGATGGGATCGCCCAGCAGCCGCAGTCCGACCTCCTCCTTCAGCGACCGGGCGAAGGCAGCATCGCGGGCGGCGTCCTGCTCGCCGACCAGGGTGCCCGGGTAGACCGAGGGCTGCGGCAGCGCGGGCAGCACCTCGTCACCCGGTTGCAGGAACCGGAACCGCCGCGGGTGCAGCGGCCGGTCGATCCCGTGCTCCTCGCGCAGGGCGTGGACCAGGTCGACGACGGCCCGGGCGTCCGTCACCCCCACCTGCGGGATCGCCCGGCGCAGGATGTCCGCGTCGGAGAACCCGATGAAGGCCAGATCGAACGCCACCGCCGAGTGGCAGCCGGCGCAGGCGCCCTTGGGTCCGGGCTTGCGGTAGGCGGCCAGCCCGCGCTCGATGCGCGCGGCGCGCTCGGCCGCCGAGGAGGGCGGCAACTCGCGACGGCCAGGCCCGCAGGCCGGATCGGCGGCGGACGCC
>JBKPRZ010000141.1:0-10421 GCA_046734815.1 Myxococcota bacterium | reverse complement strand
CCGGCACCTGGATGGCGAGGGTGGCGAGGCCGAGGCGGACGAGGAAGAGGACGACGTGGCGGGTGAACAGCCGCGGCGGCGCGTCGGTTGGTCCGGGTTGGGTCGAGGTGGGAGGCACGGGCAGGGGGGTCAGCTTGCCACGGGGGCGGGGCGATCGACGGCCTCTGTGCCCACGGCCGCGTTCACGTCGGGGAAGCCCGCCGCTTCCAGCCGCTCGCGCAGCCCCTGGTTCAGCCGCCGCAGCAGCAGCGGGCCTTCATAGATGAAGGCGGTGTACAGCTGCACCAGCGTTGCGCCGGCCCGGATGCGCTGCCACACGTCCTCGGCGGTCTCGATGCCGCCGACCGAGATCAGCACCAGGCTGTCACCCGCGCGGGCACGCAGGCGGCGCAGGACCGCCAGCGAGCGGTGCTTCAGCGGCGCTCCCGACACGCCGCCGGGGCCGACCAGCAGCTCGGGCGGCGAACGCAGGGGGCCCGGGTTGACGGTGGTGTTGGTGGCGATGATGCCATCGAGCTGCAGCTGCAGCGCGAGGTCGGCGATGGCATCGACGTCGGCGTCGGGCAGATCGGGATCGATCTTCACCAGCAGCGGCACGCGCCGGCGCGGGCTGGCCGCATCCAGGGCGGCGCGCACCCGTTGTAGCAGCGCCCGCAAGGTGTCCACCTGCTGCAGCAGGCGCAGCCCCGGCGTGTTGGGCGAGCTGACGTTGACCACCAGGTAGTCGGCCAGCGGGCCCAGCTGGTGGGCGCCGCGCACGTAGTCGTCCACCGCCTGCTCGGCGGGCGTGTCGCGCGACTTGCCGATGTTCACGCCCACCAGGGTGCGGCGGGGGCGGGCCAGCTGGCGCGCGGCCGCGTCGACGCCGCGGTTGTTGAAGCCCAGGCGGTTGAGCAGCGCGCGGTCGGCCGGCAGGCGAAACAGGCGCGGGCGCGGGTTGCCCGGCTGCGGGTTGGGGGTCACCGTGCCGACCTCGACGAAGCCGAACCCCAACGCCGCCAGCGATTCGTAGCCGCGCGCGTCCTTGTCGAAGCCGGCGGCCAGCCCGATGGGCCCCGGCAGCTCGCGGTCGAACACGCGCACGCGCAGCGGGGGCGCCGGCGGGGCCAGCCAGCGCCGCAGCAGCCGCCGCACCGCCGGCAGCGCCGCGAACATCCGCAGCAGCGCGAACACCACCCGGTGCACCCATTCCGCCGGCAGGCGCAGCAGGACGAATCGAAACAGCAGTCGGTACACCGGCCCGGATATCTACCAGAGAATCCGCATACCCGTACCCGTACCCGTATGCGTCCCCGTCCCCGTCCCCGATTCTGTTTCCCCGGGTACGGGGTACGGTTACGCCGCGTCAGCGCTCGTGGGTGCTGGGATCGCGCGAGCGCAGGCCGTGTTTCCAGAGCAGACGGTAAAAGTGGATGCGGTCCACCCCCGCCGCCCGGGCAGCCACCGTGATGTTGTCGTCGTGCTGCTTCAGGATCTCGCTCAGGTAGCGGCGCTCGAACTCGCTGACCCAGGCCTCGCGCGCGCTCTTGAGCGGCTGCGTGATGTCGATCTTCAGCGGCTCGTCCGAGGCGGGCACGGCCACGTCCAGCTCCTGGGGCGAGGGCTGGGCGCGGGTGGCCAGGCAACGCTCGATGTAGTTGCGCAGCTCGCGGATGTTGCCGGGCCAGGTGTGGCGGCGCAGCTCGGACATGAACTCGTGGCTGCGCAGGGCCCGCGACTCGTTCCGGTGCTGCGGCCCCAGGACCTGCAAGAAATGCTCGAGCAGCAGGGCCAGGTCTTCCTTGCGCTCGCGCAGCGGCGGCACCCGGATGCGCAGCACCGCCAGGCGGTAATAAAGGTCCGAGCGGAAGCGACGGGCGGTCACCTCCTCGCGCAGGTTGCGGTTGGTGGCGGCCAGCACCCGCACGTCCACCGGCGTGTAGTGGTTGCCGCCCACCGGCTTGACCTCGCGTCGTTCCAGCACCCGCAGCAGCTTGGGCTGCAGCTCCAGCCCCAGCTCGCCGATCTCGTCGAGCAGGATGGTGCCGCCCGAGGCGGCGTGAAAGGCGCCCTTGCGGTTCGCCACCGCGCCGGTGAAGGCGCCGCGCTCGTGACCGAACAGCTCGCTCTCCAGCAGCTGGGGCGGGATGGCGCCGCAGTCGACGATGATGAAGGGGCCGTCACCGCGCGGGCTCTCCTTGTGGATCGCCTCGGCGGTGGCCTCCTTGCCGGTGCCGGTCTCGCCCTCGATCAGCACGGTGGCGTCGCTGGCCGAGGCCTGCTCGCACAGGGCGAACACCGCCCGCATGGCCGGCGAGCGGCCCACCACCCCGCCAAAGCGGTCGCGCCCGGACAGCGCGATCCGGGCGGCGCCGTTCGAGCGCTGGAAGCGCAGCTTGGTGTTGCCGACGGTCAGGACGGCGCCGTCTTCCAGCGGCGCCGACGCGACCCGTACGCCGTTGACGACGGTGCCGTTCTTGCTGCCCAGATCGCGCACCGAGGCCACCGGGCCCAGGATGATCTCGCAGTGGAAGCGCGACACCGCCGGGTCCTTCAGCACCACGTCGGCGGACGGGTGCTCGCCGATCACCAGACATTCGGTGCTGGGCTCGAAGGTGCGGCCCGCGTCGTGGCCCTCGATCACCACCAGCTGGCAGTGCACCACCTGCTCCAGCGCGCCGCCGTCGGCCAGCGCGCCGTCGCGGGAGGTGGGCAATGCCGAGGCCAGCACCGGCATGGTCATGGTGACCTTCATGGGGTCGGTATCCGGGGTCTCCACGTCCAGCGACGGGCGGCGGTCGGGGTCACGCTTGTGCATGAGGGGACAACTATTCTCTTCGTCTGTCCGGGGGTAACCCTAGAGGACGCAAAGGTGTCCCACATGCGCCCCGGGCGCGCCCCGGCGGCGCGGCCGCACAACTTGTACAGAACGAACCCAGAACGATGCCACCAGGCAAGCGATCAGGCACGCGACGACAATGCAAGCGGGTGCGGGCTGCGCGCGCCGGCGGGAATACACCGGACACACGCGCGCACATCGCCGGGGCCCGCTCGCGGACGTGATACGCTTAGGAAAGCGGTGTCATCTTCGGATCTGGAACGGACGGCGCGCTTGCCCCGCGCCGGTGACGCCTCGGCGGCGGAGGAAGAGGAGACCGACGAGCTGCAGCCGGGCACCATCGTGGGCCCGTACCTGATCCACTCCACCCTGGGCTCGGGCGGCGGCGGCCTGGTGTATCGGGCCGAGCACCGGGTGCTGGGCCGCAAGGTGGCGATCAAGGTGCTGCACGCCGAGAACGCCGGCAGCCAGGAGGGGCTGGCGCGCTTCGTGCGCGAGGCGCGCGTGGTGAACCTGATCCGCCACCCCGCCATCGTCGACATCTACGAGTTCGGCGAGCTGCCCGACGGGCGGCCGTTCTTCGTGATGGAGCTTCTGGAGGGGGCCGACGTCAACCGGATGATCAGCACCCAGGGGCGGTTCACCCCGCACGAGATGCTGGAGATCCTGATGCCGGTCTGCTCGGCGCTGGACGCGGCCCACACCGCCGGCGTGATCCACCGCGACCTCAAGGCCAACAACGTGAACGTGACCATGCGCGACGGCCGCTGCGTGGTGAAGCTGCTGGACTTCGGCATCGCCAAGCTGCTGGACCCCGACGAGCAGACCGCCGGCCTGACCCAGGCGGGCTCGCGCCTGGGCACCGCCACCGCCATGGCCCCCGAGCAGATCCGCGGCGAGCCGGTCGACCAGCGCACGGACATCTACGCGCTGGGCGTGCTCATCTATCACATGTTGACCGGGCGCTACCCGTTCCTGGCCCCCACCGCCCAGGAGACCGACCGCATGAACCTGGAGGCGCCGGCGCCCCGCCCCAGCCAGTCGGTGCCGGTGCCGGCGGCGCTGGACGCGGTGGTCCTGCGCTGCATGGAGAAGGTCCCCGATCGCCGCTACCAGTCGGCCAAGGCGGTGCTGGAAGCGCTGAAGGCGGCGGTGGAGGGCGGCACGCGCGGCCCCGAGCCGGGCGCGCGACCGCGCCAGGCGGTGGCGGTGTTCGTGGACGTCTCGACCGCCGGCGGGGTGGAGGCGGCGGACGAGGCTCTGTTCGACGACGTGGCCGACGTGCTGGACCTGGCCGAGCGCCGCCTGCACGAGGCGGGGCTGACCAGCCTGCTGCACACCGGGACCAGCCTGCTGAGCGCGCGGGTGCTGCCCGAGCAGACCGACCCCGGCAGCCCCGACGAGGCCAGGGTGCGCGAGCAGGCCCGGGTGCTGGTGCAGCAGCTGGCCGCCCGTCCCACGCCCCACCCGCACGTGCAGGTCAAGGTGATGGTCCACGTCGATCAGGCCGAGCTGCAGGGCTCGCCCTCGGCGCCGGTGGTCACCGGGCGCATCGTCGACGTCACCTCCTGGCCGGCCAGCAGCGCGCTTTCCGGCTGATCCGGCTCAGCCTGCTGCGCGCTCCAGCTCGGCCAGGCGGCGGGCGATGCGCTCGCCCATGACATTGGGGAGCTTCTGGCCGGCGGTCAGCGCCTCTTGCCACCAGCGGCGGGCGTTGTCCCGCTCGCCGCGCGCCTGGGCGGCCAGGCCCGCCATCTCCAGCACCTCGATCAGCTCCTGTCCCTGAGCCACCGTGCGCGCCCGCGCCAGCAGCGGCTCCCAGCGAGACACGCCGGCGTGTTCGATCACCAGCTCGATCATGTCCAGCAACATCTCGTCGTTGGGCAGCAGCAGGAGATCGCTCTTGGCCTCCGCCCGCACCGCGGTCTGCTGGGCGCGCACCTCCTCGACCACGCGGGCGGCCCCCTGGTCGTCGCCTTGCGCCCACAGGATGCGGGCCAGCAGCACCGCTCCGTCGGGGCGGAAGCCGCCCTGGCGGAAATAGCGGGCGTCCATCTCGATGGCCCGGCGGGTGAAGGGCTCGGCCGCGGCGTGCTCCGCGCGCCAGTAGAGGAAATAGGCGCAGTTGAGGTTGGCGGCGCGCTCGAGGTTGGCGTCGCCCATCCGCCGGGCGTAGGCCAGCACGCGCCGGCTGTCCTCCATGAACCGTTCGCGGTCGTTGCGCGCGATCCAGAGGCAGGACCGGTTGTTCAACACCGCGCCCAGGTGGAACTCGTCACCCTGGGACTCGCACAGGTGGGCGACGCGATCCAGCTGCTCCTCCGCCTCGTCCAGCAGCCCCAGGAACGGCAGCAGGAAGCCGAGCATCAGCCCAGCGCCCACCCGCACCTCGTAGCCCGCCGGCCCGATGGTCTCGGCGATCCGCACCGCCAGGCGCAGCAGCTCGATCGCCTCGCGGTCCTGGCTGAAGCGGTGGAACGAGCGCCCCACCGCCAGCAGCACCCGGGCCTGCAGCGGCGCGGCGTCCACCCCGCGCAACAGCTCCTGCGCCAGGCAGGCCAGGTCGCGCGAGCGGTGCCACTCGAACACCCAGTCCAGCGCGTCCGACTCGTCCAGCATGACAAGCGCCTGGGTGACGGGGTCGGCCACCCGAACCGCCAGCTCCTCGGCCTGACGCAGGTCCTCGATCGAATCGGCGTAGCGACCCATCCGGTAGCGGGAGATGCCCCGGCCCCGCAGCGCCATCAGCCGCCGGTCCTCGTCGCCGGGGGGCAGCTGGGCCAGGGCGTGGGTGTACAGCAGGTCCCCCTCGAGGTAGTTGTGCCAGCTGCGCGCGGACTCGGCCAGACCGAGGTAGGTGGTGGCGGCCAGCACCCGCTCGCCGGCCTGGGCCGCGTGCCAGGCCAGACGGGGCAGGCGGATGGACTCGGGCAGCGCCCCGCTGCGGTAGTAGGTCAGCGCCGCCCGGTGCAGCAGCGTGCTCTGCGCCTCGGGCACCGTCTTGGCCACCGCCTCGCGCAAGATGGCGTTGCGGAAGCTGTAGCGGCCGCTCCGGTGCTGGACCAGCACACGCATCTGCTTGAGGCGCTCGATCCCCACCCGCGCGTCCATGGGGAAGGCCTCGGCCAGGTCGCGGTCCATCGTCGACAGAACGCCCTGCACCTCCTCGACGGTGATCTCCGCCGACAGCATCGACACCAGCCGGGCGTGGGCGGCCAGGTCGGCCGACAGGCCGTCCAGCTCGCGTCCGGCGATCCACTCGACCAGCGGCGAGTCGGGCAGGCGGTCGATGACCTCGGTGGCGACGTACGAGACGCCGCCCACCTGCGTGCGCACCAGCCCCTCGGCGCGCAGGCCCCGCACCAGGTCGATCAGCAGCAGCGGCACCGCCTGGGCGCGATCCACCAGCCGCTTGATCACCGCCTCGGGCACGTTGGTGGCCGGCGACAGCAGGTGGCGGGCCAGCTCGGCGCCGCTGTCGGCGTCCAGCGGCCCCAGCTTCTCGACGTGCGCGGCGGCGGCGCGCTGGCCCCAGGTGCGGCGGCTGTCGGCGAAGCTGGGCCGCCCGAAAGCGCACACCCACAGCGGCAGCTCGGACACGGTGGCCTGCTCCAGCGCGTCCAGCAGGGCGTCGTCGGCCCAGTGCACGTCGTCCAGCACCACCAGCACCGGCTTGCGGCTGGCCAGCCGCCGGAGCGCCTCCAGCCCGGCGCGAGCCATGTTCGCGCGCAGGACGCCGGGGGCCGCGCGCAGGGCGGTGATGGACGGGTGGTCGGGGCCGATCCAGCCCAGCAGCAGGGCCGCGCCGGCGTAGGTCTCCTTGGCCGGCTCGCCCAGCCGCTCGCGCAGCAGCTCGCGCCCGTCACCGGCCGGGCGGGCGGCGGGCAGCTCCAGCGCCCGGCGCAGGAGCTCGGCGAACGTCTCGTGGGTGTCGCTGCCCAGCGGCTCGCGCGCGCGCAGCTCGATCACCTCCGCCCCCGGCATGCGCGCGCGCAGCACCCGGGCCAGCTCGAAGGCCAGGCGGGTCTTGCCCAGCCCCGGGTCGGCCAGCACGCTGGCCACCCGCGGCCGCCACTCGGTCAGCGCGCGGGTCGCCTCGGCCACCAGCGCGCGCACGGTGGCCGCCCGCCCCACCAGCGGCGCGGCCGCGTCCTGCATCACCGTTCGCGACTGCACGTCGTCGGTGGCGCTGGCCGACAGCACGAAGTGATCGGGCCGCCCCGGCGCGGGCTCGCAGGGCAACGAGGGCAGCAGCGCCGACGCCGCGGCGGTGAGCAGGATGCCCGCCGGATCGCTGGGGTAGGGGTAGCGGGTCGGGTCGTTGAACATCGGCGAGAACAGGCGCGGCGGACCGGTGGGGCGGCTCTTGCTGGAGACCGTGCCCACGTCGACGATCAGCCGCTCGACCAGCTCGCGCCCCACCAGCGACTCGGCCGCGGCCAGCGCGCGGTGGCCCGGGTTGTCACCGGCCCGATGGGTGAAGGCGCAGACCGCCACCGCGGTCTGGGCGTGGGCCAGCTGCCCGCCGAAGGGCTCGAGCGCCGCCTGCAGCTCCACGCCCGACACGCGCAGCCCCTGCGCGAAGATCAGCACCACCTTCTGCCGCTCGCTGGCCCGCAGGACCACCACCCGGTTCACCGCGGGGGTGGGGGTGCTGGCCACCGGCGCCCAGCGGGGCGCGCCGTGATCGACGGGCAGCCGGCTCATCACCTCGTGGAAGGCCTCGCGCAAGGTGCGCGCGTCCGGGAAACGCAGCGCCGGGTCCTTGGCCAGACAGCGCAGGATCAGCTCTTCCAGCGGCTCGGGCACGGGCCCGAAGCGCGAGGGGCGCGGCGGCCGGTAGGATAGGTGGGCGTATTCCAGCTCGCGGCGCTCGCCCGAGAAGGGCAGGCGCAAGGTGGTCAGCTCGAACAGCATCACACCCAGCGCGTAGACGTCCGACTGCGGGTCGGCCGAGCCGCCCGAGATCTGCTCGGGGGCCATGTATTCCGGTGTGCCCGCCCCGGCGCCGGTGGTGGTCTGGTCCTGGGCGGGCGCGTGGTTGGGACGCGACAGACCGAAGTCCATCAGCTTGGCCGACAGGTGCTGGTCGTCGGCGCCCACCAGGAAGACGTTCTCGGGCTTGAAGTCGCGGTGGACCACCTGGCGCTCGTGCAGGGCGGCCGCGCTCTGCAACAGGGCCCCGCCCAGGGTGCGCAGGGCGGCCGGTCCCGGCCGCGAGGGCCAGCGCTCCATCTCCTCGGCCAGGGTGCGGCCGTGCAGCCGCTCCATGGCCAGATAGGGGCGCCCGTCGGGCAACTGCCCACTTCCGCGCAGAGCGGGCACGTGCGGCGGGCCCACCCGCGCCATCACCGCCACCTCGCGTTCGATGCGCATGCGCGCGGCGCCGTCGGCGGTGTGGCTGATCTTCAGCGCCGCCTGCTCGCCCACCTCGTCGGTGGCGTCCCACACCGTCCCGAACCCACCGGCCCCCAGCAGGCGGATGAGCTGAAAGCCCGGCACCTGTGGCACCCGCGGGGGCGAGCCGCCCGGCGAGCCCGCCGGAGCGATGCCGCCGTCCTCGGGACAGCGCGAGCCCGGGAGGAGCCGGCGGTGACAGGTAGAACATCGCGCCATCGCGCGCTACCGTCCCGCCCCGCGTCCCATGCGTCCCACCCTCCTTTGATGCTACCACGGCAAGAAGCGCGCGCCGGCCGCCGAAGAGATCAGATGCCGACGGCGATCCGACTGGATCCACCCGTGGCATAAAGGCGATGTCGTGACGGCGGAACACAGCTCCGGTCCCGAGCTCACGCCGCGCGCGCTGCTGGCCGGCGTGGCGCTGGGCGCGGTGCTGGCGATCGGCAACGTCTACATGGGGCTCAAGAGCAACTGGTGGGACAGCGGCAACATCATGGCCGCGGTGCTGGGCTTCGCCATGTGCGCGCCGGGTGGCCGCGCCGCCGGCCGACCGTATTCGCTGCTGGAGAACAACATCACCCAGACCACCGCCGGCGCCGCCGCGGTGATGCCGTCGACCCTCGGCCTTCTGGGGGCGCTGCCGGCGCTGCAGCTGATGGGCATGGCTCCGTCGACGATCGGCCTGCTGGCCTGGGGGCTGGCGCTGGCGGTGTTCGGGATCTTGCTGGCGGTGCCGCTGCGCCAGCGCTACGTGGTCGACGAGCCGCTGGCCTTCCCCAGCGCCATCGCCACCGCCGAGCTGATGCGCGCGATCCACGCTTCGTCCGAGGAGGCGCGGGCGCGCACGCGGATCGTGCTGCTGGCGGCGGCGGCGGCGCTGGCCTTCACCTGGTTCCGCGACGGGCGGCCGGCGGTGATCCCGGGCGTGATCTGGTTGCCGGTGACGGTGGCGGGCAACGCCGCCTCGGCGCTGACCCTGGGCGTGGCGCTCAGCCCGGCGCTGCTGGGGGCGGGGGTGCTGGTGGGCCCGCGGGCGGCGTTCAGCCTGCTGCTGGGCGCGGCGGTGGCCTGGGGCGGGCTGTCGCCGGCGCTGGTGCGGGCGGGGATCGCCACCGCCGAATACACCGCGCTGGAGTCCTGGCTGCTGTGGCCGGGCGTGGCGCTGATGGTGGCGGCGGGGCTGGTGGGCCTTCTGCTGCGCTGGCGCACCTTCGTGCAGGTCGCGGTCGGGGTGGGCCGCCTGCGGCAGCAGCCAGGCGCCGCGCGCGGCGGGCTGGGGCTGCTGCTCTCGGGGATCGCCGTGGTGGTGCTGGGGTGGCTGGTGTTCGGGGTGAACCCGCTGCTGGGCGCGGCCGCGCTGCTGCTGTCGTTGATCCTGATCGACGTGTGCGTGCGGACGGCGGGCGAGACCGACATCGCGCCGCTGTCCTCGCTGGCCCAGCTGACCCAGCTGCTGTTCGCGCTGGTGGCGCCAGCCCGCGCGCCGGTGAACATGGCCTACGGCCAGATCCCCTCGGGCGCGGGCGTGCAGTCGGCCCTCACCGTCAACGTGCTGAAGGCCGGCCACCTGCTGGGCGCGCCGGTGCGGCCGCAGCTGCGGGCGCAGATGATCGGCGCGGTGGCGGGGCTGGTGGTGTCGCTGCCGGCCTACGCGCTGGTGCGCGCTGCCCACGGCATCGGCACCCAGCGCCTGCCCGCTCCCGGGGCCATGACCTGGAAGGCGCTGGCGGCGGTCTCGGAGAACGGCAGCGCCGCCCTTCCGCTGTGGGCCGGGCAGGCCTGCCTGTGGGCCGCCGTCGTCGGCGCGCTGCTGGCCCTGCTCGAGCGCACCCGTGCGGCGCGGTTCGTGCCGTCGCCGGTGGCCATGGCCGCCGGCTTCCTGATCCCCGCCACCACCTCGGGCGCCATCGCCCTGGGGGCGTTGCTGTGGCTGCTGCTGTCCCGCCGGGACGCCGCCCAGGCCGAGCGCTTCGCCTCGTCGGCCGCGGCCGGCGTCATCTCGGGCGAGGCGTTGATGGCGCTGACCATCGCCGTGCTCACCGCCCTCGGTGTGCTGGGCTGATGAGCGCGGGCAAGAAGGTCAGCTCGGGCTGGGGCGGCAAGCGGGCGGGGGCCGGTCGGCCGCCCATCGCCGGACGTCCGCGTCCGGTGGCGCACCGGGCCCGGCCCGAGCACCGGCCCTCGATTCCCGTGTACCTGCGGC
>JBKPRZ010000140.1:0-22134 GCA_046734815.1 Myxococcota bacterium | reverse complement strand
GCGCCGTCCGGGCGGCGGATCGGTGGCGCTGGGAGCGGAGCTGTCGGACGACGCCCAGGCCGTGCAGCAGGCCACCGACCGCGAGGTCATGGCTCACGTGGTGCAGATGGAGGCGGCCAGCGCGATGCGGTCGGCGGCGGTGGCCTACGAGCGCGGTGACCGGCAGTCCGCCCGCACCTTGCTGCAGAGCAAGCAGACGCAGATGCGCTCGCTGGCGCGCAAGCTGGCCCTGGACGAGGCCAAGGTGAACCAGGCTCTGCACGAGCTGCCGCAGTTCGCCGGCGAGATCGACCGGTTCGACCCGGGCACCGAAGCTGGAAAGCACAGCCTCAAGCTGCACAAGGCCGGGGCCCGCTCGCAGATGAAGGCCAAGTGGTGATGAGCCCGCGCGCGGCGCCCTGCTAGGATCAGGAGGCGCAGACGATCGCGCCCGCATGCAGCTCCTTTGCCCCGCCTGTCAGACGCCGCTGGCGGCCCCGGCCGGTCAGGTCGCGGTCGCCTGCGGCGCCTGCGCGCTGGAGGTGGATCTGTCGCGCCTGGGCACCGTGGCCGGCAAGCCCCGGTTCTTGCCCGAACGCGACCGCACCGGCGCGCAGGTCGACGGCTACCGGATCGAAGCGCGCCTCGGCTCGGGCGGCATGGGCCACGTCTACCGGGCCGTCCGCGACACCCCCGCGGGTCCCGAGCCCGCCGCGGTGAAGTTCCTGGCCGCGGGTCTGGCCGGCGACCCGGAGCTGCACCGACGTTTCCTGCGCGAGGTCCAGCTGCTGCGCGGCCTGGCCCACCCGGCCATCGTGCGCGTGCTGGCCAGCGGTGAGCTCGACGGCGTGCCCTGGTTCGCCATGACCCTGGTGGCGGGCCCCAGCCTGCGCGCGCGCCTGGCCGACGGCCCGCTCGCCCCGGACGAGGCGCGGGCCGTCTTCGGCCGCGTGCTGGCCGCGCTGGAGCACGCCCACGCCCAGGGTGTCATCCACCGCGATCTGAAACCGGGCAACGTGCTTCTGGGTCCCGAAGGCGCCGTGCTGGCCGACTTCGGCATCGCCCACCCCGGCGAGACCGTCGCTGCCCCGCTGACCCGACTGACCGAGACCGCGGCGGTGCTGGGGACGCTCCCCTACATGTCGCCCGAGCAGCGCGCCGGCACCCCGCTGGACCGCCGCTCGGACCTGTTCTCGGTGGGCGTCATGCTGTACGAGGCGCTCACCGGCGTCGTCCCGCAAGGCGCCTTCGCCGCACCCTCGAAGCTGCGCCCGGGCCTTCCCGTCGGTGTCGACCGGGTGGTGATGCGCCTGCTGCAGCCGCGACCCGCCGATCGCCACCCGACGGCAGCCGACGCCGCCCGGGCGCTGGATCGGGCGCTGGCGCCGACCCGGCGCCGGCGGCTCGCCCTGTCCGTCGGTGCCAGCGCTGCCGTGGCGCTCGCCAGTCTCGGCAGCTGGCTCGGCCTGCACCAGGCTCCCGCGCCAGCGAAGCTCATGCCGGCGGCCACGATCAGCGCGAAGGCCGATCCGACCGCCCTGACTCCGCCGCTTGCACCGCAGATCCAGAGCCCCGCGATCCCCACCCAGGCGGCCCCGCCGCAACCCATCGAGACCAAGCAACGACTGCCCTCACCCAAGGCGGGCAAGCTTCCCTTCGACAAGAACGCCGTTCCCTTCGACAAGAGCGACGCTGCCCTCGACAAGCGCGCCGTTGCCGCTACCAAGGGCCGATCGCGAGCCTCCAAGAAACCGGTGTTGCCCGTCAAATCCGGCTTCTCCCCCAACTCCCGCGCCAAGCGCTGATCGCGCGCGGTGTGTGGCGACGGCCCACAGAGGGCCGGGTTGCGTCCGTTCTGGTTGCCCCGAAAGCTTGAGGAGGCGACCGTGCACAGGAGGCGGAAGGTGGTGGGCGGCAAACGCCGTTTGTGGCGGGGCCTGGTGCTGGCCAGCCTGCTGGCGCCCGCCTGCGGCGGCGGAGCGCAGCCGATGCAGCCGGTGGACGCGGGCCTGTCGATGGACGTTGCGCCGGTCGACGGCAGCGGGACACCGACCGACCGCGCGCCCGACCGCGACCCCGACAGCGCCGCCGATCGACCCGTCGAGCCGTCGCCGGACGCGGGCCCGGCGCCGTCGGCGGTCTGGGCGCGCACCTACGGCATCGCCACCGGCGCGCTGGTCGTGAGCACCATCCAGCCGCTGGGCGGCGACGAGTTCCTGGTGGCTGGCTCGCTGGACGTCGATCCCAGCGCGGTGGAGAACCGCGACGGTTTCGCCATGCGCCTGCGCGCCGATGGCTCCCAGGTCTGGCAGAAGGTCTACGGCGGCCCCGCGCGCGACCGGTTCGAGGCGGCGCGTGCGACGGCCGACGGCGGCTTCGTGTTTGCGGGGGCGACCGAGATCGCGGGGGGCGAGGACCTCTGGGTGGTCGCCGTGGACGCCAGCGGGCTGGTGAGCTGGCAGCGACGGTACGGCCGCGGCCCCGGCGAAGCCGCCAACGACATCGTCCAGACCGACGACGACGGGGACGGCGTCGCCGACGACGGTTTCATCGCCGTCGGCTACCACAACGGCCCCGCGACCGGAGCGTGGGTGCTGAAGCTCGACGCTACCGGCGCGGTGAGCTGGGAGCGGTACTACGACAACACCGTCTCGGAAGCGATGGCGGTCCGCCAGACCGCCGGCCGTGGCTACGCCCTCACCGGGTACCGGATGCAACCGGGCGCCATGCCCAGCCGCAGCGACGCCTTCCTGCTGCGCCTCGATTCCTCGGGCAATACCCTCTGGTACAGGACCTACGCGTTGCCCGAGCGGGCCCGGGCCAGCGCGCTCGAGGTGACGGCCGACGGGGGATTCATCGTGGCCGGTTTCGCCGACCTGGTAGCCGGCTCCCCGATCCGCGATCAGGGCTGGCTGCTGAAGCTGAACGAGGCCGGCGGGATCGAGTGGCAGTCGAGCTACGGCGGGGGGGCGAACGGATCCTCCGACAGCGCCTTCCACGACGTGCGAACGATCGACGGCGGCTACCTGCTGGCAGGCACCACCACCGCCGACGGTGCCAGCTCGAACGACTACTGGCTGGTGGAGGTGGATGCGGCGGGGGCGATCCGGAGCCAGCAGCGGTACGGCGGCCCGGGCGGTGAAACCGCGGTCGCCATCGCACCCCGCCCGGGCGGCGGCTGTCTGCTGGCGGGGGCCAGCGGCTCGTTCTCGGCCACGCGCCCGGCGGCGGCCTGGCTGCTGTCGCTGGATCCGGACCACGCGATCACCTTCGACTCCAGCACCAACGCCCGCACGGCCGTGACCGCCGCCGCCGCCGCCAGCACCGCCGCCGTGGAGAACACGCTGACGATCCAGGTCCCCGCGAGCGTGGAGACTGGCGGCACCGACACGGCCATGGCCAGCCAGGACGTCTCCCTCACCGTCGCCACGCAGAGCCGCTGAACGACGGCCGGGCCGAGCCCTCGGCCCCCGGATCGATCCCGACAGGTGGCAGAACCGTGGCGTTCGTCACGATCGTGCAGCACCGAGGTCGGCTCCTGAAGCCACGTCCCGCCTCGGGGGGGATCAGGGGGGCGCGCGTGTGCGGTCTCGAGCGTGCCGGCTCGACTGTGCCGCCTTGACAGACATCCGCGCGCGGGAACAAGCTCTGGCGGCGGGTTCGAGTCCGGATTGCCCAGCACCAGGCCCGCAGCCGGCGCTCCGTGTTCGCGGCCGGTGGAAGCTCCCTCGCAGCTCGTTCCCCCATCACCAGCAACGGCCGACTGGAGGTCCCGATGAGAACGCGTTCGTCTGTCCACGTGCTCGCCGCGTCCACGACCCTTGCCGTGTCTCTCGTATGTTTGTGGTCTGCCGGCACACCGGCTTTTGCCCGACCGTTCCGGGTGAACCAGATCCCCAACGGATCCGTCCGAGGTTGCTTCAACTGCCACGTGAGCCCCGAAGGGGGCGGCCCGCGGAACGCCTTCGGACAGCAGATCGAAGCCGGGTTCTTGAACCCGCCCGGCCCCACCGGCGCCGTCGTGTGGGGGGCGGAGCTGGCGGCGCTCGATGCGGACGCCGACGGCCTGACCAACGGCGCCGAGTTGCAGGATCCGACCGGCGCCTGGCGTCCCGGCGACCCGCAGCCCGGCGACCCGGCCCTGGTGACCAACCCGGGTTTCGCAGAATCGGACCAGACCGTCTTCGCCCCGATCGAGAAGCTGGGCGGTGTTTCCCTGAAGCTCACCCTGGTCGCCGACGGCCTGAACGCGCCGGTGGAGGCGAAGGTTGCTCCGGGCGAGCAACGACGGTTCTACGTGGTCAGCCAGGCCGGGCAGGTGACGGCAGTCGATCGCCGCAACGGCACGCGCACCCCGTTCATCGACGTGGGCAACCGGCTGGTTCCGGTCGGCATCCTGGGCCCCGGCAGCTTCGACGAACGCGGGCTCCTGGGGCTGGCGTTCCATCCGCGCTACAAGAAAAACGGCCGGTTCTTCCTCTACACCTCCGAACCGAACGGGCCGCCGCCGACCATCCCGTCCACGCTGCCACCGGGCACGACCGCCAACCACCAGAACGTTGTCTCTGAATGGCACGCCAACGATCCCGGCAACCCCTCGGCGGGCGCGACCTTCGTCAAGGAGCTGATGCGCGTCGATTGGCCGCAGTTCAACCACAACGCCGGGGATCTGGAGTTCGGTCCCGACGGCAAGCTGTACATCGCCACCGGCGACGGCGGCGGCTCCGACGACCAGGACGGTGACCAGAGCATCAACCCGCCGCCCGGCGTGATCGGTCACCCGAACGGCGGAAACGCCCAGAACGTGAGCGTGGTGCTGGGGAAGATCCTCCGCATCGACGTCGATGGCCACCACGCCAACGGCCGCTACAGCATCCCGAGGAGCAATCCGTTCGTCGACGTTCCCGGCGCGGCCGGCGAGGTGTGGGCCTACGGCCTGCGCAATCCCTACCGCATGTCGTTCGATCGCGACACCGGTCGTCTGATTGCCGGCGACGTGGGCCAGAACGACATCGAGGAGGTGGACGTCATCGTCAAGGGGGGCAACTACGGCTGGAACAAGAAGGAGGGCACCTTCTGCTTCTTCCTCAACGGGATCCTGCCGGGCTTTGCCTCGCTGACCTGCCCGCCGGCCGGTCCCCCTTCGGGCGTGATCGATCCGATCGCGCAATACGATACCCGCGTCGAAGGTTTCTCGGTCATCGGCGGGTTCGTGTACCGGGGCAACAAGTTCAAGGAGCTGCGCGGCCGCTATGTCTTCGGCGACTACTCGCACGTCTTCAGCTTCCCGAACGGTCCGGACAACTACGCCCGGCTGTTCTACCTGCAGCAGAAGAACCTGGGTGACCCGGGCCTGAAGACCATCAAGGAGTTCAACAACGTCGCCGAGGAGGCACTGCGCCTGGGCCTGACCGATCCGGCCCGGCCGCCGCTGGCGTCTCCCCAGACGCTGTCGCTGATGGGATGGGCCGAAGACAGCAAGGGCAACATCTACGCGCTAGGCAGCCGGAGCGGGCGGGCCTTCGACCTGGAAGGCAACCGCCGGACGGACGGCTTCATCCTCCGGATCGATCCGCCCGGTGGCAACGACCACGACTGCGACGACGACTAGAACGCGCGTTCGTAGCGTCTGCACACCAGGGCCGCATCGTGCGCGGTGCGGCCCTGGGGCCTGCTGACGCCCGATGGTATCAGGCCGGGCCGGGCGGGCGGTCAATCGCCGCTGTAGTCGATCTGCAGGGTGCGCGTGCGCAGGCAGGCGAGCAGCAGGATCAGCGCGGTCACCAGCAGCAGGCCGGGGATGGCGAGCGAGGCGGGGAGGGGTTCGGCGGGGACGGAGAAGAGGGCGGCCAGGCCGGTGGCGGGCACCTCCACGGGCAGCAGGGGCTCCAGATAAAAGACCACGCTGATCAGTTTCAGGGGCATCGGCAGCACGTTGTTCACCGACTCCCAGACCACCACCACCAGGGCGGGGACCACCGGGTTCCTGAACAGCTGGCCGAGCAGCAGGAAGAGGGCGCCGTAGCCGATCCCGGCCAGGACGGTCACCAGCAGGTACCGGCCCAGGTGGGCCAGGCCTTCGGAGGCCAGGAACTCCAGGGCACTGGCGCCGAAGTGCAGGTACATGGCGGCGAACAGCACCACGACCGCGATGCCGAATACCAGCGCCACGGCGAGCACGCCGGCGGCGAACTTTCCGCAGGTCAGGACCTCGCGGCGCACGGGGGCCAGCAGGTAATAGTGCAGGCTGCGCTCCATCATGTCGCCGCGGAACAGGCGGGTGAAGATGCCCAGGCAGCCGAAGAACAGGCCCAGCCGCAGGTAATAGAACTGGAAGATCCCGGCCAGGATCTCGGTGTCCTGGTCCAGTGGGTGGACATCCCGGGTCAGCAGGGCGTGGGCGGTGTGCGCCCCCACGATCAGCACGGGGGCGAAGGCCAGCAGGTACACCCAGACGGCGCGCAGCCCGCGCAGGCTCTTGCGCAGCTCGAGCCCGACGATGGTCCAGAGCTGGCGGCGCCGGATGGTCCACAGCGGGGTCCTGGCCGTCGTCGTGGCGGTGCTGGCGGTCATGCGGGGGATCCTCCATCGGAGCCGCCGATCAGGTACTGGTAGACCGACCCGACGTCGTCATCGGCGGGGACCACCGCCTCCACCTCGATCCCGTCCTGCACCACCGCCTGGTTCAGCAGGGCGTAGAAGCGATCGGCGTTGCGCGTGCGGATCAGCAACCCCTGGCTGTCGTCCTGGATCCGGGCCTCGACGACGTGGTCTTGCTCGAACGCCAGCCGGGCCAGGCGGCTCGGTTGCGAGCAGCGGACCAGGATCTGCATCGGCTGGTCCTCGACCTCGCCGCGCACCCCGTGGATCTGACCTTCGGCGACCACGTAGCCGTGGCTGAGCAGGATGACCCGGTCGGACAGGCGGTCGACCTCGTGCAGGATGTGGCTGGAGATGATCACGTGCATTCCCTGACCGGCCAGCGCTGTCATCAGGTCCATGACCTCGGCGCGCGCCATCGGGTCCAGGCCGTTGAGGGGCTCGTCGAGCACCAGCACCCGCGGGTGGTGGGCGATCGACTGGGCCAGGCGGATCCGCTGCCGCATGCCCTTGCTGTAGGCGGCCATCTTGCGGTCGGCCGCCTCGCTCATCCCCACCCGGTCGAGCGCCTCCTCCGTCCCCTCGAGCGCCGCCCCGTGATCCAGGCCGTGCAGGCGCAAGGTATCGTAGATGAAGCTGCGGCCGGTGGCGCCGCGCGGGTGGTGATCGAACTGCGCGCAGTAGCCCAGCAGACGGAAGAAACGTTCCGGATCGGAGACCGGCACTCCCAGCACGCGCACCCGCCCGCGGGTGGGAAGCAGCAGCCCGGTCATCAGGTTCAGCAGGGTGGACTTGCCGGCGCCGTTGGGGCCTACCACGCTGGTGATGCCGGCCGGGATCGTCAACGTCACCCGGTCCACGCCCAGCACATCGCCGTAGAACCGGGACACCCCCTCGAAGGCGACAACCTGGTCGTCGGCGGTGCTCATCCGCGCACCACCTCGCGGCCGCGCAGCCGTCTGTCGAGCAGGAGGATGCAGACCAGGCCCAGCGCCAGCAGCGCCAGCCAGCAGTACCCCACGGGAATGTCGAGGGTCCGCGGATCGCCGATCCCGTGCCGCCGGAAATAGGAGCGGGGCCCCGGCACGTCCAGCAGGTCGCGCCAGATCGTCCCCACCAGATAGAAGATGCTGACCAGACCGCCCCAGTACGTGCGCAGCGCCTGGTTGGCGGCGGCCCCCAGGCCCGCCGACAGGAAGAAGACGGCAGCGAACAGCCCGGTGGCCACGATCCGCCACCTGACCCAGGCCGACAGCGCCAGCGCCAGCAGCGCGGTCACGCCGATCCACAGCCAGGCCGACAGCACGATCCCGCCCAGGAGCGGCAGGTTGCGCGCGCCCCAGCCGCCCCCGGCCAGGACCGCCTGCAGTCCGAACAGCAGGACGTCCGGCACCCAGGTGATGGCGGAGAGCACGAAGAACAGGGTGCCCAGCCGGCCGAGGACGTACTCCAGCCGCGAGAACGGCCGGCTGAGGTACAGCGGAAGCGCCCCGTTGACCAGGTCGGGCGCGACCAGTCCGGGCCCCAGCCAGGCCGTCAGAAGGAAGGCCAGACCGGCCTGCGCGTGCAGCAGCCAGTAGAAGAACTGGCCGTCGATGCGGAAGGGGGCGTCTCCGGTCAGGCCCACCAGCGCCCGGGCCAGCGGGTTGTTGTAGAGGTAGATGAAGGCGGCGGCGATCAGCGGCGGGACCAGGCAGAGCATCAGGTAGGCCGACAGCAGCTTCGATTCGGCGATGGACTGCCAGGCGTAGCGGGGCAACACCAGGAACCGCGACCAGGTCGGCGTCAGCCCGACCCCGCCGAGGGGGCGGTAGGCGCGTTTATGAATGGCCATTGGGCTTGGCGTCCATGGCTTGCAAGAAGATGTCCTCCAGCGAGTCGCGCCGGGCCGAGAGCCGGCGGATCTGCACGCCCCGCTCGGCGGCGGTGGCGTACAGCTGCTTGATCCCCACGGTCTCCGGCAACACCAGCTTCAGCCGACCGTGGCCCGCGCCGGCGCAGGCCACGCCCAGGTCCACCACCGCGTCGGCGAAGGCCTCGCCTGGGCCGATCGTCTCCACCTCCAGGAAGCGGCGGTGGGTCCTCCGCTCCTCCTGCAGGTCGTGCTGCGCGGCCACCCGCCCGTCCTTGAGGATCAGCACCTCGTCGCAGCACTCCTCGACGTCGCGGAGCAGGTGCGACGAGATCAGGACGTTGACCCCCTCGGCCTCGCTCATCTCGCGGATCAGGCGCAACATCCGCTGGCGCCCCGGCGGATCCAGGCCGTTGGTCGGCTCATCGAGGAGCAGCAGACGGGGGCCGTGGACGATCGCCTGCGCCAGCTTGGCCATCTGGCGCATGCCCAGCGAGTAGGTCCCCAGGGTGCGGTAGCGGGCCTCGCCCAGGCCCACGTGCAGGAAGGCCTCGTGCGCCCGCTCGAGCGCCAGCCGGGGCGGCAGCCCGGCCAGCTCGGCCATGTAGCGCACGAAGCGGATCCCGGTCATGCCGGCGATGAAGGCGTCGTTCTCGGGCATGTAGCCGACCAGGCTTCGGATGCTGCGCAGCTCGTGCCGCACGTCCCGCCCCAGCACCCGGGCGGTCCCGGCCAGCGGGGCGTGAAACCCCAGCAAGGTGTTGATCAAGGTGGACTTGCCGGCGCCGTTCGGGCCCAGAAGGCCGATGCAGCGGCCGTGCACGGCGGCGGTCAGCCCGCGCAGCACCGGCCGCCCGCCCAGCGCGATCTGCAGGTCGGAAAGCTCGATCACCGGTCGCATGCGGTGTCGTAGCCTAGCGCGAAGGCGGCCGGCGCAGGAGGTCGGCCAGGCCGGCCGAGCCGATGAAGTGGTCGAGGCCCAGGCCGAAGAACCCCCCGGCGCTCGCCACCTGGATCTCCGCTTCCTCGCCGTAGACATAGACCAGCGCCGGGCGGGCGGAGGCGGTGAAGCGCTCGAAGGCCTCGCGCTGCTCGGGCCGCAGGGCGCTGGTCCCGGCCACCCAGTCGCCGACCACCGCGCCCGCCTGACCCAGGTTGTGGTACACCAGCGCCGAGAAATTGGCGTGGCGGTCCGACGGGATCAGGCTGCGGAAGCGCCCGGCGTTGCGCAGGTGGCCGCCGGTGTCGTGCACGCGCAGCGCGCGATGGAGCAGGTCCTCGGTGGGGCCCACCACCATGTAGCCGTCGGCGAACAGCCACTGCACCGCGCTCGGGGCGCCCGGCACGGTCAAGGCAAAGATGACGCGGCCGCGGCTCTGCCGCCGCTCGAGACGCAGCAGCTGCTCCGGCTGTCCCGGCCGCGTCCCCGCCATCACCTGCCGGTTGACCTCCGCCACCAGCTTCTCGATGGCGGCCAGCAGCCGGTCGGGCTGATGCACCTCCAGGACCAGCTTCCACGAGGGGGTGGGCAGCAGCGGCCCATCGATGGCCAGCGCCACGTCGTTGCCCAGCGGGGCGGCGACCTCGGCTCGCAGCTCGAGGCCCAGGCGCTGCTCGAACGCGCGCAGCTGGGCGGGGAAGTCGGGGTTCATGGCCCCGGCCACCCGGAACAGGTCGTCCAGGACGGCGGTGGCGTCCTTGACCACGAACGCCGCCGCGAAGCTGGCCCCGCCGCTGACGAAGTCCAGCGAGCCCATCGGCGCGGGCGCCGCCAGCCAGGAAGCCACGCCCTGGCGGGGACCGGCGAAGCTCATGGTGGCCCGGTTCTGGGTGGTGTCGCGCACCTTCTCCTGCTCGACCACGAAGTAGCGGACGTTGTCGGCGCCCAGCTCGCGCAGCAGGGCCTGCGGGTCGCGCGCGTGCTTGTCCCCCGGGGCCTGGCTGGCCGCCAGGTGGGCGATGGCCTCGAGGTCGGCGGCGAACAGCACGCCCACGCCGTCGCGGTAGCAGTCGGCCACCCGCTGACCGAAAGGCGTGGCGGCAAAGCCGGAGGCCGGGCCCAGGGCCGCCTGCAGCCCGGCGCGGTCGGGCGCCGCCGCCACCAGGTCGTCGGTCACCAGCACCAGCAGGTCGGCGGGGCGCCCGGGGAGGTCGGCGGCCAGAGCACGCTGGTCGAGGACGCGGACCTGGTCACCGGCGCCGTTCAGGCTTGCCTCCAGCGCCTGCCGCAGGCCCGGCCGCTTGACCTGGGCGAGAATCAGCGGGCGCAGCCCTGGACCCGAGGGCGCCAGGGCCACGACGATCTCGTCGCCCACGTGCTCGGACAGCGCGCGCAGCTTGCCGACCAGGTCGGGCAGCTGGGCCTCCAGCTGGCTGGCCCCGCTCTCGTGCCACCATCTCTGCAGCGCGGGGCTGGTGGCCAGGCGCTCCTGGAACAGCCGGTGGACCTGGTCCAGGGTCACGCCGTAGTTGGGGAGCGCGGCGATGGCTACCGTACCGGCGGGCACGGCGTTCAGCAGCGCGCTCTGGTAGCGCAGACCCGGCCAGCGCACGGTATCGAGCTGGCGGTCCAGCGCGGCGACCTCGCCCAGCAGCTCGGCGTGCTGCGAGAGCTCGGGGCTCCAGGCGACCTCCTGGGCGATCGGCAGCGGCTGGATCCCGTGGTTGGTGGTCATCTGTCCACCGGCGCTGAGCGCCCGGTCCCCGCCCTTGCTTTCCACCCACACCGATCCCTCGAGCACCGAGATCCGCGTGCCCTTGAGGCCGCGGTTGACCGAGAACACCGTCCCGGTGACCGCCACCTTGGCGTCGTCGGTGATCACCAGCAGATGGCCCTCGCGCCGCCTGGCCGCCCGGACCAGGACGCTGCCGCGCTCGAGGTGGACGGTGATGTCCTGCCGGCTCATCGAGACCGACAGCTCGGTCTGCTCGCGCATCTCCACCCGCGACCCGTCGCGCAGGCGCAGCACCGCCCGTGCGGTGCGGGGTGTGCGCAGCCACTGCCGCTCGTCGAGATCGCGGCCCACCGCCAGGGGGCGCTGTTCCCGGTCGGCGATCAGGTAGACGGTGCCGTCGGCCGATTCCAGGGTCGCGCGCGGACCGGTCGGGCCGGTGGAGAAGGCGCCCCGGAACAGGAACAGACCCACCCCGGCGAAGATCAGCAGCGAGGCGGCGACGGCATAGCGGGTGAGCGGCGAGGTCCGCGCGCCCGCGACCGGCGGGCGCCAGGTCAGCAGCCGCGCGCCCCGGCCCTCGAAGGCGCGGCGGCAGTCGGCGCAACCGCGCAGGTGGTCCTGCACCAGCACCTCCCGGGCCTCGCCCAGGCTGTGGGCGCGGTAGCGGGGGAACAGCGCGCGCACGTCCGCGCAGCCGCGGATGGGCGCGTCGGCCGCGCCCACCGCCCTGGCGGCAGCCGGCTCATCGCCGCTCAGCTCGGCCGAGACCTTGCGCCAGACGCGCGTGCGCGCCGTCTCGACCGCCTCGTCGGCGACCTCCTGGTCGCGAACCGCCTCCACCGCCCGATCGAACCGATCCCTGGTCATCGTGAACCTCCTGCGAGCTTGTGGAACTGGCGCCGGAGCTGGCTCCGGGCGCGAAACAGCGAGACCGCCACCACCGCCGCGGAGGTGTCGAGCATCTGTGCGATCTCGCGGTTGTCGTACCCCTCGAGGTAGCGCAGCACGAAGATCTCGGCCTGGCGCTCGCTCAGGGTGGTGAGCGCCCGCCGCAACCAGGCCCGCAGCTCCACCCCATCGCTGCCCGGACTTTCCGCCGCCGCGGCCCCGGCCTGCCCGAGCTCGAGGCGGTCGGTCTGCCAGCGCGACCGGCAGAGATCGAGGGCGCTGTTGATGGCGGCGCGATACAGGTAGCTGGCCAGGTTGTCGATGGCCGCCGGCCGCGGATCCTGCCGCGCCAGCCGCAGGAAGACGGTCTGCAGGACATCTTCGGCGTCGCTGGTGCTTCCGGTGATCCGGTAGGCCGCCCGGTAGACGCGGCGGTGATGCTCCTCGAAGACGCGCCCCAGCTCTGCCGCGTCCGGTTCGGTGGGTGGTTTTCGCAAGGTTGCCAGCAAGATGCCCCTCCCCTGGTAGGCCTTCCCGGAGATGACGGGCGGGGGAGGGGAGATCTTAACGGCAATGTTGCGCCCACCGGCTGACGCGGTGGAAATAAGATGCTACCGATGGCTGTGACGAAGGTGTACCAGTACGCCAAGTGCGGCACGTGCCGCAAAGCCCTGCGCTGGCTGGACGAGCACGAGCTGGCTTACGAGGCGACCGATCTGGTCGCCTCGCCGCCATCGCTGAGCACGTTGCGGGACCTGCACCGGCGTTCGGGCCTGCCGGTGGGCAAGCTGTTCAACACCTCGGGCGAGAGCTACCGCGCCGGGCGGTTCAAGACGCGGCTGGCCACCATGACCGAGGCCGAGGCGCTGGCCGCGCTGGCGGCGGACGGCAAGCTGATCAAGCGGCCGATCGTGGACGCCGGGGACGCGGTCCTGGTGGGCTTCGATCAGGACGCGTACGCGCAGCGGCTGAGCAGGCGCGGGCGCTGACGGGTCCGCGCCGCCCGCCCGAAGAAGCCGGGCGGGCGCCGCGCGGGCGATCAGCGGCGGGTGAAGCGGGCGAACAGGTAGCCGAACAGCAGCGCGCCGGCGAACGTCTTGCCGGGATGTTTCCGCGCCACGTCCATCGCCTGCCGGGCGTACGGCCGCAGGTCGTCCGTGACCTTGCTCATGCTCTTGGTGTACGGCTTCATCCAGCGCGACACCTGCTTGATCTGCTGGTCCAGTCCGTCCTGAACACCGTGAGCCATGTCTCCGAGTCTGTCCATGGTCGCCATGTGGTTCTCCTCCTCCGCTCGCGCTCATACCAATCTGGGTTCGCCCCGGACGGGTACAAGTGGGGTGCGCTGCCCGCTGCTCGGACAGGCCATGCGACGTCGCACGACTCTTCGCCATATGTAGCCCGTAGCGCCCGGTGAGTCGTTCGGGCGGCGAATTGCAGGTTCGTCCGGTCCATGACTCTACGCAATCTCGGATTTCGCCGCCCGGAAGGCCCCTGGGTCGGGGGGGCTGCGCCAGCTTTCGTTCCCATACAGTGTGTGATGGCCCGTGCGCTGTGGCTCGTGATGATCGTCGTGGCTGGCTGTTCGAGCGGCGGGGGCGCCGAGACCCCGGACGCGGACGGTGCGTCCGATGCGGCGATTCCGCCGGTCGATGGGGCGAATCCTGGAACCTCGTCACCCGACGCCGCGGGCCCGGGACCGGCGGTCGATGCGCGGGGCGCGGGCACGCCCGGCGACGCGGGGGGCGGTACGCTCGATGATGCCGCTGCCCGCGAGGCCTTCTTTCGCAACGACGTCGTCCACCGGGTGGAGATCACCGTCGACACGGCTGCGTGGGCGGCCTTCATGGAGCTCCACCGCTCCTTCGGGCTCAAGCCGATGAACGTGTGGTTCAAGGCCGATTTCCAGATCGACGGGACCACCACCCTGCGGGACGTCGGCTTCCATTCCTTCGGGTGGGGCAGCCGGGATCTGAACAAGGACAAGCCGAACCTCAGCCTGGACATCGACCACAACGTGGCCGGGCAGAGCCTGCACGGCATCAAGCGCATCCGCATCAAGAACAACGGCCAGGACCAGTCGGGCCTGCGGCAGGCCCTCATCTACCAGGCGATGCGCGAGGATCACCTCCTGGCGCCGCGGTCCACCTTCGCCGAGCTGACCGTGAACGGGCAGCCTTACGGCTATTACTTCGTCGAGGAGACGTTCACCGAGGGGTTCGTGCGAGAACGTACCGGCAACTCCAACGGCGCCGCCTACGAGGCGGTCGGCTGCCAGGGGCTGGTCAGCCCGATGGAGGGCGGATGCGACAAGATGCCGATCTGGTTCACCCGGCCGTTCAACGAGACGGTCGGCGAGGGCGAGGACCTGGTGGCGCTGTGCCAGGTCATGAACGGCCCGCCCGAGCAATTCCTGTCCGGGCTGGCGCCCCTGATCATCGTGTCCGAGTGGATCGATCAGGTGGCCATCGACACGGCCCTGGCCGGTGACCTCGACGGCTTCTCGGTGACCGGCAGCAACTTCCGCCTCTATCACGACACTTCGATGAACAAGCTGCGCCTGCTGGTGCTGGGGCCGGACAACACCTTCGTGCCCGAGATGCTGCCCGCGCCCAGCTTCACGCAGCCCGAGCCCGACGTCGGCTGTGTGGGCGAGAACCCGCAGTTCCGGGACATCTTCCTCGAGAAGCTGATGGCGACGCCCGAGGGGCAGGCGCTCTATCAGCAAGCGGTCCGCAGGCTGCGCACCAGCGTCTTCACGGAGGCGACCGTGAACCAGCGCGTGGACGCCTGGTGGTCCGTGGTCGGCCCGCACGCCGTCGCCGACCCGCTGACCGCGGCCTGGGCGGACGTGAACGAGAGCAAGGACACCATCAAGCAGTTCGTGAGCCGCCGCTGGCCCGCCCTGCAGCAGGCCGGCTACTGATCCCGTCACCAGGCGCTGGCGCGCTCCCAGGTGGCGGCGCGCACGCGGTAACGTCCGTCCTCGCGCGCCAGCTGGAGGTCGAAGCGGTACAGGTCCGCCTCCAGGTGGGGGAGCGCCTCGGGGCCGCTGATGGGCAGCGCGGCCATCGCCACCAGCAACTGGACGTGGCCGAGGCCGTCGCCGGTCACCTCCAGCTGGTCCACCCGCACCAGCAGGTGGGGCGGGGAGCGACGCAAGCGCAGCTGCAGCAGGCCCAGCGCGCCCGCCCGGTCCAGCTCGTCGGGACCGCGGAAGGACGGGGACAGACCCTGGCGCACGGCCGCGACGTCCTGCTCCTCGACGGCGGTCTCCAGCTGGTCCAGCAGGCGTCGGATCTGCTGCTCCGGCGACAGCGCCCGCCGGCAGCCGACCAGCAGCGCACACCCGGCCGCCTTCAGCAGCCCGCGCCGGCTGACCCGGGACGTCCTCATCGGTCGATCAAACGTCGCCTCTCGATCCGATGGTCGACAGCAGCACGCGCATCGGCGCTCCTCCCGGTCTAGGGTTCCTGGCCGCCGTCGCCGTTGCCGTCGAACAGGCGGCTGATGGTGATGCTGATCCGGCTGGCCAGCGCCGCCACCAGCGAATCCGCCTCCGCCGCGCCCAGCCCCAGGCGCGCCTGGGCCTGCTGGCGGATCTGCGCATGGATCGCCGAGCGGATGCGCGCGTATTCGCGCGCCACGGTCATGACGTGCGTGTTGCGGAGACCGGCGATCTTGCGCAACGAGACCCCCTGCAACAGATGCCAGCGCAGCAGGTTGCGCGACTCGGGTGCCAGCGAGGCCAAGGTCCCGGACAGCGCCGCCCGGATCACCTCCCGCAGATCGTCGAGGTAGAGGTTGTGCAGGCTCTGCAGCTCGGGGTTGTCCAGGGAGGCCTGGAGAACGGCCTCCTCCAGAGTGGCTCGTGGCGGGCCGTGCCGCTTGAGCGACATGGCCGTGCGGGTGGCGACCACCGACAGCCAGCCGCGCAGAGGGCCCTTGCCCCGGTACTGGAGGATCGCGGGCAGGCTGTCGCCGCCCACGTTGCCCACCAGCAGCCGGATGCGCACCGCCTGTGTCACCTCGTCGATGAACGCCGGCGATGCATCGACCCGGGCAACGATGGGAGCGAGGGCCGACAGGTGCTGGCTCTCGAACGCCGCCAGCGCCGCCGGCACCCGCGCGGCGCAGGCACAGGCCAGATACAGGTCGGCCACCTCGACCTCGGCCAGGGCCTGTGCCGCTGGTCGGGATCCGTCCAGTCGCTCGGCCAGGTATTCGATGAACCGCGGGGCATCCACCTCCAGGTCCGGCCAGGCGCTGGCGGCCGTGCGGTGCAGCTCCTCCAGCTGGGTGCCCAGCGATTCGTCGATGGTGGCGCTGGCGCCGGGCCAGCGGGAGACCAGGATGGCGGTCAGCTCCCGGGAGCTCTCGGCATCCGCGCGGGCCGGGCCGTTGGCGGTCATGGTTCCTCGCTCAGCTCGTCTGGCAGCGGGCCTCGGCCACGAAACGCTGCGCCTCGCGCAGCCGCTCCTGCCCCAGCTCACCCGCGCTGCGGTAGCCCTCGATCGCTTCCTGGCCCAGCTCGCAGCTGCGGCGGGGCGAGCGGCGCGCACCCGGCGCCCAGTAGGCCCGTGCCAGCTGCAGCAGGGTGTCGGCGCGCAGGTCGGACGCGACCTCGCCCGGCAGGCGCATGGCCAGGGCTTGCTCGAGGCTGTCGATGGCGGCGGCGCTCTGCTTTTGCCCCAGCTGGGCCGCCCCGATGCCTTGCAGGGCCGCGCTCCTGGCGACCTCGGGGGGCTCGGTGTCGCCGGAGGAAGAGGCCGATCCGGCGCTCATCTCGGCGCTCACGCGCAGGGCGTCCTTGTGGGCGGCGATCGCCTGCTCGTGCCGCCCCAGCGCCTGCAGCGCCTGCCCGCGCAGGTTGTGCAGATCGATCAGGTACGACGATTGCGACTTGGTGCGCGCGCAGTCCGCGATCGCGGCGTCGGTCTCTTTCAGCGCCTCGGCCGGGTGCCCCTGGCCGATCAGCGCCAGCGCCAGATCGGCGGTGGTGTCGAGCAGCAGACGGCTGCCGGCGCCGAACAGCCTGCGGCGGTCAGCCTGTGCCTGGCGGATCTCGCGCAGCCCCTCGTCGAACCGACCCAGCTTGGTGAGCGTCACGCCGTACCCTGCCTGGAGGCGGGCATGGGGGGCGGTGCCGGGCTTGGCGCGCGACAGGCCTTTCTCGAACAGCGCCAGGGCCTCGGTCAGCTTGCCCTGGAAGCGCACGCACATGCCGAGGTTGTTGATGTCGTCGAGCAACGACGAGTGGCCGGGCTCGAGGCTGACCTCCTTGATCGCGATCGCCCGGCGCACCATGGGGCAGGCCTGATCCAGCGTCTTGGGGCGCTTCATCAGGCCGATGGCCAGGTTGTTGGCGATGGAGGCGACGTCCGCGCTGGTGGGCGGATAGGCGGACTCGGCCAGGGTCAGCGCCTCGCGGAAGCACGCGTTCTGCTCGTCCAGGGTGGGGCGCACGATGCAGCTGCCGTTCAGCGAGCTGATGACCAGCGGGTGGTTGCGGGGAAGGAACTCCCGGCGCGTCTGCAGGGCCCGGTCGAAGGCGGCGCGGGCCGCCTCGCGCTGACCCTTCGAGAACTTCAGCCAGCCGATCGCGTTGTCGAGCAGCGACCGGTAAAACGGCAACGGGTGCCCGATCTTGGTCAGGATCGCCGAGGCCAGCGAGGCCCACAGCTCGGCTTCCGGATAATGATCGCGGAAGCTGTTGTTCATGATGAGGTCGGTCATCGCGTACATGCGCCGCAGGTCGTCCCGGCCCACCTCCGCCTGCGCCACCGCTTCACCCAGCAGCTCGGCGGCGTGGTCGCCGGTGGGGCCCCCGGCTCCGCCCCGCCAGGTCTCGATCGAGCCGGCCGCGTTCAGCGCGCGCGCGAGCAGCGGCTCGTAACCGAGCTTGCGCGCGGCCTCGAGCGCGGGCTGGCTGTACCGGGCGGCCTGGTCGAACTCGCTCATGAACCGGTGGGCGTCCACCTGGCCCAGCGCCGCCTCGATCCGCGCGATCTCCGCCCGGACCCCGGGATCGGCGGGCAGCGGCTTGGTGCCGGCGCGGCCGGCGGCATCACACTCGTCGGCGACCGGCAGGCGCGCGGCGGCGGCCTTGTTCAGCTGCGCGGTCGTGGCCTTCGCCAGCGTCTGGAAAAGGGCGTCGATGGTGGTCCTCTGCGCGTACAGGCAGTCCATCCGCAGGTCCAGCACCGCCTCGGACTGCCGGCGCTCGCCGTAGGTGGCGGTGCAGGTCTCGGCGTGCTTCGCCCGCCAGCGATCGGCGTAGTCCTGCAGCCGCCGCTCGAGCAGCGGCCAGACGCTGCCGAGGTTGGCCGCCTGGTACTGGCCGCGCAGCTGGGCCCGGCGGGCATCGTTCCAGGTGGCGCTCATCACCTCGGCCCCGGCGGCGCAGCGGCGCTCGGGATTGCCCTTCAGGTAACCGCCCCCCCAGAACGCGCCCGCCGCCGCCGCCACCGCCACCGCGGCGATGGCCGCCCGGCGGCGCGTGGCCATCGGATCGGCCAGCAGCTCGTCGGCGAAGGCGTCGAGATTGGCTGGCCGCGAGGCCCGGTCCGCGGCCAGCCCCCGCAGCGCCAGCCGGTGCAGCCAGGCCGGCGCCTTCGAGCCGGGAGGCACCGACGGCCCCCGCCCCGCCTCGACCCGCGCCTTGACCGCCTCGGGCGTGATGTCGGTGAAGGGCGGAAGCCCGTGAATCATCTCGAACAGCGTCGCGCAGAACCCGAAGACGTCGGCGCGGGCGTCGACCGCCTCGCCACGCATCTGCTCGGGCGCCATGTAGGCCGGGGTCCCGGCGATCCGACCGGCGCCGTCGGAGCCCTGGATCCGCACCGACAGGCCGAAGTCGGTGACCAGCACGCGCGTGCCGGACACCAGGATGTTCTGAGGCTTGACGTCGCGGTGGACGATCCCCTGCGCGTGCAGGGCGGCCAGCCCGCGGGCCGCGCCCGCCATCACCCGGCAGATCTCCTTGATGCTGCGGGGTTGCCGCATCCGCCAGGCCGACAGGGTGGCGCCATCGACGAACTCCATGGCCAGGTAGGCCTTGCCCGCGAACACGCCCACGTCGTGGACCGTCACCACGTTGGGGTGCGAGAACTTGGCCATCGCGCTGGCCTCGGCCTGGATCTGGGCCAGCTCGGTCAGCGCCGGTCCCGTCCGCGACAGGAACTTGAGCGCGATCTTCCGGTCCAGCACCGTGTCGTACGCCGCCCAGACGCTGCCCATCCCGCCCGCGCCCACCCGCCCGATCAGGATGTAGCGGCCGAGCTTCTGGCCTTCGACCAGAACCTCGCCGCCGGGCGTTCCGTCGGTGAGCGTGGTCGCGACCGGGGGCACCGGTCCGTGTGGCGCTTCGCTCTTCTGGCTCAGCAGACGGGCCACCACCCCGTCGCAGACGGCGCACCGATCGACGTGCGCCTCCATCTCCTGCCGACGGGATGAATCCAGCCTCCCGGCCAAGAAATCAGCAACGGTCTGAGTCTGCGGACACTCCCCCATCGGCCGGCCCAACGCTAGCGAGTGGGACCGGGACATTCAAGCCCACCCCCTGCGGCTGCGCGGCGCCGGCGGGCGTCGGATTTTTCGTTAGCTCGCCCACCATATACGCGGTGCGAGCGCGGCGGATCGGGACCGGCGGGTCGGATTCGCCGCGGCGGCCGGGCTCAGTTGAGCGTGGCGGTGAGCGCGAGGGTGATCGCCCAGGCGTTCCACTTCGAGCTCTTGCCGCCCGTTGTGTCGTCGATGCTGGCGGCAGCCGCCTGCAGGGCCGCGCCCAGGCCCAGCTCGCTGCCGACCCACCATTCCTTGCCGACGGAGAGGTTTCCGCCCAGGCCATAGCTGGTGGCGGTCAACGTCTTGGCCTCTTCACCGGAGGTATCGCTGAGCGACAGCCGCGCCCCGCACAGCGAGGCGGCGATGAAGACGTTGGCGGGCATGATGAAGTAGGCCGCACCAACGCCGTAGTTCTGCAGGAAGGCGGTGGTGTCCTTCAGCTCACGCCGGGCGGACCCGGACTGGGCCTCCGGGTTGACCGCACCGTTGGCCACCACGTCGGCGAACAGGGCGAAGTTGTTGCTCAGCGCGAACCCGAGGGCCAGCTCGAAGCCGAAGCCCGCGCCGGAGAACCCTGTGTCCCCGGTCTTCATGTTCGTGTACCCGGGACCGATCATCACGCGACCGTAGAGACCGTCGTGCTGGTACGAGCCCGGCGACGGCGTGTACGTGCCCAGCGGGACCGGTCCGGTGACGGTCTGCGCGGGAGCCCCCGGCGGCGGATAACCGGGAGGCGGGGCCGGCGGCGGGTATCCCGGGGGCGGCGCCTGCGGCGGGTAGGGTGCCTGCGGAGCGGCGGGCTGGCCGGGCGGATACGCCGGCGGCTGAGCGTGGGCCGAGGCGACCGACATCTGCACGAAACAGGCGACGAGAGCGGAGATGCAAAGCTTCATTTCGGTGCAACATAAGCAGCCAAGCCGCACGGGTACATATCCCGTAATGCGACACCCACCGGAGCGGTGACCGCGCCCGGCGCCGGGGCGGTGCAGGCGGGACCGTCTGTCCCACCGGCCGCGATCGATCCCGCCCCTGTCCGGGCGCGTGGGACCGGTGTCGGGTCATGGCCAGCGCACGCTCACCCGGTGGGGCGACGGTGGCGGACAGCGCCCGTCGCGGCGACGCCAGACGCATGTATCGCCGGGGGGGCTCGCTCGTTCGGTGATCACCTCATGCACCTGACTGAAGAACGGCGCAGGAAACGGGTGCCGGTGACCAACCGGCGCGAGTTGCTGGATGCGGCGAACAAGGCGGTGAGCAAGGGGCGGATCAAGGCCGCCATCGGTCACTACCTGCGCACCATGGAGGACCATGGCACCGATCCGGCCATCGACGCCAAGGTGGCCACCCTGTACCACAAGCTGAGGCGTCAGACGCGGGCGCGGCTGCACTTCGAAAAATCGTCGGCGCGTTTCCGCAACGACGGGTTCGAGGAGAAGGCGCTGGCGGTCTACCGGAACGCGGTGGCCTGCTTTCCGACCGAGGTCGAGTTCTGGCAGAGAATCGTCGACCTGCAGCGCGCCCAGGGGCGCAAGGCCGACGCGGTCAACACGCTGATGGAGGCGCGCAAGGCCTTCCGCAAGGGACCGATGCGGGCCCAGGCCGCCCAGCTGCTCGAGCAGATCATCAAGATGGAGCCCGGGCATCCGCAGGCCAGCCTGGACCTGGCACTGGTGATGATGAAGATGGGCCGCCGGGAGGAGGCGCGACAGTCCCTGCAATCGCTGGTCGGGCAGTCGCGGGGCTCACGCCTGCGCCGGGTGCGCGGCGCCCTGTTCCGCCTCTCGCCCACGCCCGCCGCCGCCTGGCGCTGGCTGCGGGCGGCGCTGCTGGGCCGCTGACGGCAGGGGCGGCGCGGTCGGGGTGGAGCGGTTCAGGGCTTGACCGTCAGCAGCCGCCACTCGGTGGGGTTCTGCTCGAGGTAGATCTCGCGGTATTGCACCTCGGACGAGCCGTTGTGGATCTGCAGGCCGATCGGGCCTTTCTTCAGGCCGGTCATGTTCTTGTAGATGAGGACCTGGGTGCCGTTGACCGCCATGATCACCTCGCCGGTCCTGGCGTTGGCCAGGATCTCGGACTTGTGCCATTCGGCCGCGGTGGCGTTGGCCTTGGCCGGGTTCATGTGCGGCGGGCTCTTGACGCCCTTGTGGTAGTCCCACATGCCGCCTGACGGGGGAATCACCAGGATGCAGTTGGCGTAACCCCAGGTCGGCGAGCGGTCGCCCCAGAAGCAGACGCCCAGGTGCTGCGTCTTGCTCACCAGGCGGGACTCGAGGGTGAGCCGGAAGCTGTCGTAGTCGCCCTTGGTGTAGATGAGCTGGCCGCCGGTCGGGGACAGACCGTCGATGGCGCCGTCCTTGACCGACCAGATCTTGGGGTTGCCGTCCCAGCCGTCGAGGGTCATGCCGTCGAACAGCTTCTGCGTCCCCGCCGGCGGCGGCGCGACCGCGGCGTCGCCTGCCGCGGGTTCACCGGCATCGGACCCGGAGCCCCCCGCGCCGGCGACGGGCTCGGGGGTGGGCGCGCTCCCCGCGCTGCCCCCGGCACCCGGGGCGGACCCGCCGGAGCCTTCCGGGA
>JBKPRZ010000139.1:0-21840 GCA_046734815.1 Myxococcota bacterium | reverse complement strand
CCCGGCGCCCGGCCGCCGGCGACGACAGCTCCCGTTCCAGCGGCGGCCTGCGCATCGAGAGCACGCCGCCCGGAGCCTTCATCACCGTCGATGGCAACCCCAGCGGCCTGTCGACGCCGGCGGTGCTGGACGGCCTGCCGTCGGGACGGCACCTGCAGATCGATCTGCACCGCACCGGCTTCGAGCCCGCCTCGCGCGAGGTGGCCGTGCGCGCGGGGACCGTCCAGGTCGAACGGTTCGACCTGCACGAGTCGACCGGCCAGCTGCGCCTGGTCAGCCTGCCCGATCGGGCGGCGGTCTACTGTGACGACCAGCCGCTGGAAGGCGGGCCGGTCTTCTCGCTGCCGATCGGACGGCGGCGCATCCGCGTCGAGCTGGCCGACGACGTCGTGTTCGCCGGCGTGGTCGAGGTGCGCCCCGGCCAGCAGACCCTGAACGTGAAGGAGCCCGCCCGATGAAGCCCGCCCTCTCGCCGCGGCCCGCGCCGCCCGCGCGCGGCTGGAGCGCGCTGGCCCTGGTGGCCGGCCTGGTGCTGGTGGCCATGACCGGCCTGGCCTGCTGGCACCTGCAGCGCCAGCGCGAGTCGGTGCTGAAGACCGCCGACGAGGCCTCGCTGCGCGGGGCCCAGAGCACCTTCGAGCAGCTGCTCGAGCGCGAGCGCCAGCACGCTGTGCGCCTGGTGAGCCTGCTGGCCGACGACAGCCGCGTGCGGGCGACCGCGCTGGCTCCCCACTTCGACGAGGCCACCGTGGGGGACGTGTTGCAGGACCTGCGCACCGCCTGCCAGGCCAGCCTGATGGCGGTGCTCGACGGATCGGGCAAGGTGCGGGCGCAGACCGGTCTGTCCGAGCTGGCCGGCGCCGACCTCTCCTCCGCCGCCGCGGTCCGCAGCGCCCCGTCCGAGCCGGCCATCGACGTGTGGACCATCGGATCGCGCGTGTTCGTGGTGGCCCTGGCCCCCATCCGCTCGGGCGCCGCCGTCTCGGCGCTGCTGCTCAGCGGGAGCGAGATCGGCGCGGCGGCGCTGCAGCCCATCGAGCAGGCCCACGGCGTGCGGGCCGCCCTGCTGGTGGGCCCGAAGATCGTCGCCCGCACACCCGGTCCGGGCGACGCGGTCCTGGACGCCGTCTTCGCCGCCGCCGGCGCGCGCGCCGAGAGCAGCGGCCGGGTGCGCGAGGCGGGCGGCGAGTTCCTGTACCGGGTCAGCGACACCAGCCCGGCCGCCGCGTCGGCCCGGGCGCTGTGGGTGTTGCCCGCCCGCCACCTGCTGGCGGCGGCCACGCCGATCGCCGGCGTCTGGTGGCTGCCCATCCTGCTGGCCGGGCTGCTGTGGTTGCTGGTCCTGGCATTGGTCCGTCTGTGAACAAGGGAGGTCGCACGTGAGAGTGAAATCGAGGCTGTCCACACCGTCCGCGCTGGCCGCGCTGGGCGTGGTCCTGGTCCTGGCGGCGCTGGGCGCTCCCCGCCTGCGCGCCGACGACAAGTCGTCCGAACCCGCCGATCTGGAAGAGCTGCGCCGGGAGGTCAAGCAGCTGAAAGGGCAGCTGCAGGCCGTGCGCAGCGCCCTGGCCGAAGCGGCCGAGCTGGACCGCCAGCGCGCGGCCCTGTTCAGCAAGATGCTCAAGAGCAGCGGCACCGCCAGCGTGGAAGCGCCCGCCGCCGCGCGCGCCGAGGTCAGCGAGCCGCCGCGCCTGCCCGCCCGGTCGGGCGCCCCCTCGCTGCCCAGCCGCAAGCGGGAGTCGGCCACCGTCGCCACCGGATCGGTGCGCGGCATGGTGCAAGTGCCCCCGGGCGAGCCGGTGGCCTACGTCTACATCGAGAACGTGTTCGCCCCGGAGGTGAAGGGCGACAAGGTGGTGATCGAGCAGGTGCGCAAGCAGTTCGTGCCGCCCTGGGCGGTCATCCAGCGGGGAACCACCGTCGAGTTTCCCAACATGGACAACATCTATCACAACGTATTTTCGCTCAGCTCGGGCAACAGCTTCGATCTGGGCCTGTACAACTCAAGCGGCACCGCCCGCAACCACACCTTCTCGGAGCCGGGCGCGGTGGACATCTTCTGCAACATCCACCCGCAGATGGCCGCCAGCATCCTGGTGGTCCCCAACCGGCACTTCGCCAAGGTCAAGCCGGACGGCCGCTTCGAGATCGCCGACGTGCCCGCCGGCAAGCGCAAGGTGGTGGCCTGGTCGCCCGGGTCGCGCCTGAACGTCCAGTGGGCCCAGGTGGAAGCGGGCGAATCGGTGGAGGTGCCGTTCCGTCTGGAGCCCAAATCCGGCACCCACCGCAACAAGAACAACCAGCTGTACGGGTCTTACCAATGAGCACCAGCACGAGCACCGCCACGCGAGCGCCGTGGCTGATGGCCGGTCGGGCGCTGCTGTTGCTGCTGACCGCGGGCAGCTGTGCCACCGCCGGTCCGCAGCAGGTGGCCACCGCCCCGCGCACCATCGAGCCGCCCAGCGGTCCGGTCGCGCGCAGCTCGGGCGAAGACAACGAATTCGTCATCTCGCGCAGCCGGCCCGGCGCTGGCGGCGCCGCCGCCAGCGCCGATGACCTGCCCGAGCTGCACCTGGCCGACGACTGGTACCGCTTCCGGGCCGAGTTCCTGCGCAGCACCGTCCAGCAGGTGCGCGACCGCGACGCCGCCTTCTCCGACCACCAGCCGCCGCCCGTGTTCTGGGACCAGCAGACCGCGCTGGAAGCCGCCGGTGTCTGGGGCTCGCTGTGCAACGAGTGCCACGGCGGCCGCCGCCGCGTCGAGGACGCCGTCAAGATGCCTCCGCCGCCGGCCGGCTGGGGCCGCGGCGAGGGCCTGTTCTTCGGCGTGCGCCGCCCCTACGAGATGCTGTTCAACATCGTGTACAACGGCGGCCCCGACCGGAACGGCAAGCGTTCCGAGATGCCCGCCTGGCGCAACCGCCTGTCGCGCGAGCAGATCTGGGCGATCTTGTACTTCCTGGAGTACCAGTCCGGCGGCATCGAGGGCCGCTTCCCGCCCAGCCTCTACCCGCGCATGCGCGAGACCCACTGACCGGTCAGTCGATCGACACCGGCGCCTGCGTCGTCACCCCCGCCCCGAAGAACGAGAAGGAGGGAAAGCTGCGCACCAGGGTCCCCGCCCCCGTGCGCGGATCGATCAGCAGGAAAGCCCCGCTGGCCGTGAACCCGAAGACCTTGTTCTTCCAGAACCCGAGCCCCCACACCGCCGGGAACCCGATCTCGCCGATGACCGTGGCCGCCCCTGTCGCCGGGTCCAGCCGCGCCAGCCGGTCACCGCCCACCCCGCTGACAGTCAGCAAGGTGCCGTAGCTCGCCACCGACACCAGGTCCCCGCTGGACTGGAGGCCCCCGCCCAGCATCCCGATCGCCGTCGCCGCCCCGCTGGCCGGATCGATCCGGAACACCCCACCGCCGACAGTCGTCGCCACCAGCACCTCCGGCCCGCTCTCGGTGCGGATCCACGACAGCCCATTGAACACCTGCCCCCCCGGCAACGAAGCGATCGCCTTGCAGGCCGCCGTGGCCGGGTCGATCTCCATCAACGTCGCCGCCGTCAACCCCACCACCCGCCGGCTTCGATCCACCGCGATGTCCGTCATGACGTCGACCACCTCCCGCGCCGCACCCGACACCAACGTGAACGCCCCGACCCGGCTGATCTCCAGGGTCTGCGGGTCCACCCGATAAAGGTCGCGCCCGCTGTGCGCATACACGACATCGACTGGCACCGCTCCGGCGACCTCCGCCGCCCCCCCATCCGTCATCACGGGCGGCGGCAAAACCACCGGCGGCGGCAACGCCCACGCATCCTCGCCCGCATCCACCCCGCGGGCCGCCGCTGCGTCCCGCAACGCCTCCCCACCCGTCACCCTCGGCCGCCCGCACCCATCCCCCACCGCCAGCACCACCGCGATCGGCACCCAGCGCTGCCACGCGGGCTGGGTCGTCGTCGTCGGTGGCGAACACTCGCCTCCGGCCATGCGCCCGTGTCTCCCCATTGACAGCCCGGCCCCACCCTATCACCGCCGCCGGGCGAGCGGGCCTGCAACCTGACGCGTACGGGTTCAGGGGGTGGCCGGCAGCTCGTAGTAATACGCGCCGTTCACGGTCTCGGAACCGCCGCTGAGGGTGTAGACGATGCCCTTGAAGCGCGGGGGCGACCCGTCGGTCGGCTGCGCGTCGAGGACGATCTGGAAGAAGCGGTCCGCCCGTTCCTGGATGGTCACCGGCGCGCTGAGGCTGGCGCCGTTGATCCAGGCGTACTTCAGCGAGACCTGCGCGCCGTTGCTGTCGTCCGAATACAGCAACATCCGGTCGGCGTCCACGAACCAGAAGTCGGCGTGGCTGGAGAACCTCTTCTTCTTGCTGGCATTGTTGCAGTCGGCGGCGTCGGCGTAAAACGCGTCCGCCGACAACGTCGCCGGGTCGTAGTTGTCGTTCCAGAGCACCAGGTTGCCCGACTGACTGAAGGGGAAGCCGAAGATCCCGCCGGCGACGCCGCCGGTCATCGGGCAGGCCTGCCCGGTGCCGTCGTTGCGGGCCACCCAGATGTCCGAGGTGGGCTCGGTCATGTCGAACTCCTGCGCGAACAGCGAGAAACGCAGGTCCGGCGAGGCCAGCGGCAGCGAGCGCGTCCGCGGCGTCACCAGCGGCACGTTCGCCGCGTCGTCCAGTCCGCCGGCCGTGTCCTTGATGATCGAGTAGGTGCCCCGGCCCATGATCAGGTTGGTGAGGGCACCGACACCCTGATCGGTGCCCTTGGCGTCGACGAGGATCCGGTAAGCGCCCACGCCACCGGTGCTGCCGCCGGGCACCCGCCCGCTCCTCAGCTCCCGCGCATTGGCGCCGTTGGGGAAGTCCGCCACCCACAAGGTGCCGGACTGGTTGCCCATGGCGTTGTAGTTGTACTCCTTCAGAAAGTAGATCTTCTTGCCGTCGGCCGAGAGGGTCCAGCGGGTGACGTTGTCCCCGCCGGGGAACGGCGTGCCCACCACGCCCAGCTTGCCCAGGTCATCGGACTTGAAGGTGTACAGCTTCTCGACCTCGGCCTCGGTCGCCCCTCCGGTCGACAGCAGCAGGGTCTCGCTGTCGGCGGTGAAGCCGACACGCCAGCGCAGGGCCGTGGTGGCGGGGTGGACGGGGTTGATCCTCTGCACGTCGCCCAGGCCCAGGCCGGCGATGCGGTTCAGCGGCGCGGCCGGCGCAGCGGGCGTCTGGCCCGCCACCACGCCGCCCTTGAGCGTGAAGAAGTTGACCGGGTCACCGGGGAAGCTGCTGGGGTTGCCGGCGCAGATGCCGACCACCTTGTCGATCTGCCGCTTTCCGCCTTCGATCAGCCGCTGGCCGGTGACCGCGCAGTCGAATACCCCCAGGCCGATCTGGGTGGTGTTGGGCGAGCCGACGGTGTGCACCCAGACGTCGCCCTCGAACGGATCGGACGGCGCCGATCTGGCGTCGGCCAGATACGTGAACGTGTTGCCCGACGCGCGGGCGGAGTCCTCCGGGTACGCGGGGCCGCTGTCGGGCTGGGCGGTATAGACGTTGTCGGAGGCCTTGACGCACGTGCCGGGTATGTCGCACGTCGAGATCAGCGACCTGGCCGCCGCCGCCTTGCTGACGTTGACGAACCACAACTCCCGCGTCGAGAGGCTCAGTGGGCGGCTGACCGCACACCAGCGCTCGGCCCCGGGGCCGAAGGTGCATCCGGTCTCGAAGGAGCCCAGGAGATCGGTCAGGCCGGGCAGGATCTTGATCGCGGCCGGGCTCGGCGTGGGCGGCGAGACACCGGACGGCGGTGCGAGGTCAGGCTGAACATCGGGAGCGGGTGCCCCGACATCCTGGTTGCTGCCGTCGGAGCCCAGGCCGGCACCAGCGTCGGCCGGCTGACTGCCGTCGCTGGGCTGACCCTCGTCCCTCGACTGATCGACGTCGATCGGTTGTGCCGCGTCCTCGGGCAGCCTGCCCGCGTCCGCTTGCGCGTCCTCACCTGGCCGACCGTCGCCCGGGAGCCCCGGCATTCCGCCGTCGGTCGGCCGCTCGGCTCCGCCATCGACCACCACCCCGCCGGCGTCGTCGCCGCAGCCAGTAGCTGCCGCCATCATCGCGAGGGCCAGAGTCGAGCAAGCGAGCGTTCGTCTGTACATCGAATTCTCCAAGCGCAGCATCGCCCGCCGGGACGATGTTGTAGGTGACAGGAGCACGACATCTTCTCCATGCGGCGCCGAGCCCCACTCCCGAGCGGCGATCGCAGTAAACTGCAGGTCATGGCGCGCCGACGACATTGTCATGCAGGCGGGGCCCTATCGAAGCCAAAAATGATGGTCGGCCAGTCTCGCCCGCCGAGGGTACTCGTGTATCGAAGAGACCGACACGAGCTCATCGTGGAAGTGCGTAGGCCGCTGCCCGCGCTCCTGGCCGTGCTGGCTCCCGTGGCCGCGTTGCTGGGGGTGCCATGGGCGCTGGGCATTCCCAGTCCGGTGGACATGGCGGTCGCTGGTGTGCTGTCGCGCCGGCCCTCAGTCGACGAAGCGGGTGCAGCGGGCGTCGTCACGTGGAACGCCCAGGCAGAGCGCGCAGTCGAACTTCGAGACGCGCGCTGCGGGGGCGAAGCATAGCGATTCGCAAGCCACGGTACGATCCGGGTCGGTGTTCCGGGTGGTGGTTCCGATATAGGGGGCGTGAGGGCCCGTCCACAGGTGCAGCAGCTCGTGCACCATTGTCGGCGTTCGGCCGCCGGCAAGGCGGACGAAGTAGCCTTCCTTGTCGAAGGACAGCTTGGTGGGACGCATGATGCCGAGATACGACGCGGCGTCGAGCGCCGCGACGAAGGCGGCGGCTTCCACGCAGGCAAGGACGACCGGCCCGCGCTGATACCGCGACAGGAGCAACGCCGCCAGGTCGCTGCGTTCGTGACGGACCATGCAGGCCGCTACAGTGCGAATCGCGCTCTGCAGCTCCGCCTCCAGAACCTGGGCCTCCTGAGGTGCGCAGCCCTGTACTTGCAGCAGCGGTCTGGACGCCAATGCTCCGTCCACCCGAGCGTTGCGCGGGAAAGCAGACTCCCACCTCGCCTCGGCAGCGCCCCCGCTGGTCAGTACCCTGCGGGCCATCGCGTGGATCGCATCGCTGCCGGGCGACTGCCAATGGCGCTCTTCGCGCAGTACCTTTCCGGTGGGGTGCTCGAACTCGGTGATCACGGATTCGCGCCAGGAGCTTCCGGCGGCGGGGCGGACGCGCCTCACCCATGTGGTGACTCCGCTCAGCTTCACCGCAGTCAGCAACTCGTCCGCCGATTGGCGCTCGATCACCGAGGCGACTGTGCCCGCCGCCTGCTCGTAGCGAAGCTCGTATCCTTGTCCATCCTCGCGCAGGAACAAGCAGCCGTCAGCCCCCGGCGTCGTCCACTTCGTGCAAGGGGGAGGCAGCACCGAAAGAGGATCTTCAAACCGCTCTGGACGGCAGCTCCCCAGAATACCAAGGAGCAACCCGACCCCATGCGCGCAGGCCAGCCAGCGGGTCGCGCGGGCCACCTGGTTCACGCTCTGAACGATGCCGAGCTTCATCCGTCAGGCGTTCAGCTCGCACGGGGCCATGGATGCGGTCATGGGTCGGTGTGCGGGCGGTGACGGTAAAGGGCGGTCAGGGCGGGCCGCCAGTGAGGCAGTGTCGCTTCCAGGTCGCGGGAGGCGGCGATCTGGTTGATGGCGCCCAGGTGCGGCGGGAGTGAGCGGATCGCGGGGTCGCTGATCCGCGCGCGCAGGTCGGCGATGAGCTCCGTGATCGCCGGTGGGCCGCCGCGATCGAACTGGGGAAGGCCGGTGCCGGGACGGCCCAGGTACACGGAGGCCGGGTGGTACTTGTCCCGGGCGAGCAAACCGGCCTGTTCATGCAGGGTGATCAGCGCGCACAGCAGGGCCGACCAGTGGCGGTCGCGCTCGGTCCAGCTGGCGGCGGTCAGCAGGGCGGTGAGGGTGGTGGCGAGTGCGGCACCGGCGTCCAGGCGCTGGAACGCGCTGCCGAACCACTTGGCGTAGGGCGGGTACCGGCGCTCGAGGTAAAAGCAGAGGCGCATGGCGCTTTCGGCGAGGCGGGCCTGGATCAGGACGGATCCGGGCTCGTCGCCGCGGGCGCCGGCGCGGGCGGGGAAAGCCTGCTCGTCCGCGATCCGGGTCCACTCGAGGGCCATCAGGTGCAGGCGGACGTCGTCGGGGTAAAAGGCCAGCTGGGCGCGGGTCTCGCCGAACCCGAGGTCGTCGCGGAACAGCTCGCCGCTCGTGATTTCAAGGAGCTTCTGCTCGTCCATGGAGAGCCAGTCCAGGGGCGTCAGCCAGCGGAGCGGCGCGCGCCAGTCCGGTAACGGGCGGTCCGAGGTGAAACCGAGGCCGAGGTTGTCCTGCAGGTACCGAGGCACTGTCATCAGCTCGACCGCGTGATCGACCGGCGGACGGTCGACATCGACTCGCTGGCCGTTGCGGTAGCTGGTGGAGTAGCCACGGAAGCGGACCGGCAGCTCGTTTCTGAGGGCGGCGTCCAGCCGCGGAGCGATGGTTTGGAAATCGGCGGGATCGAGGAACACCTGGCACTCGGGTCCCCAGAAGTGGTCCCGCGAGACCGCGTCGTCGAAACCCAGAGCGTCGGAGCGCGCACCGATGCGGCCGGCGGTGTAGCGCAATGACGGAGCGATCCGCGCCACGACCGGCGCAACGGCTTCCTGAAAGAACCCGCGCGCCAGTGCCAGCCCGGTCACGTGCTCCTGCGCGCTCATGACACGGCAGTATGCGATCGAACCGACGGACGCGCCGCGATCTCTTCCTCGGAACGAGCGTGGTTCGAGGGGCTGTGGGCTTCCTGGTACCATTCAGCTTCAGCGGAACGGCTTTGCCGCTGAAACCGCCTCGAGCCCCCAGCACGGTGGAAAAGGATGAGACAGATCACTCCGGTATTGGAGAAGTACTTCCCGTGGCTTCTCGTGGCGGCAGTCGCGTGGGTTCTCCTTTTCCTTTCTCTTCGTGCATTTGCGAGGCGGCGCCGCGGAGAGCCGGTCTTCCGGCCGGACATCCCCGGAACGGTCTTCCTGGAGACGTGGGCTTCCGGCGGCCGGTCGGCGCTGGCATGGGCGCGCAACTGCGTATGGGTCGCTGTCACCCAGGACGCCCTTCACATCGGCATGCACTTCCCCTTCAACCTGGCGATACCTCGGTCCTGGTCGCGGTTTTTCGCGCACGATCTGACGATCCCGCTGTCCAGCATCGTCGGAACCGAGAAGCCTGACGGCTTCATGGAGGGAAGCAGTCTCGAAGTGAAGTTTCGCGAAGGCAACGGCCATCCTGCAAAGGTCGACCTCGAGCTCAGACGTGAGGATGTTTTTGTTCGGTGCCTCGTCGGCAATGGAGTCGCACAAGAGACCGCCCGAGCTAGCGAGACGACATGAAGCGAGACGTCGACGTGCGCTTGTTCGGGGAGCGCATCGCGGGGCAGCGATATGTCGTGCGGCCGAGCGCCTATGCCGTCATCGAAAGGGAAGGCTTGTTCGCCGTCGTCGCGACGCCGGTGGGGCGCTTCTTGCTCGGTGGCGGCCTGATGGCGGGCGAGACCCCGGAACAGGCTGTCGTTCGGGAGGCTCTGGAGGAGGGAGGGCTGGTGGTCGAGCCGGGACCGAGGACGGTCGAGGCGGTTCAGCTGGTGTATTCGGCGCGAGAGGAGACCTACTTCGAGAAGCCGAGCGTGTTCATGAGGGCGGTCGTCAGAGAGATCAGAACGTCGGCAATCGAGCGCGATCACCAGGTCCTGTGGATTCCGTGCGAAGTCGCGGCCGGCAGCATGATGCATGAGAGCCATGCCTGGGCTCTTCGTCTCGCCGCACGGTGAGCTCGCCCCCGGGCGATGAGCCGACGACGCTCCGACGTCATCCTTGCACCGCCCTTCGAAAAAGCCCGCTTGCTGGAACCACCGGTCGCGGTCCCCTAAGATCATGGTTCGAGTGCGCGCGCTCATCGCGGTTGCGTTTGTCTTGACGGCGGGGGCGCACGCTTTCGCGGAAGACAGATGCGAGGCTGCGGACCGGCGGGTTGTCGTGCTGACCGGCGAGCGGCGGTTGCTGCTGTGTGATCGGGCGACCCTGGTGTCGGCGTTCGATGTTCATCTCGGCCGTGGGGGCGTGGGGAAGTCGCGACAGGGAGACAGCAAGGTTCCGACGGGCGTCTATTCGCTGGGTCGGCCGCGAAAGTCGGAGAAGTTCTGGATGTTCATCCCCATCGGCTATCCGACGCCCGAGCAGAAGAAGGCTGGCTACACCGGACAGGACGTCGGAGTCCATGGACCCCACCGCTATCTGCGCTGGTTGGGGCCGCTGACGAACACGGTGTCGTCGACGGCTGGATGCATCGGTCTGGGGAAGAACGAGCACATCGAGCAGGTGTCGGCGTGGGTCACATCGATGAAGGTGAAGACCATCGAGATACGTTGAGGGCCGCGCGGGCGTCTATGCGCCACAGCCGACCGGGCGTATATTTGACCGCACGGGACGAGGTGATGCGATGATCACAGACGACCCCGCCAGGCTGCTCGAGCAAGCCACCCACGCCCGGCGGGAGAACCGCCTGCTCGATGCCCGTCGGGATCTGATGCGCGCGGTGGAGCTCTGCCGCCAGTCTGGGCCCCCCGCGCCCCTGGCCCGCGTCCTCATGGCCCTCGGCCAGATCGAGCGAGACCTCGGCGATGGGGAGGCGGCGCTCGCCCCCTACGAAGAAGCCATCTCGCTGTATCGCGGCCTGGGCGACGTCCTCCCCCTGGCGCATGCGATTCGCCATCTGGGCGACCTGCACCAGGATGCGGGCCGCCTCGATCTCGCCGAGCCCTGCTACGAGGAGGCGCTCACGCTCTATCGCGGCGCCGGGCGGACAGCACCGGATCTCGATCTGGCGAACGCGATCCGGCCGCTCGCCATCCTGAGAGAGCGCCTCGGCAATCCAAACGCCGCGATCCCCTTGTGGAAGGAAGCGCGGGACCTGTACCACGCCGTCAACGTGCGCGCGGGCGTGGCCGAGTGCTCGAAGCACCTCGATCAGCTCGGCGGCTAGGTCGCGCCTAGGTCCTGCGGCCCCTACAGCGTGCGGCGGAAATGATCGATCGCCGCGGCCGCGGCGGACGAGACGGTGCGGGGGTTGTCGTAGAAGTCGTATTGCGTCCCCGGTAGCGAGACCAGGTCGTGGGGGGCTCGCATGCGGGCGGCGAATTCCTTGGCGCCCTCGGGGGTGGCGGTGCCGTCGCCGGTGATGATGCGGGTCGGGACGGTGAGCTTGCCGGCAATCGAGATGGGGTCGAACTGCAACCACTCGGTCCAGGCCATGACCGCGAAACGCGCGCCCCAGTGGCGGACGGCGCCGCGCTTGGGGTTGAGGTAATAGTCCAGCGCGCCGTCGGCGGCGTACAGCGCGGCGGTGGGATCGGTGTTGCTGGCCAGCTTGATGTAGCTGACGATCCCGTTCTCGCCGTAGATCTGGCGCGCGATCTTGGCCTGCTCCAGCCGCTGGGCCACGCCCGCCTCGCCGCCGAACAGGTTGCGCACGATGTCCTTGTTGTGCAGCCAGGGGGCCACCATGGCGATGCTCTTGATGCCGGGCTCGTCCACGGTGGCCAGCGCCGCCACGCCGGCGCTCGCACAGATCGGCATCACCCCGATGCGGCGTGAGTCGATGCCGCCGTTGCCCTGGAGGAAACGCACCGCCGCCCGCAGGTCCTGCGCCTTCATCGCCACCGATTCGACGTCGCGCGGCTGGCCGTCGCTCTCGCCGTAGCCGCGGAAGTCGAAGATCAGCGCCGCGTAGCCGGCCTCGGCCAGCAGCGGGGCATACACCGAAGGCATCTGCTCTTTGACCGTGCTCCACGAGCCGGTGATGATCACCGCCGGCGGCAACATGATCATCTTGCTGGCCTTGCTGGCCCGGTAATACAGAACCCCCACCAGCTTCGTGTGCTGCGATTCGAAGCTGACCCGCATGGTCTCGACCGGGGTGGGGGTGGTGGACGAAAAGTCGATGCGCCCGTAGGGGTCGTCGACCAGCGTCTCCGGCGCCGTGGAGCTCCCGTTCGGCGCGCCGTTGGTCGCGCACCCCACCGCCGTCCCCAGAACCGCCCCCAGCACCAGCCGTCTTCTCACCAGCATCCGCGCGCCTCGATTATCCCCAAACGTCGGCAGAAAGAACACCCGGCTGGCGCTGGCCGGTGGTTTTCCCGCGTAGCGGCGTCGAAAATTTTTTCGGCCTCTGTGTCCATCCGCCTACAGGGCGGTACCCGCGGCGCGCGAGGGTCTCAACCTGCTGCTGCGGCTCGCAGGATGTCGTGGAGCTGATCCGCGCTTTCTTGCCAGCTGACCGTGCCGCGCGACGCGATCGCGTCGGGATCGTGGCGGTCGCTCAACACTTTGCGCAGCGCCGCGGTCAGTGCACCCGCGTCGCGCGGAGCGTGCAGCTCGCCCAGCGGCGCGCTGTTCACCAGGTCGGGAATGCCGCCGGTCCGGCTGGCCACTACCGGCCGGCCCGAGGCCAGCGCCTCCAGCACCACGTTGGGCGTCCCCTCGTGCCAGCTGGGCAGCGCCAGCAGGTCGGCCGCCGCCATCCAGCGCGACACCTCCGCCAGCGGGCGCCCGCCCGCCACCAGCATCCGACCACCCAGCTGCGCCGCTGCCTGGTCGCAACGCGCGCGCATGGCCCCGTCGCCCACGACCACCAGCTTCAAGGAGGCGTCCTCGACGGCGAGGATGGTGAAAGCGGAGATCAGCTCCTCGAGGCCCTTTGCCTTCTCCAGCCGCCCGACGAACAGGATCAACCGGCCGTCGACCGGCAGCCCCAGCTCGCGGCGGGCTTGCTCGCGGTCGCGCGGGTGGAAGATCGATCGGTCCACGCCGTTGGGGATCACCACCAGCTGGTCGGGCCGCGCGCCCAGGGCGATGGTCCGGTCGGCCAGATCGCGGCTGACCGCGACGATGCGCCGGGCCTGGGGCAAGGTCCAGCGCAGCTGCGCGGGCACGCCCGGGATCTTCGCGGCAACGTTCACGTCCGAACCCAGCGCGTACAGCACCGACGGGATCCCCAGCAGCCGGCCCAGCCACACCGCCGCCACGCCGTCGGGGTAGACGAACGAGCCCAGAATGACGTCGGCCTGGCGGGCCAGACGCCGGAACAGGGGCAGCAGCGAAGCGAAGTACAGACCGGCCGCCACCGGGTAATCGATGCGCGGCAGGTGGAAGATGCGCGGGTACCGCACGAACAGCCCGTCGACCCAGTCGAAGTCCGGGACCCGGGCCAGCTTGCCCGCCTCGGTGCGCGCGCCCATCCGCTCGGCGCCCGGGAACCACTGCACCGGCACCACGACCTGCACGTCGGCCCGGCGCGCCAGGCAGCCGAACTGCTGTCGGTTGAAGGCCGCCGCCAGCGGCTGGACCGGATTGGGGAACACCTTGGTGAGCGCCAGCACCCGCAGCCGCCGGCCGGGCGCCGCCGTGACGCCGTCGGCAAGCGCCGCCCCCGCGCCGTTCGATCCCGGCGTGACGGGGCGAAATAAATCCGGTCCAGTCGCGTTCTCGAGTTGTGGTCCAGTCATTCCGTGCAGCTCCCGATATCGGATAGAGTTCAAGAGATGTCCAGGCGCGGCCGCAAAGTCCTTCTGCTGGAGTTCAACGAGATCACCTGGTCGTTGATCGACCCGATGATCGCACGCGGGCGCCTGCCAAATCTCGCGCGCATGCGCCGCGAGGGTGCCTGGGCGTCGCCCGAGGCCCTGGAGAAGCCGCCCCACCTGGATCCCTGGATCACCTGGGTCACCATGCACACCGGTGTCGACAGGAGCGTACACGGCGCCACCGTCCTGGAGCAGGACTCGAAGACCATCAAAGCGAAGCGAAGTTGGGACTACGTCACCGAGGCTGGCAAGTCCGTGGGCGTCTTTGGCAGCATCAGCGCCTATCCGCCCCGTCCGGTGCCTGGCTTCATGGTGCCCGGCCCCTTCGCCCCCGGTTCCGAGACGTTTCCCGAATATGTGCGCCCGGTTCAGGAGCTGAACCGCCGCTACACCCAGGTGCACAACCAGGTGACCGAGGCCAGCGGGCCGCTGGGGATGCTGAAGGAGGCGGCCGACGTCTTCCGCCTGGGGATGACCGCGGCGACGGCCGGGCGGATCGTGCAGCAGCTGGCGCTCGAGCGGGCGCGGCCCCACCTGCGCTGGAAGCGGGTGGCGCTGCAGCCGCTGGTGAACTTCGACGTGTTCGCGTCCCTGTACCGGCGCTACCGGCCCGACTTCGCCACCTGGCACACCAACCACGCCGCCCACTACATGCACCACTACTGGCGGGCGATGGACGATTCGGGCTTCCCCGTGCCGGCCAGCCCCGAGGAGAAGGTCAAGTACGGCGAGGCGGTGGAATACGGCTACGACCTGTGCGACGAGCTGCTCGGTCGCTTCCTGCGCCTCGTCGACCAGGACACCGTCGTGGTGCTGGCCTCGAGCATGGGCCAGCAGCCCTACGTCCACGAGCTGTACCCCGAGGGCAAGATCGCCGTTCGCTTCAAGGACCTCACCAAGATCCTGGCCATCACAGGGGTCGATCGCGGACCGCGCGGGTTCACCGACGTGGTGCCGACCATGCTCCCGCAATACAACGTCACCATCCCCGACGCGTCGGTGCGCGCGCGTGTGCGCGACCTGCTGCGGGCGGCCCGCTGCCAGGGGGGCACCCATCCCGACGCCATCCACGTCGAGGAGACCGGCGACATCCTCACCCTCACGCCGCGCGGGCTGTCCCGCAAAGATCCCGGCAAGTCGGTCCGCTACACCTTTCCGGGGGCGCCCTTCGCCAAGCCCGAGGGCTACGACCTGGACGAGCTGTTCGCCACCGATGCCCCCACGCCCAAGGAGGGGATGCACCACCCGCGCGGGATGTTGATCATCCACGGCGCGGGCATCCGCCAGGGGATGGAGATCCCCAAGGTCTCGCCGCTGGACGTGCTGCCGACCATGCTCAGCATGCTCGACATCCCCCCACCTCGCTTCCTCGAGGGCCGGGTGCTGTCGGAGATCTGGGAGACCCCCGCCCGCACGGGCGCCGTGCGGGCCGCCTGAGCGCGCCCGCCCCGCCACCGTCGCTGGAGGGAGCGGCCGCCAGGGGGCCCTCGCCTCCAGGCGGTCGTCGCCAGGAACGAGCCCTGAGATCGGCGGCCCGTCGCTAAACCGCGGCCCGCCGCACGTCGATGAGGCAGGAGATGCCTTCCACATCGGTCTCCTCCTTGCTGGCCGGAACGCTGTTGCTGATGTGCCATCCGGCCGAGCCGGGCGCGCCCGTCGATCCCGGCGAGGCGGTGGACACCACCCGGCACCCGCTGGCGACCGAGGCGAAGCTGGATGTGGTGCCGATCTGGAACCGGCAGGCGCTGGCGGCGATCAAGCTGAAGAAGGCCATCGACGCCGAGGCGGCGCGCGCGCTGGCCATGGTGAACGTGGCCATGTACGACGCCGTCAACGGCATCGAGAGCCACTGCGGCGGGGTGGATCGGCAGTTCGCGCTGGTGCCCCCCGACGATTCGGTGCCCAGCAACGCCAGCGGCCCGGCGGCGGCGTCGGCGGCGGCGAACGCGGTGCTGGTGGGGCTGTTTCCGGAGCAGGCCGCCGCCTTCAGCGCGCAGCTGGAATCGGACATGGCCGTCCTGGGGACCAGCAAGAAGGTCAAGTCCGGGCGCAGCTGGGGCGAGAAGGTCGGGGCCCAGGTGCTGGCCGCCCGCGCCGACGACGGGTCGGCGGTCAACGAGGTGGCTCCGGCCAGCAAGGGGGTGGGCAAGTTCCCGCTGGCCTGGAGCGCGATCCAGTACCGCAATCTGCGCCCGTTCGCGGTCGCCAACCCGGCCGAATACATCACCCCCGGCCCGCCCGCGCTGGGCACGCTGGATTACGCCGCGGCCTTCGCGGAGATCAAGCTGCTGGGCAACGCCGCCCTGCCCGACCCGGAGAAGTCGTTCGTATTCCAGTACTGGAGCCTGGCCGGGGGCACGGTGCAGCCGCCCGGCGAATGGGTGCGGATCGCGCTGGACGTGGTGGCCGGCCGCGAGCTGGACCTGGCCGACGAGACCCGGCTGTTCGCCCTGCTGGGCATGGCGCTGGCGGATACCGTGGGTCCCACCTTCACCACCAAGCTCACCTACGCCCACTGGCGCCCGGCCACCGCCATCGCCCAGGCGGCGGAGGACGAGAACCCGTTCACCGACCCCGACCCCACCTGGAAGCCGCGGGCGGGCGGTGCGGGTGGCACGCCGGAGCACACCTCGGGTCACAGCTCGTTCTCGGCGGCGGCGGCCACCGTGCTGGCGGGATTCTTCTGCGACGACAACATCGCCTTTTCGCACGTCACCGACTCGTCGCCGGGCGGCCAGGCTCGCAGCTACGCCAGCTTCTCGGCGGCAGCGGCCGAGGCGGGCCGCTCGCGCATCTTCGGCGGCCTGCACTTCGAGTTCTCCAACCAGGCCGGGCTGACGGTGGGCAAGGCCATCGGCAACGAGGTGCTGGGCAAGGCGCTGCTGCGCAAGAAGGGCAAGACCCACTTCGGCGGCTGCCCGCTGTAGAGAACCGCCCGCCGCGTCGGGTGCGCGCTGGCCAGCGGCCGTCCGGGCGGACAAGATGCGGCCCATGGCGACCGCACCGGCTCCCGGGCCCCCCGCGCTCGAGCCGCCGCGCGCTCTGGCCGAGCGCTGGCTCGAACGCGCCGGGCGCTTCGTGCTCGATCACATCGAGGCGCTCTCCCGCGCGCCCGCCGGCGGTCTGCCCGCCGCCGCCGTCCCGGAGGTGATCGCGGCGGTCAGCCAGCCCATCGGCGAGCAGCCGCTGGCCGGCGGGATGGACGGGGCGCTGGCGCTGCTCGAGCGGGCCGCCTCGGTCTCGCTGTGCGCGCCCGGTCCCGGCTACCTGGCCTACGTGCCCGGCGGCGGGATCTACAGCGCCGCGCTGGCCGACCTGATCGCCGACGGCCTGAACCGCTACACCGGCATGCCCGAGCCCTCGCCGGCGCTGTTCCGGCTGGAGCAGGACGTGCTGGCCTGGCTGTGCGCGCAGTTCGGCTACGGCGAGCGGGCGCGGGCGCTGCTCACGGCGGGCGGCTCGGTGGCCACCGCCACCGCGGTGATCGCGGCCCGGCAGGCCCACTTCGGTGACAGCGGCGATTTCTCGCGGGCCGTGGTCTACACCTCCACCGAAGCGCACAACAGCGTGGCCAAGGCGGTGCGCATCGCCGGCATCCCGGCCCGCAACCTGCGCGTGCTACCCGCGGACGGGCTGTTCCGCCTGTCACCCGAGGCGGTGGCGGCGGCGCTGGCGGAGGACCGGCGCGCGGGCTGGACCCCGTTCCTGGTGGTGGCCTCGGCCGGCACCACCAGCACGGGCGCGATCGATCCGCTGCCCGAGCTCGCCGATCTGTGCGCGCAGCAGCGGCTGTGGCTGCACGTCGACGCCGCGTACGGCGGCGCCTTCGTGCTGGTGCCCGAGGGGCGGGTGCGGCTTGCCGGCATCGAGCGGGCCGACAGCATCACCTTCGATCCGCACAAGGGGCTGTTTCTGCCCTACGGGACCGGCTGCTTGCTGGCCCGCGACGGCGAGACCCTGCGGGAGGCCTTCTCGCTGGGCGCCGTGTACCTGGACGATCTCGCCCGCCGCGCCCACAGCGCCGGCCCGGCGGCGGCGCTGACCTGGAGCCCGGCCGAGCTGGGCCCCGAGCTGACGCGCGACTTTCGCGGCCTGCGGTTGTGGCTGCCGCTGATGTTGCACGGAGCGGAGGCGTTCCGCCGCGAGGTGGCCGAGAAGCTGGCGCTGGCCGAGCGGTTCGTGCAGGGGCTGGATCAGCTGATCGCCGAGGGCCTGCCGGTCGAGATCGTCGCCCGGCCGCAGCTGTCGCTGGTCGCGTTCCGGCTGGCGCGCCGGCCGGGCGAGCCGTTCGCCGCCTGGGACGCGCGCAACATGGCCTGGCTGGCGGCCATCAACGGGCGGCAGCGGGTGCACCTGTCCAGCACGCGCGCGCCGACGCCGGAGGGAGCGGCCTTCACCTTGCGGGTGTGCATCCTCAGCTTCCGCACCCACGCCCGCCACGTGGATCTGTGTCTGGAGGACCTTCAGGCCGCGTACAGGTCCTCGTAGCGGCGGGTCATCACCTTCAGATCGAACAGATCGCGCGCGCGCTGCTGCCCGGCAGCGCCCATGCGGTGGAGCAGGGCGGGGTCGCGCAGCATCTCGCCCAGCACGACGCCCAGGCGCACCGGATCGCGCGCCGGCACCAGGCGCCCGGTCTGACCCTCGACCACCGCCTCGGGGACCGCGCCCACCGCGGTGGCCAGCACCGGCAGGCCGGCCGACATCGCCTCCAGGATGGTCAGCGGCAGGCCCTCGCTGACCGACGAGAGCGCGAACAGGTCGAACAGCGGCAGCAGCGCGGCCACGTCGGCGCGTCGGCCCAGGAAATGGACCTTGCCGGCCAGGGCGGGCTGGCGGGCCTGCTCCTCCAGCGCCGCGCGCGCCGAGCCGTCGCCCACCAGGCACAGCCGCGCGTCGGGCAGGCCCGGCGCCACCGCCGCGAAGGCCTGCAGCAGCGAGGCCTGATCCTTGACCGGCTCGAGGCGCGCCACCGTCCCCACCACCAGCGCCCGCTCGTCGATGCCCAGCGCGCGGCGGCCGGCGGCGCGGTCCACCGGCTGGCCGTACAGGGCGGTGTCCACGCCGTTGTACACCAGCACCACGTTGCGCGGGGACAGGCGCTGCTCGTCCAGCAGCTGACGGCGCACGTCCTCGCCGTCGCAGATCACCGCCTTGCTCATCCGCCCCAGCACCCGTTCGGCCTGCTTGAGCGCCTTCTGGTCGGCAAACAGGCTGGAGTGTTCGGTGTGGCAGACCGCCGCCCCCGACAGCCGGGCGGCGATGCCGGCGTACAGCCAGGGGGCCACGTTGTGGGTGTGGACGATGCGAACGTGCTCGCGCCGGATCAGCCGCACCAGCCAGGGCAGCAGGCGCGGGTCCAGCCCCACGCGCCGTTGCAGCACGAACACGGGGACACCCAGCCGCCGCAGCTCGTCCCCGATCTCCCCATCACCCTGCAGGCTACAGACCAACATGGGGAAGCGCTGGCGGTCGAGCGCCCGCGCCAGGTTCAGCACCAGGTATTCGGCGCCGCCGGTCTGCAACGTGTTGAGCACGTGCAGGACGCGGATGGCCCCGTTGCTCTCCCCCGCTGCCCCCATTTGCACCTCGCCGCCGGCGATCAGGGAACGATGATGTTGTCGCCGGCCAGGATGACGATGTTCTGGTCCATGCGCTCGCCCTTGCGCAGCAGATCGTAGTTGATGGGGATGCGTTTGAGGACGCCGCCGCCCATGGGATCGCGCCGCAGGATCTTGATCCGTTCCAGGTCGGCGTAACGGTTGGGCTCACCCGCCAGGGTCATCGCCTCCATGACCGTCACGTAGCTGCCCCACCGGTAGACCCCGGGCTTTTCCACGTTGCCGCTGACCGTGAAGTAATAGCTGAACACCTCGGCCACGATCACCGTGACCTTGGCGGTCTCACTCTTCATGAAGGCGGTCAGCTTGGACTGGATCTCGTCGCGGATCTGCGAGGCGGTGCGACCGGCGGCGCGGATCTCGCCCACCAGCGGCACGGTGATGGCACCGTCGGGCCGCACCTTCGCGTCGGTGGTCAGCTCCTCGTCGCGCCACACGGAGATGCGCAGCTTGTCCCCGGGTCCGATGGGGAACTCCTGAGCACGGGGATCGGGTTCCCTGCTATAGTCGTACATCAGCCGCGGGGTCACGCAGCCCGCTTGGGTTGCCATCAACCCCGCGCAAAAAACCAGGCCCGTTTGTAGCAGCAGCCAGAGGTGAAAGGGCCGTCGGATTGGCATCAGCCGCTACGATACGGTTCTTTTGAAATGTTCGCCACACCGGGCATCCTCGCGCTTCTTTTTTTCGTCTACATCCGTCCGCAGGAGATCGTTCCGTCGCTGGCCAAGGTGCCGCTCCTGTACATCCTGGTGGGGCTGGCGCTGGTGGGGGTTGCTCTCGATATGCGGCTGGCCTATTCGCGCCCGCGTCGCAGCCCGCTTCTGCCCTGGATCGCCGCCCATCTGATCTGGAACGTGGTCAGCATGCTGGTGGCTGCGCGCCACGCTCTGGCCAACGAGGGCATCACCATCATGGTGTCGCTGGTCATCTTCGTCGTGCTCTCGCAGGGCGCCCAGACCTTCCGTGCGTTGACCACCGTGGGCGCGGGCGTGCTGGGCGTGTCGCTGGCGATCGCCAGCGTTGGTCTGCACCAGGCCTTCGCCCCTCTGGAATGTGTGCACCCGCACGAGGAGCTGTCCGAGGTGATGGTCCCGATCGGCGGCAACTGCGGCAGCAGCGAGCAGTGCCGCACCGAACACGACCGCGAGGACCTGCTGTGCGAACACGTGGGCCTGCTGGGCACCACCTCGATCGACAGGCGGGTGCGTTACCGCGGGATCATGCAGGACCCCAACGAGCTGGCCCTGGTGGGCAGCATGGCGGTGGCGTTCGCCTTCGCGCTGTTCGAGCTGCGCCGGTCGACCGCGCGCCTGGCCCTGGCGGCCGTGACCACGGTGGTGGTGGCGGCCACCGACATCTTCACCCGCTCGCGCAGCGGGCAGCTGGCCTTCGCGGCGGTGCTGGGCGTGTATTTTTTGCGGCGGCTGGGACGGCTGGGACTGATCCTCGGCGGGCTGGCGGTCATACCGATCATGCTGCTGGGCGGCCGCAGCGGCGCCGAGGCGGAGGAATCGGGCGAGCTGCGTCTGGAGCTGTGGGCGGCCGCCATCCAGATGGGCCGCGAGTCGCCGCTGGTGGGTGTGGGCATGTCCCAGTTCCAGGAGCACCAGCCGCTGACCGCCCACAACTCGTTCATGCTCGCGCTGGGCGAGACCGGCGTCCCCGGCCTGTTCTTCTGGACCGCGGTGATGTACCTGGCCTTCAAGATGGTGCTGGCGATCCTGCGTCGCGAGCGCACCCCCGAGGCCCGGGTGGCCCAGATCTGGGCGACCGCCCTGCTGGCCTGTCTGACGGGCTTCGCCACCTCCGCCCTGTTCCTGTCGCTGACCTTCCACTACGTGCTCTGGGTGGTCCTGGGCCTGGTGGGCGCCCTGTACTCCGCCACCACCCGCCACGACCCCAAGCTGGTCGTCCGCTTCCGGATGCCCGACCTGATAGCGGTGGCGGCGATCGACGTGTTCGTCGTGCTGGGGATCTTCGTCTACACCCGCCTGCAGGGGTATTGAGGCCCCGCGCGGGCGGTGGCGCCGACAGTCGAGCGACAGTCGGCAGACCGTCGAACGGTGGTCGTTGGGCTTGCGCGACTTCCGTCAGTTCGATCGCGGGGGGGCGCTCGCCAGTGACACGGTTCCGTCGGGCGCGAAGTGGGCGTCGCCCGGTTCCACGCCGACGCCGCGAAGGAAGGCGAGGGCATGCAGCCGGGCGGTCTGCATGCCCTGCTGGTCGAGAGCGGCTTCGCCAACGTCCCCTCTGGCGTCGCAGCGCGGGCGCGGGCGCCGCAGTGATCAGGGCGATGGGGGTTGCTTGCGGAGCGCCGCCTTGAGGGCGGACTGCACCAGGGGGTCGCGCTCGCGGGGGAGGCGTTGTTCGAGGGCGGTGCGGGTCTTCGGGCCGGGGATGCGGCCCACGGCGTTGGCGGCGATGTAGCGGACGCCGGTGTCGGGGTCCTCGTTCATCACGCGGATCAGAGGATCCAGGCCCTCGGGGGCGCCGAGCTGGCCGAGGGCGAGGCAGCCCTCCTTGCGCAGCTCCACCAGCG
>JBKPRZ010000138.1:0-12733 GCA_046734815.1 Myxococcota bacterium | reverse complement strand
ACCAAGCCGAGCTCACCCTCCGCTCCCCCGGCTGGACCTGAGCACGCCAGCCGCCTCGCGCGCGATCGCACGCGCGACGATCGCACGGTGGAAAACAATCGTGGCTGGGAACGCGCAGACATTGCTGGTCTGGATAGGACCAACGCACGCAAAGATGTCTGTCGCGCAGGATCCGAGGTGGCAGATCCTCGTACCCGTTTGCGGTCGCGGGGGTCGGCGGAAGTGTTAAGATCCGCGGCCTATGAAGTTGGCCGTGCCCAAGGAGATCCGACCGGGAGAACGCCGAGCCGCTGCCACTCCGGAGACCACCGCCCGGCTGATCAAGCTGGGGTTCGAGGTGCTGATCGAGAGCGGGGCCGGTGAGGGCGCGGCCTTCAACGACGAGGATTATCAGGCCGCCGGGGCGCGCGTGATCGGCGACGTGCGGCAGCTGTGGCAGGAGGCCGACATCGTCCTCAAGGTGCAGCCGCCCGATCAGCACGCCCGGCTGGGCGTGCACGAGACCGAGCTGGCGCGCGAGGGCACCACCGTCATCAGCTTTCTCTTTCCCGGCAAGAACAAGGATCTTCTGGACCGGCTGGTGCGGCGCAAGCTGACCGCGCTGGCCATGGACCAGGTCCCGCGCATCACCCGCGCGCAGAAGGTGGACGCGCTGTCGTCGATGGCGAACATCGCCGGCTACCGCGCGATCATCGAGGCGGCCAGCTTCTACGGGCGCTTCTTCACCGGGCAGATGACGGCGGCGGGCCGGGTGCCGCCGGCCAAGGTTCTGGTCATCGGCGCCGGGGTGGCCGGTCTGGCTGCCATCGGCGCGGCCCGGGGCATGGGCGCCATCGTGCGCGCCTTCGACACGCGGCCGTCGGTCAAGGAACAGGTCAAGAGCATGGGCGCCGAGTTCATCGAGCTCGACGTCAAGGAGGAGGGCGAAGGGGTGGGCGGCTACGCCCGGGAGATGAGCCCCGCCTTCATCAAGGCCGAGATGGCGATGTTCGCTGCCCAGGCCAGGGAGGTGGACATCATCATCACCACCGCGCTCATCCCCAACAAGCCCGCCCCCGTGCTGATCACCGAGGAGATGGTGCGCAGCATGAAGAAGGGCTCGGTGATCGTGGACCTCGCCGCCGAGAACGGCGGCAACTGTGCCTGCACCCAGCCGGGCGCGGTGGTCGAGCGCCACGGCGTGCACATCGTCGGCTACGTCGACCTGCCCAGCCGGCTGGCCCCCACCGCCAGCCAGCTGTATGGATCGAACCTGGCCCACCTGCTGGCGGAGATGGGCGGCGCCAAGACCTTCCACGTCGATCTCGAGGACGAGGTGGTGCGCGGCGCGCTGGTGGTCCTGCGCGGCGAGCTGATGTGGCCGCCGCCGAAGAAGGAACCCGCCCCCGCGCCCGCGCAGAAAGCGCCCGCCCCGCGACCCGCCACCGGCCCCCATCCGGCCGCGGTGGCGGCCGGCGCGACCAAGCGCAAGCGCAGCCCCGCCCTCACCGCTTTCGCACTGGCGGTCGTGGCGGTGGCCCTGATCGCCTTCGGCCAGGTGGCCCCCTCGGCCTTCCTGTCCCACCTGACCGTGTTCTCGCTGGCCTGCGTGGTCGGCTGGCAGGTCATCTGGAACGTCACCCCGGCGCTGCACACGCCGCTCATGAGCGTCACCAACGCCATCAGCGGCATCATCGTGGTGGGCGGCATGCTGCAGGTCAGCGGCCCGCCCTCCTCGCCGGTCACCCTCCTGGGCGCCAGCGCCATCCTGCTGGCCTCGGTCAACATCGTGGGCGGGTTCCTGGTCACGCAGCGGATGCTGCGCATGTTCCGCAAGTAGCGCAAAGACGCGTAGGTCGTAACCGATGCTTCCACAAAGTCTCGTCACGCTCGCCTACATCACTGCCGGGCTGCTGTTCATCTTCAGCCTCAGCGGCCTCTCGGCGCAGGAGACCGCAGGCCGGGGCAACCTGCTCGGGATGGTCGGCATGGCCCTGGCCGTGATCGCCACCGCCCTGGGCCCCCACGTCAGCAACTATGGGTTCATCGTGGTGCCCATCGGGCTGGCGGCGCTGGTGGGCGCCACCCTGGCCGCGCGCGTGGCCATGACCGCCATGCCTCAGCTGGTTGCCATCCTGCACAGCTTCGTGGGCGCGGCCGCGGTGCTGGTCGGCTTCGCCAGCTATCTCGATCCGAACATGCACCTCACCGGGACCGAGGCGCGCATCCACGAGGTCGAGATCTTCGTGGGGGTCTTCGTCGGTGCGCTCACCTTCACCGGCTCGGTGGTGGCCTTCGGCAAGCTGCAGGGTGTGGTCCGGTCCAAGCCGCTGCTGCTGCCCGCCCGCCACTTCATCAACCTGGCCGTGGTGTCGGCCTGCGTGGGCATGGGCTCGCGCTTCGTCGGCGCCGGCGCGGGGGCGGCCCTGCAGCCGCTGATCGGCGAGACCGTGCTGGCCTCGCTGCTGGGCGTGCACCTGGTGATGGCCATCGGCGGCGCCGACATGCCGGTGGTGGTCTCGATGCTCAACAGCTATTCGGGGTGGGCCGCCGCCGCGGCCGGCTTCATGCTGTCGAACGACCTTCTGATCATCACCGGCGCGCTGGTGGGGTCCAGCGGCGCCATCCTCAGCTACATCATGTGCCGGGCCATGAACCGGTCGTTCTGGAGCGTCATCTTCGGCGGCTTCGGCGCCGAGGAAGGCGCCGCCCCGGCCAAGGGCGCCGCCCCCGCCGGCGACGTCAAGAGCATCAACGCGGCCGAGACCGCCCAGCTGCTGCGCGATTCACAGCGGGTGATCATCGTCCCCGGCTACGGCATGGCGGTGGCCCAGGCCCAGCACCCGCTGTACGAGGTCACGAAGATCCTGCGCGACCGCGGCACCGACGTGCGCTTCGCCATCCACCCGGTGGCCGGCCGCCTGCCCGGGCACATGAACGTGCTGCTGGCCGAGGCCAAGGTCCCCTACGACATCGTGTTCGAGATGGAGGAGATCAACGATCATTTCCCCGAGACCGACGCGGTCATCGTCATCGGCGCCAACGACATCGTGAACCCGGGCGCGCTCGACGACCCGTCCAGCCCGATCTACGGCATGCCGATCCTGGAGGTCTGGAAGGCCAAGACGGTGGTGGCGATGAAGCGCAGCATGGCCAGCGGCTATGCCGGCGTGGACAACCCGCTCTTTTACAAGGACAACACCCTGATGTTGTTCGGCGACGCCAAGAAGAACGTCGACGCCATCCTGGCCGAGCTGCACCGGAGCCAGGCCCACGCCGCCGCTGTGTAATTTCGGCCGGCTCTGACGCGCTCGGGTCGCCCCGCGCGCCGCGGTCCGGCTCGAAGTAGACATCAATAAGACCAGGCTGCGCCGTTTGGCCGCAGAAGATTGGTGTAGGCCCGTGTGCCTGCGTTCAGGCCACTGCGCTGAGGGAGGAAAGTCAGATGCCCGAGATCAAGGTTCCGTTTTACGGTCACGTCCGCCAGTACCACAGCATCAAGAAGGAGCTGGACGAGGCCATCCACCAGGTGCTCGAGAGCAACCAGTACGTGATGGGGCCGGCGCTGACGCGGTTCGAGCAGGATCTGGCGAAGTACTCCGGCAGCAAATACGCCATCGGGCTCAATTCCGGCACCGACGCCCTCTGGCTGGTGTTCATGGCCCTCGACGTGAAGCCGGGCGACGAGATCATCACCACCGCCAACACCTTCTTCGCCACTGCCGAGGCCATCTGGATCGCCGGGGCCAAGGCGGTGTTCGTGGACATCGACCCGGTCACCCGCAACATCGATCCCGCCAAGGTCGAGGCGGCGATCACCAACCGCACCGTCGGCATCGTGCCCGTGCACCTGTACGGCCTGTCGGCTGACATGAAGGCCCTGTCCCAGGTGGCCAAGAAGCACAACCTGTGGATGGTCGAGGACAACGCCCAGGGCATCGACGGCCACGGCCCGGGCTGGAAGCAGGGTGAGTTCTCCGAAGCGGTGGCCACCAGCTTCATCATCCAGAAGAACCTGGGCACCTTCGGCGACGGCGGCGCGGTGACCACCAACCGCGAGGACATCGATCGAACGGTCCGCCGCCTGCGCAACCACGGCTCGCTCAAGCGGTCGGTCCACAGCTTCGGCTTCAACAGCCGCCTGGACGATCTTCACGCCGCCGTCCTGACGGTGAAGCTGAAGCACATCACCCGCTGGACCGACCGCCGGCGCGAGATCGCCGCCCGCTACACCAAGGGCCTGCAGGGCACCAGCTACACGCTGCCGGTGGAGCCGCCGGGCTACCGGCACGTCTACCACCTGTACGTGATCGAACATCCCAAGCGGGACGAGCTGGAGAAGTACCTGGTCAACGCCGGCATCGACGCCAAGCTGCACTACCCCATCGCCATCCATCAGCAGGAGGGCTACCCCTGGGGCAAGCTGGCCGACGCCAAGCCGAACGTGCCGCTGTCCGAGAAGAACGCGGCCCAGTGCCTGTCCTTGCCCATGTTCCCCGAGCTGACCGACGCGGAGGCCGACGAGACCATCCGCGCGCTGGTGGCCTGGGATCGCGCTCAGAAAGCCTGAGCCATGGCCGGTCCATACAAGGTGGTGGTGGTCGGCACCGGCAAGCGGGGCCTGCACCACGCCGCCGCCTTCAAGAAGAACCCGCGCTTTGCGCTGGTGGGCCTGGCCGACGTGGTGCCCGCCCAGCTGGCCAAGGCCGCCTCCGAGCTGGGCGTCACCGAGACGTCCGGCGACGCGGCGGCCCTGGCCCGCAAGCTGAAGCCGGACCTGTTCTGCTTCTGCACGCCGCCCCACGTGCGCCTGCCGCTCATCCAGATCGGCATCGAGTGCGGGGCGAAGATGATCGCCTACGAGAAGCCGATCGCCCTGTCCATGAACGAGGCGCTGGCCATCAAGGAGGCGCTCGCCGGCAAAGGCATCAAGACGGTGGTCAGCCACCAGCACCGTTATGGCGAGCACTACCGCAAGGTCCAGGAGATCGTGGCCCGAGGCGAGATCGGTCGGGTGCACACGGTCTACGCCCAGGCGGTGGGCTGGATGACCCACATGTTGACCCACATGGTCGATCTGATGGGCTGGTACAACGGCAGCGGCGAGGCCGAGTGGGTGATGGGGCAGGCGGCCGGCCTGGGCAAGATGGCCGACATCCACCCCTCGGCGGACTACGTGGCCGGCATCATCCAGTACAAGAACGGCGTGCGCGGCTACGTCGAGACCGGCGCGGGCGCGCCCGACGTCCCCGAGGTGGAGGCCTGGTGGCGCAAGAACCGGGTGGGGGCGCAGGGCACCGAGGGCTTCGCCGAGGCGCTGACCGGCGGCGGCTGGCGGGCGGTCACCAAGAACGGCACCTTCAGCGGCGGCGGCTCGATGAACTACGACCTCGACATGCCCCCCTACGTCGACCAGATGGCCGACTGGCTGGACGACGACGCCAGGGTGCACCCCTGCAACGGGGACAGCGCGTACCAGGGCTTCGAGGTCATGATGGGGATCTTGCGGTCGGTGGTGCAGCGGGGCCAGGTCGCCCTCCCGCTGGGCCCCGGCGAGCCCGAGCTGGAAGCGCTGAAGAAGGTCCTCCCCGATCGCCCGGTCATCCCCTCCCCGGTCAACCGCAAGGAGTACCTGAAGTAACCGCACCCGCGAGCGCAGCGGGCCCATCGAGTCCGCTGCGCTCTGCGCATCAAGGGAGGGGTATGCTCCGGTGGTGAGCGCCCTCTATCTCGAGCTGCTTCGCCGGGCCAACGCCCTGCTGTCCCCTCTGCAGGGGAACGAGCGGCACCGGTGGAGGGCGGAGCTGGGCGCTGGCTTTCCCGGCGCCCTCGATCCCATCTACGAGACCACCAACGGAAGCTCCGGCGCCGAAGGGTTGTCCATGCGCCTGCTCGCGCATCACGAGGTCCTGCGCGACAGCGAGGCCATCCGCAACCACATCGGCAGCGACGATCTCGCTGCGCTCTGGGCTTTCTGGACCGACGACAACAGCAACTACGCCGGTGTCTTCCTGGAAGGTCCGCTCGCGGGCATGGTGACGTTCATCGACCACGATGAGCCCGTTCCCGTGCCCGAGTACTCATCGACCGACGTGTTTCTCGACGCCCTCGTGGGGGGACCCGGGGGACCCGAGCGAAACTGGTCCGAGCTCGCCCGGGAGTATCCACGCCAGATGCAGGCTGCGCCGCCGCTGGGCCTTCGGGAAGCGAGCTTGAAGGAGCAGTTCCTGGATCGGTACCGCGACGCTCCGGACGATGTGTGGTCGGCCCTGGTGGCGATGCAGTTCTTCTCCAGCGCCGACACCGACGGGATCAGGCAGATGCTCTCCAGCGGCGACATGTGGATCCAGGAGCGCGCCTGCAGCCTGATCGGCGAGCTGCACCTCGAAGGCCTGATCGACGACCTGGAAGGAGTCGCCCGCTACGGGATGCCCAACGGTAGGACCGCAAGCCTGGTGGCCCTGGCACACATGCGAACCGAACGAGCCGATGCCGCCCTCGCCCGCCTGCAGGCCACTCTGGGCCCCGACTTCGCGCCCCACTTCCGCCGCTGAGAGCCGCCCCCCAGGGGGGAGAGTCGTCAGCGCTTCACTTCGGACAGCAAGCTCTCCAGGTTCGGCAGGTCGCTGAGGTTGGGTTCGAGGATGATCTCGATGCGGCGGTTCTGGGCACGGCCCTCCGCCGAGTCGTTGGAGGCCACCGGGGAGAACTCGGCGTAGCCGGCCGCGCCAACGACCTCGGGCTTCATGCCGGCGCCCACGAACAGCTTCGCCACCTCGACCGCCCGCCCCGTGGACAGCTCCCAGTTCGAGGCAAACCGCGCGGTCTTGATGGGGACATTGTCGGTGTGGCCGGCCACCAGGAACCGGCGGTCGCTGATCCCGGACAGCACCTGCGCGACCTGGGTCAACGTGGTCTTCCCCGCCGTCTTCAAGTCGATGCGGCCCGAGTCGAACAGCACGTCGTTGGGCAGCACGATCAACATGCGCCCGTTGCGGATGGTGACCTTCAACTGGCCGTTGTCGATCATCGAGCGCAGCTTGTCGACCAGGTTGCGGAAGGTGGCCGCCCGCGCCTCGGCCGCCAGCTTCTGGCGGCGCAGCTCCTCCAGGCGCTTCTCGGCGTCCTCCAGGCCCGCCGCCAGCTTGCCGCGCTCGCTGGCCAGCTGGTCGACGTTCTGGCCCAGCTTGGTCAGGCGCTCCTTCAGCTCGCCTATGGTGCCCGCCGCCCGATCGTATTTCTTGTGCGAGTCATCCAGCGCCCCCTGCGTCTCGGCCAGCTCGCCCTTGAGCCGATCGATCTCGCTGGCCCGGGTTTGTTCCCGCTTGACCGACTGGGCAAGCTCGTTGACCTTGGCGTCATATTTGCCCGTGGTGACACACGCGCCGCCGAACACCGCGACCAACCCGCTCCACAACATCCACCGCTGCATGGTGTAACGACCTCCCCGCCCCGCATCGTATCACTGAAGCTTGGCTCCATGGTATGGATGCATCGAGAGTGACGCCAGAAACCGCCGGGCCATCTAAAGGGGGCAGGTCCTCTTCGGAGGGGAGACGGTGTCGGCGGTCGAGCCCCTGCACCCACACGCGGGAGAAGCCATGAAATCAGTCCGCAATCGGCTGTTCGTGATGATGGTGCTCGAGTTCTTCGTCTGGGGCGCCTGGTTGCCGCTGGTCTGGCCGTACATGGCCGACCTCGGCTTTTCCGCCACCCAGATCTCGCTGGTCGGCAGCGCCTTCGCCATCGCCGCCATCGTCGCCATCTTCTTCGGCAACCAGTTCGCCGATCGCAACTTCGCCGCCGAGCGATTCCTGGGCTTCTCCCACCTGATGGGCGGCCTGGCGATGCTCGGCCTTTACTGGACCCGCTCGTTCCCGCTGTTCTTCGGCCTCATGCTGATCCACTCGCTGTTCTACGTGCCCACCATCTCGGTGGCGAACTCGATCGCCTTCGCCAACCTGAAGGACGCGCAGAAGGAGTTCGGGCTGGTGCGGATGGGCGGCACCATCGGCTGGATCCTCGCCTCCTTCCCGCTGTACTTCGCGCTCAAGGGGCAGAGCGGGGCCGCCCTGCAAGACGCCCGCGCCTACATCTTCGTGGTGGCCGGGGTGGGATCGCTGTTGCTGGCCGCGTACAGCCTGACCTTGCCCCATACCCCGCCCAAGCGCGCCACCGGCGCCGCCGACCGCCTGGCCTGGCTACGTGCGGCCCGCTTGCTGGGCACGCCGTTCCTGCTGGTGCTCTACATCGCTACCTTCATCGATGCGACCATCCACAACGGCTACTTCCTGATGACCGGCGCCTTCCTGGGGAAGATCGGCATCCGGCCCGAGAACATCATGTTCGTGATGGCGATCGGTCAGGTCGCCGAGATCCTCACCATGGCCGTGCTGGGCTGGACGCTGGCCCGACTGGGCTGGCGGACCACGCTGGTGATCGGCATCCTGGGCCACGGCGCGCGCTTCGCGGTCTTCGCCCTGCTGCCCAACGTGCCCGAGGCCATCATCGCGGTGCAGGTGCTGCACGGCATCTGTTACGCATTCTTCTTCGCCACGGTCTACATCTTCATCGACGTCGCCTTCCCGAAGGACGTCCGGTCGAGCGCCCAGGGCCTGTTCAACTTGCTGATCCTCGGGCTGGGCGATCTGGCGGCCAAGTGGCTGTTCGTGAAGCTGCAGGTCCACTGGACCGCGGGTGGTCAGACCGACTACCGATCGTTGTTCCTGGTGCCCACCGCCATGTCCCTGGGCGCCGCCGTGCTGCTGGCGCTGTTCTTCCGGCCCCCGCGCGCCCTGCAGACCACGGGCGCGGTGGAGGGCCCCACCCCCGGTCAGGCCGCCGCCGCCTCCTGATTCCGGCCGGTGCCGCCGGATACCCGGACTTTTTCTCCGGCGGCGCCTGTTTTTCAGCCGGGGTGGCTTGCGCCGCCGGGCGCGGCGCAATAAGTTTGGCCACTCCGTCTGCCCAGACCGGAGTCATCAGGTCGCATGGTCGGTTACATACTCAAGAAAATATTCGGCACCAAGAACGCCCGCGTCCTGCGGTCGTTCCGTCCGCTGGTGGCTCGCATCGGCGAGCTCGAAAGCGGCATGCAGGCGAAGTCCGACGAGCAGCTGCGCGCGCTGACCGGCGAATTCCGGCAGCGCTACGCCAAGGGCGAGACCCTGGAACAGCTGCTCCCCGAGGCCTTCGCCACCGTGCGCGAAGCGGGCCGGCGCGTGCTGAACATGCGCCACTTCGACGTCCAGCTGATGGGCGGCATGGTTCTGCACCGCGGCTGCATCGCCGAGATGAAGACCGGCGAGGGCAAGACCCTGGTGGCCACCCTTCCCTGCTACCTGAACGCCCTGACGGGCAAGGGCGTGCACGTCGTGACCGTCAACGACTACCTCGCCCGCCGCGACGCCGAGTGGATGGGCCGCATCTACAACTTCCTGGGCATGTCGGTGGGCGTGATCGTCCACGGCCTGACCGAGTCCGAGCGGCAGGAGTCGTACCGCAACGACATCACCTACGGCATGAACTCCGAGCTGGGGTTCGACTACCTGCGCGACAACATGAAGGACTCGATCGAACGCTACGTGCAGCGCGATCTGAACTTCGCCATCGTCGACGAGGTGGACTCGATCTTGATCGACGAGGCCCGCACCCCGCTCATCATCTCGGGGCCGGCCGAGGAGTCCGCGGACCTGTATCAGAAGGTCAACGCCATCATCCCCTCGCTGCGCAAGGACATCGACTACACCGTCGACGAGAAGGCGCATTCGGCCATGTTGACGGACTCGGGTGTCGACCGGGTCGAGCACCGGCTGGCCATCCACAACCTGTACGACCCCGAGAACATCGCCTGGCTGCACCACGTGACCCAGGCCCTGCGCGCCCACGCCCTGTACAAGCGCGACGTCAACTACCTGGTGGACAACGGCACCATCCTCATCGTCGACGAGTTCACCGGCCGCAAGATGCCGGGGCGGCGCTGGTCGGACGGCCTGCACCAGGCGATCGAGGCCAAGGAAGGGGTGGAGATCCAGGAAGAGAACCAGACCCTGGCGACCATCAGCTACCAGAACTTCTTCCGCCTCTACAAGAAGCTGGCCGGCATGACCGGCACCGCCGACACCGAGGCCGAGGAGTTCCACAAGATCTACAAGCTGGAAGTCGTGGTGGTGCCGACCAACCGGCCCATGCGCCGGCTGGACCACCACGACGTCATCTACAAGAACGAGAAGGGCAAGTTCCGCGCGGTCGTCAACGAGATCGAGGACTGCTACAAGCGCGGGCAGCCGGTGCTGGTGGGCACGGTCAGCGTCGAGAAGTCCGAGGTGGTGGCCTCGCTCCTGCGCAAGAAGAGCATTCCTCACAGCGTGCTGAACGCCAAGCAGCACGAACGCGAGGCCTTCGTGGTGGCCCAGGCGGGCAAGAAGGGCTCGGTCACCATCTCCACCAACATGGCCGGCCGCGGGACCGACATCATCCTGGGCGGCAACCCCGAGTTCCTGGCGCGGGCCGAGGTCGATCCGGAGAATGCCGCCAAGCCCGGCCACGAGGTGGATCCGGTCGCCTTCAAGGCCGCCTTCGAACGCTTCAAGCCGGTCTGCGAGGCGGAGAAGCAGGAGGTGCTCGCCGCCGGCGGTCTGCACATCCTGGGCACCGAACGACACGAGTCCCGCCGGGTCGACAACCAGTTGCGCGGCCGCGCCGGCCGGCAGGGTGACCCGGGCAGCTCCCGCTTCTACCTGTCGCTCGAAGACGACCTGATGCGCATCTTCGGCGCCGAGCGGCTGACCGGCTGGATGGAGCGGCTGGGGATGGAAGAGGACGTCCCCATCGAGCACAGCTGGCTGAACAAGACCATCGAGAGCTCGCAGAAGCGGGTCGAGGGGCACAACTTCGACATCCGCAAGAACCTGCTGGAATACGACGACGTCATGAACCAGCAGCGCAAGACCATCTACGCCTTGCGCCGCCAGGTTCTCGAGGGCCGCTACGCGCCCGAGCTGACCGCCGACGACAAGAAGGCCGGCAAGGTGGCGCCGCTGCCCAGCACCTCGGGCGCGCACACGGTCGAATCGCTGGCCAAGACCGTGCGCCCGGTGCTGGGACGCATGGTGGAATCGCTGACCCAGACCGCGGCCACCCCGGCGCCCGCCTCCGACGAGACGCCCAAGGCCACGGTGCTGACCATCCCGCTGGACCCGGCCAGCTTCCGCTCGGCCATCTACCGCCAGTTCGGCTCGTACCTCGAGGTGGACGGCATCCTGGAGGACCGCACTGGCACCCTGGACAAGCTGTCCACCGAGGTGGCCTCTTCGCTGGTCCAGCAGCGCGAGCGGGTGCTCGACCTCAGCGACGACGTCCTGGGCTCGCTGCTCGACGAGCACTGTCCGCCCAACCGCCACGCCGAGGACTGGGACCTGGACGCGTTCCGGAACGCCCTGCAAGAGCGGTTCGGCTTCTCGCCGAAGTTCAAGGGCTCGCTGGAACGCGAGGCACTGGCCGCCGACCTGTGGGCAGAGATCGCGAAGATCGTCGAGGCGCGGGAGGCCGAGTTCACCCTGCCCTTCTTCATGTATCTCTCCCGGCACTTCTTCCTGGAAGAGATCGACGCGCGCTGGATCGACCACCTGAAGTCGATGGAGGCCCTGCGCGAGGGCATCGGCCTGCGCGGCTACGGACAGAAGGATCCCAAGCAGGAGTACAAGAAAGAAGGCTACGTGGTCTTCGGCGAGATGATGGCCGCCATCCAGCGGAACGTCTGCGAGAAGCTGTTCCACGTGCAGATCCGCCGCGAGGACGAGGCCGCCCCGGAGATCCCCGCCGCCACCCAGCGCCGCTCACCCCGCAAGACCATCGAGTCGGGCGGCGGCGCCCAGCAGCCGCAGCAATCCGCCCAGGGCGGCGCCGGCACCAACGGCGACGGCGAGCCCCGCCCGGTCCGCCGCGCCGAACCCAAGGTCGGCCGCAACGACCCCTGCCCCTGCGGCAGCGGCAAGAAATACAAGAAGTGCCACGGCGCCGCCCAGACGGTGGCGTGAGACGGGGAAGAGGGCGCTGCGCGCCCCCTCCCCCAAGCCCTCTCCCCGGAGAGGGACAGAGCCAGGTGGATTCGCGGTGAAACATGCCGTGTGTCTCCGCCAGGCAAGCCTGGCTACGAACGCAGAAAGTGGTGCGCTAGATGCCCGCGAGCGTTCGTCGTCAATGAGTGCTCACTTTCTGTCTTCGTAGCCAGGCTTGCCTGGCGGAGACACACGCCATTTTCCAACGGCATCTCACCTGGCCCTGTCCCTCTCCGGGGAGGGGGCTCGGGGGAGGGGGCGCGAAGCGCCCTCTTCCCCGCTCAGTAGTGGCGTTCGTACTTGATCACCACGCCGTGGCAGAAGGGGCTGGGTTTGCCGCCTTCCAGGCGCGGGCGGTAGCGCCAGCCGCGGACGGCGGCCAGCACAACGGGATCCAGGCGGGCGGAGGCGCGCGATAAGAGGGCGGCCTCGCTGACCCGGCCCTCCTCGGTCACGCACAGCTCGATCACCACCACGTAGGGCTCGCGTTCGGGCCACAGGGCGGCGGGGAGGCGCGGGAAGTAATCCTCGGTCCGCAGGGTCGTGGCTTCCTTGTGCGACAGGAAGGGGCGGTCGTCGCGGTGGGGCCAGGCCGCCTCCACGTTGCCGATCACGCGGGCGAACAGCTCGGGCCGGCGGCCGCGCCCGTGGCCGTCGCCTTCACCTTCCTCGAGGCCGCCGCCGGTGCCCCAGAC
>JBKPRZ010000137.1:0-6061 GCA_046734815.1 Myxococcota bacterium | reverse complement strand
CCCATCGCGCCCGAGCCGCCCCCGAGCCCCGACGCCGCGCCCGATCCCGTCGGCAGCGATGCCGGCACGGTGGTGCCCAGCGACGGGGGCATCGCGCTGTGCTTCTCGAACCCGCTGGTGGTGGCGATCTGCCGGCAGCTGGAACCGGCCTGTCAGAACTGCCCGCCCGGCGGCGCCCCGCCCGCCAACCCGGTCGCCCAGGAGTGTTTCGACCTGGTCGCGCGGGCCAAGGCGGGGATGGCCACCGACGCCGACTGCGTGAAGTTCTTCCAGGACCACAGATGCACGGTCGACAACGGGGGCAACGTGTGCGGCAGCCTCAACTGCGCCGCCCGCGGCTGCAACGCGGCCATGTGCAACGCCGCCTTCGAGAACGGCGACTCGGTCGCCTGCCAGCGCCTGGCCGCCGGCTGCCCCTGCCGCTGAGGGCCGCTCAGCGCACGGGGGCCAGCCGGGGGGCCCGCTGATGCCGCCGCCGCGCGCGCAGCGACGAGATCGCGTCGACGGCGGCGTTCTCGTGCACGCTGATCCCCAGCCGCTCGACCAGCTCGCCGCCCAGCCAGCCGCTGACCACCGCCAGAGCCACCCCCACCCAGCCGGGCAACATGGCCGGCCACCCGACCTGCTGGTAGTCGCGGTCGCCGCCGCCGCGCAGGAGCAGGGACAGCGCGAACAGCCCGACGATGAGGACGTTGAGCACCAGGTGGTAGGTGCCCACCCGGCGCGCGCGTGTGCCGCGCGGGATGCCGAGGTAATCGATCGTGCCCGGCACCGCTGCCACCAGGGCGCTGATCACGCCGGCCACGATGGTCCAGTAGCCGACCGCCCCCCACAGGCCCCGCCCGGTCACCAGGCGGGCGATGTCCCAGCTGGGCGAGATGCCCAGCAGCCCCAGGGGAAATGCGATGAGCTGCGCATGCAGCGCATGCCCGGCCACGACGACCCGCGCCTTCATGAAACCCTCCCGCCCAGACTATGGGTTCCGGTCACCCCGACCGCACGTCGGGCCGGGGTCTGATGGAGTCTCCCCTCGCACCCTCGCCCACCGCGGGTCACCTGGCCGCGCGGCGGGCAGGCGCTAGGATCTCGGGCCTCCATGGACGAGGCTGACCTCGAGCGCGGATCGGCCCTGCGCGAGCGCCGGCGCGTGATCCTGCTCTGCGCGCCGGTGACGTTGCTGTTCACCTTCGCCGACACGCTGGCGCTGCACCGGTTCTCGCCGGGGGTGTTCGGGGTGCGGCTGCTGTGGACCGCCCAGATCGCGGTCACCGGGCTGCTGCTCGGGCGGATCCCGCCGCTTGCCGAGCGGCGGCTGACCTTGCTGCTGGCGGTGAGCTCCAGCCTGTTCTTCGCCCTGCTCACCTGGTTGACGGGCGGTTTCGCCAGCCCGCTTTTCCACTGGATCCTGGCCATGCCGCTGGTGATCGCGGTGGTGCTGCAGGAGTACCCGCGCGCCACCTCGGCGGCCGCGGTGGCGACCCTGGCTTCTGGCCTGGCCATCGTCATCGCCAGCGGGCAGCCGCCCAGCATCGCGGCGCAGTGGCTGGTCCAGGCGGCGGGCATGTCGGCGCTGGCGGTTTACGCCTCGGTCGCCTACCGGCGCCTGCGCTTCCGCGAGCAGGCGCTGCGCGAGGCCGGGGCGGTGGCCGCCGAACGGGTGCGGGCCTCGGAGGAGGCCGTGCGCCTGCGCGACGACTTCCTGTCGGTTGCGGCGCACGAGCTGCGCACGCCGCTGACCACCGTGCGCCTGCAGACCGAACGGCTGCTGCGGCGGCCGGGCGACAGCGAGCCGGTGGCGGCGCTGCACCGCCAGGTCGAACGGCTCAACCACCTGGTCGACACCCTGCTGGATATGTCCCGCCTGGCCAGCGGCCGCCCCGAGCTGCAGCCGGCCCCCACCCCGCTGCGCGCGCTGCTGCTGCAGCTGATCGGCCGCTACGGGCCGGTGGCCGCGCACCAGGGCTGCACCATCGAGCTCGAGCCGGGCGAGGACCTCAGCGCCCAGGCCGACCGCAGCGCGCTCGAGCAGGTGCTGACGAATCTTCTCACCAACGCCACGAAGTACGGCCGCGAGCGGCCGGTGCTGGTCAGCGTCCGGCGCGCGGGTGCCCGCGTGCGCATCGTCGTGCGCGATCAGGGCATCGGCATCGCCGTCGAGGACCAGCGCCGCATCTTCGGGCGGTTCGAGCGCGCCGCCGCCAGCAGCAGCTACGGGGGTCTGGGCCTGGGCCTGTGGATCAGCAAGCGCCTGGTCGACGAGATGGGGGGCTCGATCGCGGTCGAGAGCAGCCCCGGCGCCGGCGCCACCTTCACCGTCGAGCTGCCGCTGGCGGCCGCGGCCCAGCCGCAGGCGCCGGTGGTCTGAACGATTAGCGGCAGCTTGCCGGAGCGCGCCTGGGTCGTCGTGCGGCTGCTGCTGCCGGACCGCCGCTGAAACCCGCGCGCCCGGCCCCCAGCGGGCTGTCGCTCAATGTACGCGGAGATCCGTCCGATGGAGGATCAGCCCGGGGGTTCCACGGCGCCGGAGTGCGCCGGGGCCACTGCCGCGCTCGGCCAACCATGAACTTCCAAGACCAAGACGACATCACCGCCGCCGCTCGGGTCGACCAGGCGGCCGGCACCCTGCTCGGCACGCTCTCGGGCAATGCCAGCATCAACTCGCGGATCGCGCTCGACCGCTTCTTGACCGGCGTGCACCAGGACGCGCGCCAGCACCAGCTGCGCAAGGTGGTGATGGACGTGAGGGAGCTGGCGTTCCTCAACTCGTCTTGCTTGAAGTCGCTGGTGACCTGGATCCTCGGCATCAAGGAGCTGCCGGCGGACCAGCGCTACCAGGTCACCTTCCTCTCCAGCCCCCAGCTGAACTGGCAGCAGCGCAGCCTGTTCGCGATCTCGTCGCTGGCCCCCGAGCTGGTGCAGATCGAATAGCGGTCAGGCCACGATGGGCGCGCGGTGGGCGGGCAGCCTCAGCGCGCGCTTGCGGCGGGCGGCCCCGGCCCGCTTGCGCCCGGTTCTGGCGGTGGCGCGGTCTCCCTTGTCCCCCTGGCCCTTGGTGGTGGTCTTGCGTGCTTTGCGGCGGCGGTCCTGAGACAGCGAGCGCCCCATGTCGTCGACCTCCCGGATGCGCCCCTTGGCGTCCCGCCGGACGTAGCGCTTGTTTCCCTTCGGACTCATCACCTCGCGCTTTGCTGGCATGTTTGCTCCTCCCCGATGACGTCAGGCCTCTGCCCCTCAAAGTGGGACCGCCCGCGCGGAAAGCACGACGCCGCGCGCGTCACATCTCGAACGCGGGGACCACGCGCCCGTCCTCGTCGGCCCCTCCTGTCTCAGCCGGCGGTGCGCTCGAGCGACAGCAGCCCCGAGGGGGGCACCGGCAGGGCGTGGGCCCCGAGGGTCAGCTGCAGCTGCCCCTGGCTGACGGTGCGGCCCCGGCAGTCGCGCACCAGGTAGCGGTAGCTGCCCGGGGCGGCGCTGCCGGTGACCAGCAACACCACCTGCCCGCCGCCGGTGCCGTTGACGACGTCGATCGCCGGGCGGGCGGTCTTGCCGTCCAGCGGAGCCACCCCGTCGCCGTAAAGGCCGATGATCTGCTTGGACGCGCTCCGCCCGATCACCACCGGGTAGTTCTGGGCGGGGAACAGCGGCTCGAGCGCGCCATCGAGCAGCACCGGCCGGTTGTCGGTCCAGTAGCGCGTCCAGAAGGTCAACATCTCGCGGTGGTCGGCCGGGATCTCGCGCAACCGCACCGACACCTGCGGCACCGAGAACAGGATGTGCAGCAGCTGGCGGGCGGCCGCCTCCACGGGCTCTCCCGGGTGCCACATGATCATGTCGGCGTGCACGGCCGTCTGGCCGCTCAGCAGCCGCAGGTCCAGGGTCTTGATCCGGTTGGCCAGGTACGAGTTGGGACAGTCGCTGGCCCGGAACATGTTGCCGTACTTGCGGATCAGCGGGCCGATGTAGGGCTGGCGGAACTCGATCAGCACGTCGGGGCGGATCTTGCGCAGCTCGGCCATCACGTCGGTCATCATGCGGTCGGTGGCCTCGTTGACCGAGGCGAAGTCGCGTCCGTCCTTCGCCTCCAGCACCGTCTTCTCGTCGGCCACGAAGCGCTCGATGAAGTCCAGCTTGAAGCCGTCGATCTCGAACTCGGCCAGCGCCCGCTTGTACAGGTCGATGACGTGGGCCCGCACCTCGGGGTAGCGGGGGTCCAGCACGTAGGCCGCCAGTCGATCCTCCAGCCGCAGGGTCTTGCCCTGCCACTTGCCCGTCCCGGCCGCCTTCTGCCCCACGAACGGGACCGCGTACCACAACATCACCTTGATCCCCAGGGCGTGGCAGGCCTTGACGAAGCCCTTCATGTCGGGGAACCGCTCGGGCTTCCAGTCGCCGGTGTAGGCGTAGCCGCGCGAGCTGTCCAGGGTCTGCCAGCCGTCGTCGATGATGATGGTGCGCAGGCCCAGCTCGCGCGCCACCGCCAGCTCGGCCAGCAGCTCCTTGGGGTCCAGCTTCTGGTGGTAGTTGTACCAGGTGGAATAGATGGGCAGCCGCGCGTCGGGCGGCACCGCCGCGGGCTTCATGCCCGGCAGCCCCGCCCACCAGCGCCCCACCTCGCCCAGCGCCGTGTAGTAGGGGACCCGGCGCCGGTCGACGCGCAGCTGCGCCTGGTAGCTGGCCAGCGGGACGTGGGGCTCGCCGAAGAAGCCCACCTCGTTGTAGATGAAGCCGTCCTCCTCCCGCACCCCCGCCCCGATCGCCAGGGTGTTGAGCGCGTCGGAGACCGCGAAGGTGAGGACGTTGCCGTTGTCCGCTCCGAACAACGTCACCACCGGCGCGCTCTTGGCGAACATGGTCGCTTCCAGGCGGCTGCGGCCCCAGTCGGGCTTGATGCCCTTGTCCATCAGCCGCGCCGGCGTCCACTGCCCGGCCACGTCGTGTGAGGGCATCGCCCACTTCAGGGTGAAGGCAGGCGGGCGCTCGGCGCGCGGGCCCGAGAGGCGGACGTCGATCACGTCCAGGCCCCGCTCCAGCGCGCGGGCGGTCAAGGTCACCTTGAACCCGCGCAGCTCGCCGATCACGTCGATGTCCAGCCCCGCCACCCGCTGGCGCACGCGCGGCGGCTCGGGCGGCGCCGCCCGCAGCGGCGGGGCCGCGAGCAGCATCAACAGTGTTCCGAGCAACCGTGCGCACGGCGAACGAACAGCAGACGTTCCGGCCATGAAACCTCCGGCTCGCCTTCATATCACCGCCCCTGCCCCCGCCCAACCGCCTCCACCCGACACCTCGGCACCGCGCTCGCGGCCCCGATTGCCGCATCCAGCGACGAGACGGGGGTTGCGCTCTCCGGCCGATCGCGCAAGGGTAAAGCGTGGCTCGGTTCCTGGACGCCTTCCGAAGCAAGCGGGTGTGGCTGCTGATCGCACTGGGGTTCGCCTCTGGGCTGCCGCTGCTGCTCAGCGGGCAGAGCCTGAGCGCCTGGATGACCAACAAGGGGGTGAGCCTGAAGACCGTCGGCGTCTTCGGCCTGGTGAGCCTGCCCTACAACCTGAAGGTGATCTGGGCTCCCCTGCTCGACCGCTACGTCCCGCCGTTCCTGGGCCGCCGGCGCGGATGGATGATCGTGTTCCAGCTGGGGCTGGCCGCGGTGATCCTGGCGATGAGCGCGGTGGACCCCAGCACCAGCCCGGCCCGCATGGCCGGCCTGGCGGTGCTGCTGGCCTTCCTGTCGGCCAGCCATGACGTCGTGATCGACGCCTACCGGGCGGACATCCTCCCGGGCGCCGAGCGCGCGTCGGGGACCGCCACCTTCATCACCGGCTACCGGGTCGCCATGCTGGCCGCGGGGGCAGCGGCCTTCGTCCTGTCCGCTCACATCCCCTGGGGCCGCGTGTACCAGCTGATGGCCGCGCTGCTGCTGCTGGTCGGCATCCCCGCGGTCCTGCTGGCGCCCGAGCCCCAGGACAGCAAGCCGCCGCGCACCCTGGCCGACTCGTTCACCAAGCCGTTCGTCAATTTCTTCTCGCGACCCGGCGTCTTGATCCCGCTGCTGTTCGTGCTGTTC
>JBKPRZ010000136.1:0-4054 GCA_046734815.1 Myxococcota bacterium | reverse complement strand
CCCCGGCGGTGGCCGCGCCGCCGCCCACCCCGGCTGCCGCCGCCCCCGCCGAAGCGCCCGCGCGCACCGAGCCCGAGAAGCCCAAGCGCCGCCGCATCGACTCGAGCGATCCGTACACGGAGGACCGCCGATGATGCGCGCCCGCCTGCTGTCGCTGGTGCTGTACACCCTGGCGCTGGCGGCCCCGGCGGTGGCCCGCACCGCCGATGCCCAGGCCGGCAGCGAGAACGCCGGCAAGGAGGCCTCCCGCCACTTCCAGCGCGGGGTGGACCTGTACAACGAAGGTGATCTGCGCGGCGCCCTGGTCGAGTTCCGCAAGGCCTACAAGCTGCTGCCGCGCGCCAGCGTCCTGTACAACATCGGCCAGACCGAATACCAGGTGCAGGAATACGCCCAGGCCCTGCGCACCCTGGAGCGATTCCTGGCCGAGACCGGCCCCAACGCCGCCCACCGGTCCGAGGTGCAGGAGACCATCGAGGTCCTGCGCGGCCGGGTCGGCTACATCGCCGTGACCAGCGACCAGGTCGACTGCGACGTCAGCGTGGACGACCAGCCCGCCGGCACCACCCCGCTGGGACGGTCGGTGCTGGTGTCGATCGGGCACCGCAAGGTGGTGCTGGCCTGCGCCGGCCGCCCGCGCGTGTCGCGCGAGGTGGACGTGGCCTCGGGCGAGACCGTGAAGGTCCACCTGGAGGCGGGCGCCGCGCCCGCCGGCAGCGCAGCCGCCGCCAGCGCCGGCCCGGAATCGGGCGTCAGCCGACGGGTGGTCGTGACCAGCCTGACCATCACCGGCGTGCTGGCCGCGGGCACCGTGGGCGTCTACACCGCCGCCATCATCGGGTCGCGGCAACTGGACCGCCTGCGCGCCAGCTACCCGGTGACGCCCGAGCGGTTGCACCACAAGGCCACCGCCAACGCGCGGCTGGCCCTGGTGGGCGACATCCTGGCCGGCACCACCGTGGTGGCGGCTGCGGTCAGCACCTACCTGGGCCTGAACGTCCGCAAGGAGCGCGGGCTGGAAGTGGGCCTGGCCTGGGACGGCATCCACCTGGGCGGGCGCTTCTGATCGAGGGAAGGAGGCAAGCGGTGCACACACGCGACGTTGGTGTCCGGTTCGGGTGGCGCCTGCTCGGCCTGGTCGGCTGGGCGCCGCTTTTCGCCTGCAGCATGCTCGTCGACAAGAACGCGGTCCAGTGTCACACCGACGCGGACTGCGCCAGCTTCCCCGAGCACCCGGTGTGCGGCGAGGGAGGGACCTGCATCTCCTCGGGCCTCGGTCCGCCTGGCTGTTTCTACGGCCCGCCCCAGGCGCCCGGCGATTTCGCCAACGCCTGCACCACCGCCCAGTGCCAGTCTTTCGACAACTGCGGGCGGCTGGGGTTCTGCCAGTCGGGCAGCCTGCCCGACATGCTGGTGCCGCCCGCCAACCTGGGCACCACCCCGCCGCTGGTGAACTCGCAGCCGATGCCCAGCATCACCTGCGCCGATCCCACCCGACCCAACGTCATCTACGTCACCGGCTCGACCAACCTGGTGCCGCTGCTGCAGGCGGTGGCGCCGCTGCTGGCCACCAACGATCCGCCCTACGTGGCGGTGTTCCAGCCGCAGACCTCCTGCAAGGGCGCCGGGTCGATGTTCGATCCCGACCCGGTCAAGCACTTCATCAAGGACATCCCCGGCAACTGGGCTTTCTTCTTCGACGGCGACGGCTCCAGGCACTATTGCCGCCTCAGCACCGACGGTGACCCGGTGGACATTGGCGAATCGGACATCCACGCCCGCACGTGCGGGTACGAGGCCAAGACCGGCATCGCCGACTACACCGGCCCCATCCAGGCCATCAACTTCGTGGTGCCTTCCGTGTCCAGCCAGCGCGCGCTCAGCGCCGAGGCCGCCCACCTGCTGTTCGGCGCCGGCGGCAACCAGGGCAACCTGATGCCCTGGAACGACCCCAAGATGTATTTCGTGCGCAGCTCAGGCACCGGCACCATCCAGCTGGCCTCCAAGGCGATCAACGTCCCGCCCACCGGCTGGTGGGGCATCGATCGCCTCTCGGCCGACAACGTGCGCGACTCGATGGAGGCGGTGGATCCCAGCCTGGCGGAGAAAGCGATCGGCGTCCTCTCCTCGGACTTCGCCGATCGCTCCCGCGCCAACCTCCGCACCCTGTATTTCCAGGCCGCCGGCCAGAGCTGCGGCTACCTGCCCGACTCGTCGGCCACCTCGCTGGACAAGGCCAACGTGCGCGACGGGCACTACCCGATCTGGGGCCCCATCCACCTGTACGCCGCCACCGTCAACGGCATCCCGTCGCCCGCCGCCGACGCCTTCGTGCGCCGCTTCTCGGTGCCCAAGATGGAGCAGAAGCTGATCGATGCCGTCGTGGCCGCCGGGTACATCCCTCCCTGCGCCATGCGGGTCAAGCGCGACCAGGAGATGGGCCCGGTGATGTCCCACCAGCCGCAGTTCGGTTGCGGCTGCTACTACGACAGCCGCGTCAACGGCCGCTCCACCTGCCAGACCTGCGGCGGTCCCGGCGACTGCCCGTCCAGCCGCCCGGCCTGCAACTACGGCTTCTGCGAAGTGCAGTAGAGCGGGCTAGACTCCGGTCGCCATGTGCCGGAGCATCAAGACGCTGTTCAACTTCGATCCGCCTGCCACCGACGACGAGATCCGCGCAGCCTCGCTGCAATTCGTGCGCAAGCTGAGCGGGTTCCAGGCCCCCTCCCGGCAGAACGAGGCGATGTTCAACCGGTCGGTGGAGGACGTCTTCAAGGTGGCCCGCCGGCTGGTCGACGCGATGGTGACCGTCGCCCCGCCGCGCAACCGCGACGTGGAAGCCGCCCGGGCCAAGGCGCGTTCGGCCGCCCGCTTCGGCCGCGCCTGACGTTCGGTCGATCATTCGGCGACGATGAAGTAGTTGTAGGCGCTGTTGGTGCCGATGCCGGGCAGATCGAAGTTGCCCGCCGGCACGGTCCGGCGGAACAGGTGAAAGCCGAAGGACTTGCCGCTCGATCCCTCGAACACGGTCGCGGTCAGGCCGGTGCTGGTCCAGCCGGCGGTCCAGGTCGGCGTCGCGCCCCAGCGGTCGTCGACGAACATGTAGAGATCGGCGCTGCGGGCGAGGGTGAGGCGCGCCTCGGGACCGCCGGTGTATTTCTTGGACTCGGCCGACACGCGCACCCACTGGTCACCCAGCAGCAACCCCGCCGCCGGGTCCAGCGCCTGCAGGTAGGTCCCCGCCCACTGCGGGTCGGCCCACGGGTGCAGGGCGGACTGCCCGATCTGGAAATTGGCCTCCACCGACCACAGCGCTGCCCGCGAGGCGTCCGTGTCGTTGACCAGCAGCCCGCTCACCGGGTTCATGGTCACGCAGGCGTTGCCCAGGCAGGTGAACCCCGGCTGGCACTGGTCCGCCTGGGAGCAGCTGGTGCGGCAGCCGGCGGTCGCGGGATCGCACTGGTAGTTGCCACAGCCGCTGCTGCTGCCCGACTGACACGCGCCCTGACCGTTGCTGGTGCTGGCGGTGGTCGCGACCACGCCGCTGCAGGAGGCGGGCGCGCACACGGTGCCTGACACGTGCCGGCGGCAGGCCCCCGCGCCGTCGCAGGTGCCGTCGAATCCGCAGGTCGCCGCCGCCTCGCTGGGGCAGCCCCCGCCCGCGCTCTGCCCGGCAGGGATCGGCTTGCAGGCGCCCGGCGTGGCCGGCAGATTGCACGAATAACAGGCCCCGCCGCAGGCCTCGTTGCAGCAGCGCCCCTGCGCGCAGAAGCCGGTCTGACACTGGGTCCCCGCGCCGCAGGTGCTGCCGTTGGCCAGCAGAGCCGCGTCCGTCGGCGGCGGTGGCGTCGCGGTGTCGGGCGCACGATCGACGGGCAGGTCGGGCGCCGCGTCCGGGCTGCCGCCCACGGGTGCGTCGGCAGGCGGCCCCTGGTCGGGGGACGGCGCGCCGCCATCGGCCCCCGCGGGCTGCGCCTCGGCGGACGTCGCGTCTTCCTCGGCGGCGTCGGCGAGCGCGGGCGCGGCCCCGTCCACGGGCGGCATCTCCCGGAGG
>JBKPRZ010000135.1:0-52081 GCA_046734815.1 Myxococcota bacterium | reverse complement strand
TTCGAGGACCGTGCGCCGGACGCCGGTGCGCATGGCGAACGGCGTGACCCGCACGGGCTTTATCCCCGACCGCGCGACCGCGGCGTCGATGATCGCCGCCAGCTGGGTGGCGGCCGGATTGGACGAGAACTTGGGGACGATGATCGGAAAGCGAAAGACTCGATCCCCGCCGGTCAGGGCCTCGATCTGGCTCCGGCAATCGCCCATCTTGTGGCCCCGCACCTCGAGCAGCAGGGTCATCGCCTGCAGGTGCAGCTTGAACACCACCGGCTCGACCACGTAGAGGTCCAGCAAGAACAGCAGCACCGACAGCAGCAGGAACGGCGGCCGAGCCGTGAACGTGAACAGCAGGGCCAGGGCGATGCGCCCGAAAAACATCCCGTATTCGAAGGCCACCGCCCGCGGACCGCGCACCAGCCCCGCGGGCAGCAGCGCGGGCGGCTCGCCGGCGGGCTGTTGCAGCTCGCCCAGGAGAGTGCGCCAGCGGCGCCGATCGTCCTCGCTGGCCGGCCCCCGCACGGCCTCGACCCGCCAGACCTGCTCCGCGGCCCGGAGGAACGCCGCCACCACCCCGTTCTGGATCTCCAGGCGCCGGCGGAACAGCTCCGCCTCGATTTGGGCCAGCTCCTGACTGATCCCGTGTTCCCGGCGGCTCAGCTCCGCGGCGCGGCCGTCTCCCCGGCACAACATCTCGAACGTCCGCCGCGACATCCGCCGGACCTGCCCGACCAGCCTCGATCGGCGCCGCGCGAGGGCGCGCAGGCCCGGTGTCCTGCGCTCCCGCCGGAGCGCGGTCTCTTTCAGGAGCTTCTTGACCGCAATTACCCCGTAGGCCAGGTGTCCACCGGGCGTGTTGCAGCCGCGCGGTTCCTCGCGCAGAAAGTCCACCAACCAGCGAGCGTGGCGGCGCAGGAGGGCCGGCTCGGAGCGGAGCTGCCAGGACACCGGCAGCCCGAACGGGACCCCCAGCAGCACCGCGAAGAACCGCGCCGTCCCGCTGCCGAGGGCAGCCCCCGCGATCACCAGCCCGAGGCCGATACCGACGACCACCAGCAGCTGGCGGCTCGAGCCCAGCAAGCCGAGACCCGAGCCGCGAACGATGACCCATAAGAGGAGTGGCACGCCGATCGCGACGAGCGTCCGGCGGCCCGCCCGCGCGAGCGAGGCAGCCCCGCGCCCGCGATCAGGCCGCCCCCCGGGGCGGTCGGCGCTGGCGCTGGTCGCCGTCGGGCTGGCCGGTGGCGCCGGGCTGGTGCGCGTCCCTTTGAACCTGGTTGTGTAGGTGACGGAGATGGTCTGGGGCGGGCGTATCGGGGCCCGGTTTGGCTCTGCACTTTTCACGTTCGTGTTTCCGGTCGAGGTCAATGATGTTTCCACGCCAGCTCAACAGTGGTGTCGTCGACAGAAACCCGGAGAACGAGCCCGTCCCCGTGTGAGTTGCCGGCATGACAGCCCACCAACGCGCGCGCCGGGCGTTGTTCCCGTGTACGTCGCTGGAGGTTTTTGCGCTCGAAACCAGAGCCACCGTCATGTTTTCCTCGTCCACCATCAATGACCCTCACACTAGCCGGCGATCGATGACGGAAGCGTGTCGCCGTCATCAAGTGGAAGTTAATTGTTCGTAAGCGCGAACGTTACCGAGCCTTTCCGCCACCCGCGCCGACCCGTTCACGCCGTCGTCGTAAACGAACCCAACAAAACCAGAATTTCATCGCGAAATGCCGGTCAAGTTCCCCGAAATGACCCTGGTTTGTTACACAACGGCACGAAACAGGATTTGTAGAACACCACGCGCAGATCCCCTTCGAGTATCGCTCGCCACTCATCCACCACGGAGGGACGCCATGGCCGAGCGTGTACAAGGTCATCGAGTGTGGTCGGCACGACCACCGAGTCCTGGGAGAAGGCCACCGCGGCCGCCATCCGGATGGCTTCGAAGTCGCTGCGCGATCTGCGCGTCGCCGAGGTCGGCACCCTCGACTGCACCATCAAGGACGGCAAGGTCGAGCACTACCGGGCCGAGCTGAAGTCTCCTTCAAGTACGAGGACAAGTAGCCAGCCCTCGAGGGCGACCGCCGGCCGGGTCCTGCCTGGTGACGGACGCAGTGGCGCAGCAGGGTCCGTAGTACGTCCAAAATAGCGGCCCCGTCTGGCAACGATCAGTCGCTGGACGGCGGCCGGCGGTGGACGCCGCTCCCCCACACGGGATTTCACGCCATCAGCTTCCCCCCGGCGCGGCACGGTCGGCTGGGCGGTTGGCGAGGGCGGCCTCCTCGCGCGCATCCGCGTATTCGACGGGACTCGGTAAAAAGACCTATACGCGGCAGCGCTCCAAGGACCACAAGATCTCCAGGCGGAGAAGGACTTCATCGACTACGACGGTCACCAGGACTCGAGCGCGCCGCGCGGGCCAGCTTTCGAGCTCGGTTGATTGACGGGGGGCTCGGGTGGGTGCTCGGGCAGCTGGAGGCCGAGGAGCGCGGCTGGCAGGAAGAGCAGGCCCGCGAACAGCAGCGTGCGCCGGTAGTCGCCGACGGTCTGGAACAGACCGAAGAACACCACGCCCGCCGCCGAGACCGCACGGCCGATGTTGTAACAGAAGCCGGCCCCGGTGGTGCGTAGCAGGGTCGGGAACAGCGGCGGCAAATACATGGTGAACAGGGCGAAGACGCCCTGGAACAGGCCGGGGCCCAGCAGCCACCAGTAGAGGGCGCTGTGCGGCCGCGGCAGCCGGTAGGCCTCCACCAGCGACAGGAGGTAACCGAGACACAGCAGAGCAATGGCGCGGCGGTAGCCAATCACCCGGGCCAGCGCCGCTGCGAAGAAGTTGCCGACGATGGAGGCCACCATCACCAGGAACAGGAGCTTCGTGCCCCAGGCGCTCTTGGCGACGTCACTCTGCCCGATGACGTCCGGGAGGTTCCGGAACTGGATCTGGTGCCAAAACATGAAAGCCCAGTGGGCGGTCAGGGCGAGCGTGCAGACGGCGATGACCAGCAAGGTGGTCCGTCGCAACCCGGCGCCGAACAGGTCGGCCAGGCGCGGCTGCTGCGTGGTGGCCCCGCGCCTGGCTGCCCGCCACTCCTCGGGTTCGGGGACGGCGCGCCGGATCCAGAAGACCAGCAAGGCGGGCAGCACACCCACCAGGAAGATCCAGCGCGGCTGCACCGAGATGATGTCCGACATCAGGGTGCTGGCCAGAACCGCCAGCAGCACGCCCACGTTCACCCCCGTCTGTAGCACGGCGGCGATCCACGGACGCCAGCGACGTGGCCAGGTCTCCGACAGCAGCGAGGCGCCCACCGCCCACTCGCCGCCGATGCCCAGCGCCGACAGGAACCGGAACACCAGCAGGTGCCACCAGCTGGTGGCCAGACAGGCGAGCCCGGTGAAGGCTGCGTAGGTGAGCACGGTGAGCGAGAGCGTGCGGCTGCGTCCCAGGCGATCGCCGATGCGTCCGAACAGGCCGCCGCCCAGGGCCCAGCCCAGCAGGAAACCGCCCTGGATGATCGAGGCGTGGCGGCCGACGCTGGGGTCGCGGGTGCTGACCCCGCCCAGCAGCTGGGCCACGAAGGGGGCGTAGACCAGGGTGTAAAGATGCATGTCCAGGCCATCGAAGGTCCACCCCAGCCAGGCGGCGATGCCCGATCGCCACTGCTGGGGAGACAGATCGGCCAGGCGACTGCCCTGACCGGCCCCGACTTCCGTCTGCCCGGACATCGTCGTATTGGCCCCGGATCGAAGCCGGCTCAGTAGCCGAACGAGGCGCCCAGGCTGAAGAAGCTCACCGACTGGGTGTTGCCGGCGTACCAGCTGTGGTGCAGCAGGTCCAGCTCGGCCACCCAGGTCAGCGGCCCGGCGTGCAGTTGCAGACCCGCGTAGATGTTCCGCTGGGTGTTGTTGATATTCAAGGTGTTGGCCTTGTCGTTGTCGGAACGATTGAGGGTGGCCTGGCCATAACCGGCGTTGATGTCCAGCGAACCCAGCGTGATCAGGCCGTGCGCGTAGAAGCTGTTGCCGGTCCGCAGCTGGCCGGCTCCATCGATGATCTCAGGGCCGAACAGAGGAACGTAGAGAGTGGTTCCTTTCTCCAGCGTCCCGCCGGCGCCGAGCTTGACCGGTCCCAGCTGCAGGTCGAGCCCGGCGCCGCCCCCCATGGGGTCGAGGGTGGTGGCAGTGCCCGCGCGGCCGACGCGTTGCCAGTAGCCGTTGAAGTAGGGCTTGACCTTCACCGCCCCGGCGCCGGCCTCGTACATCGCCAGCACCTGGAAGGCGGGCAGCGGGGTGCGGGCGAACTCGCGGCTGACCGGCATCGCTCCGGCCATCATGGCGTCGGTGCCCAGCTTCACCGGGTCGAGCGCTGCCACCTTGATACGCAGGCCGCCCAGGTCCGGGGTGGTGTAGAACGCGCCCGCCCAGAAGCCGGGGAACTTGACGCCGTAACCGGTGGTGTAACAGCCCAGGCCATCGCCGTCCAGGCTGCAGGCGTGGCCGAGACCCAGCGCCGCCGAGGTGGTGGTGATCGTGGAGATGATCGAACCGAGGGTGTAAAGGCCCACCCCGCGGCCGATGACCAGATCGCCCCAGCTGCTCTCGATCTGCAAGAACCCGTTGCGGATGTCCCAGTTGTTGTTGGTTGCCGGGGGGGCGTTCTGGGTGGAGATGGCGTAGGCGATGCCCAGATAGGCCGAGATCTTGGTCCGCTCGGAGACCTGCTTGGTGATGCGCCAGTTGAATCGCCCTCCGGTCCAGCCGCTGCGGAACCGTGATCCGACAAAGTGATTGCCCGACCCATCGGGCGGATAGCTGCCCAGGAAGTCGAAGCGGATGGGGGCCACAGCGCCCGACGGGGAGGCGTCACCGAAACCCACATGATAAAAACCCTGGGCCAGACCGTCGTGTTTGACGGTCCAGCCGTCCTTGTCGTAGAGCGTGAGCTCGGCGCGGGCGGTGGCGGCGGACAGGGCCAGCGCGACCAGGACGACCACGGCGACCAGGACGGCCAGGACAGAGGACACACGTGTGCGGATGGCTCCGCACGGGGAAGCTCGCATGAACGACTCCTTTGGGCGGTTGCGGGCGAGAGGGCCTGGGCGGAGGACCGCCGGCCGCTACTTCTTCGGGCGCGAGTAAAACTTCTCGGCGTTCCGGTACATCACCTTGTCGCGAACGACGGTGCCGAGCGGCTCGAGGTACGCCTCGGCCAGGGCGTTGTGCTGGGCGACGGTCCCGCCCAGGGTCACCACCGGGTAGTTGGTGCCGTAGATCAGCCGGTCGGGGCCAAAGGCCCGGTAGAGCACGTCGAAATGCGGTTTGTAGGAAGCCAGATTGGTCGGCGCCTTCCAGGGGTTGTCCTCGCTGGCGGCCGGGTTGTACATGTCGAAGAAGGACGAGAACTTGATGTAGATGTTCTTGTGGGCAGCCAGCTTCTTGACCGCCGCCGTCCATTCGGGCGCGGGGGTCTTGCCCTTGGCGCCGGCCAGGTGGTCGATGATGATGCGCAGGTCGGGCACCGCCGCCGCCAGCTGCTCGACCTTGTCCTTGGGGTTCAAGGTGCCCCGGCTGATGATGTCGAGGGTCAGCCCGCGCCTGGCCAGCTCCTTGACGTGGGCGATCTGCGTTTCATCGAGGGTCAAGGTGGGCGCCCAGAGGAAGGCGCGGATGCCCACCAGCTTCGGGTCTGCCGACAGCTGGTCCAGTTGCTGGACGAAGTCGGGTTTACCGACCTCCAGGTTGCCGACCAGGCCTCGGTAGAAAGGATCGCCTGCGATCTGCCCGAGGATCTTCGTGTTGTCGGCGTAGATGGGGCTAGCCTCGACGATCACGGCTCCGGTGATGCCGTGCTGGGTGGCCATGGCCTTGTAAGCCTCGACGTCGAAATCCTTGTACAGGGTCTTGTTGGCCGGCGGTGGCCAGGGCACGCCGCCCGGACGGCTGACCTGGAAGATGTGGATGTGCGTGTCCAGGATCGGCCGGCCGGCGGGGCGGGAAGCGGGTTTGCTGCGGGCGGCGGCCGCCGCCGGGATGGCGAGGACGAGCCCCAGCGCCAGCAGACGGGACAGGCGGGCGGCCGTGTTGGTTGCGCTCATGACCGAGGTCCTTCCGGGTTGCGAGACAGGCAGGTGGAGGTATTAGGAATTTCTCGCATGCGCGGGGAGCCCCCGTTCGAGGGTTTTTCAGCGCCCGGATCGGGGGACCTGGCGGGCTGGCCGGGTTCGATCAGGCGTTGATCCCGGCCAGTGGGCTGCTGTCGACGTACGGGCCGGAGCCGAAGGTGGGCACGTCCACGCCCATCGCCTGGGCAATGGAGATCAGCACCTTGGTGGGACTGGTCCTGGGCAACGACAGCACCTGCCCGGTCTTGAAGTAGCCGCCGGTGCCGCCGAGGATCACGTTGGGCAAGGCGAAGTTGGTGTGCCCATTGCCGTCGCCGTGGCGGTTGAACAGGTAGACCGTGGTGTCGTCGAGCAAGGTCCCGCCGGGCGTGGGGACCGCGGCCAGCTCGTCGAGCAGGAGCTTCACCTGACTGACGGTCCAGGCATTCATGAGGGCGTATTTGCGAAGCTTGTCGGCACCGTTGCCGTGGTGGGAGACCGAGTGCTGGGCGTCGGTGAAGCCCAGCCAGGGCATGCGCAACCCGCCGGCGCCGCCCCCTCCCGGGTAGCCGAAGCTGAGCGTCGCCACCCGGGTCATCCCGCAGTTCAGGGCGGTCGCAATGCTCTGCATGAAGAAGGGCGCCAGGAACTGCGTGTCGGCGCCGGTGCGGACGGAGGTGTCGTCGGTGGGCACCTTCGCTCCGGAGGGGGGGACACCGCAGGCGGCGCCGGGGTTGCTGCGGCGTCGGAGCAGCAGGGCCCGACGGTCCTCGAAGGCGCGCAGGGAGGTGAGGTGCTTGTCGATCACCTGGCGATCGTAGGCCCCGAGCTCGCCCTGGAGGGTGGCGAAGCGGGCGTTGAGAAAGTCGGTGATGGCGGTGTGTTTGCGCAGCTCGACCGCGGCATCGGCGTCGCCGCCGCTGCTGCTGCCGCCAGGGGCCACCACCGCACCGAACAGCCGTCTGGTGACCTCCTCGGCGCTGACCATGCGCGGCGGGGACTGGCCGTCCTTGTTGAAGGTGACCTCGGACGGGGTGTCGCCACCCACCGGATGGATGCCGAAGGCCAGGTGGGAAAACGGGGCAGCGTTGGCCCCGTCCGCCTTTTGCAGAGCATCGGCGATTACCCAGTCGATGGAGGGTCCATCGATCTTGTTGACGGCGTGAAATTGATCGTCGTTGAGTGGCAGGTTCACGCGCGAGGCGGACAGACAGACGCTGGCCCGGTGCTGGGCCGGTCGGGCATTGTAGGTGAGGCCGGTGTCGCCCATCGGCGTGCCACCGCTGAGCTTCGGTCCCAGCACCAGCATCTTGCTCTTGTAGGGCGCGAGCACGCTGAGCGTGGGGCTGGAGCTGGGGTCGGCGGGGTCCGTGGGCCAGAAGGTGCGGTTGTTGACCCCGTCGTTGGTGTAAAGAAAAACGGCGTATCTGGATCGCCGCTGGTTGTTGACCTGCGCGCGCAGCTGTCCCGAAAATCCCTCGAGCAGCGGCAGGGCGAAAGCGGCGCCGCCCAGGCGATGAATGAAATCCCGGCGGGTCAGACCTTTGCGGTTCCAGCTCATGGCGCGGCTCCTTCGGAAAGGCGGAAGCGGAACGAATCGCTGGTGGCCACCAGGGCGACCAGCGCGTGCAGGTCCCCCGACTCGGCGAAGCGCGCGCTCAGCCGGTCCACCGAGCAGCGGTCCGCCGGCGCCACCGGCCGGACCGCGTCCCCGGTGAGGGCGAACTGGAAATATTGCTGGGCGAAGCAGCTTCGCACCGTGTGGCTGTCGGCCAGCTTCGACAGCAGCTCGTCGCCCGCGGCGAAGGCGCCCTCGAGATCGCCGGCGTTGAGCATCGTGCCCGAGGTGTCGAGCGGCTGGCCGTTTTCGCGCTCGCGGTGGCGGCCCAGCTGATCGAAGCTCTCCAGCGCAAAGCCGGGCGGATCGAGCAGGGCGTGGCAGGCGGCGCAGGCCGGATTGGTCGAGTGCTGGGCCACCTCCTGGCGGGTCGTCACGCCCGCCACCGGGGCCTCCGGCAGCTGCGGGATGTCCCCGCCGGGCGGTTGCATCTCCTGGCACAACAGCTTGGCGCGCACGAAGAGGCCGCGGTTGATGGGATGGGTCTTCTGCGGGCGGGCCAGCTGAGCCATCAAGGCGGGGTGGGTGAGCAGACCGTGGCGCTGCTCGCCGGGCAGGTCGGTTGCCACGAAGTCGGCGCCGCCTTTCGCCTGTCCGTAGAAGGCGCGCAGGGTGCCGTCGAGGTAATACGACTGCCCCGAGAATAGCGACGAGAGGTTCGGCGACGGCGCGGAGTAGAGCTGGGTGGCGCTCATCAGCAACGAGGTGCCCAGCGCCTTGACCAGCGCGGTGGTGAAGCCCGGGTCGTCACGAGCCAGCTCGTCGAAGCCGTCGATGGCCAGCCAGTGCGAATAGAAGCCGCCGATTCCCCGCAGGAAGCGGGTGCGGTCCTGCAGCAGGCGGTCCAGCTGCTTTCCCAGGCTGGCCGGGTCGCCCAGGCCGCCGGCGGTCGCGGCCGCGGCAAACAGCTGGTCGTCCGGCATGGAGTCCCAGACGAAGTAGGAAAGGCGACTGGCCATCTCATAGCCGGTGATGGGGCGGACCGTGCCGGCGCGCTCGCCCGCTGCCGGTCGGGCGAACTGGTACAGGAAATCGGGCGACTGCAACAGACCGCTGAGGAACCACTGCACCCCGGTGGTGAAGTCCTTCTCTTTCATCCCGGCGTCGAACAGCGTGGTGAGCTGCTGGCGATCCTGGTCCGCGAGCGGCCGACGGAAGGCGCGGGTTCCGATCTTGTCGACGATCTGCTGCTTGCAGTCGGGCGCGCCGGGATCGCAGGGCGCCCACTGCGCCAGACGCGCGGCCGCCTGCTGCGCGATCGATGCGGCGGCGTTCGCGCGACGTTCGGCGCCCAGGTCGTCGAGCTGGGTATCGGCGCCGCCGCCGAACTCCCGGGCCGGGTCGCCGTCGACCTTCAGCAGATCTTCGATGGTGTTGTTGTACTGCCGGGGCGAAAGCAGGCGCGCATGGAGGACGCCCGCCTGACCGCTGCCCATGCAGGCGGCGGGGCCACCTGGATCGTTGTTGCCCGGCCCGGGGCCGGTGCCGGGACCCGGACCGCCGCCGGGGCCGGCTGGTTCCGAACCACCGAGACCACTTCCGATGGCTCCGGTGCAGCCGCCGAGCAGAGCAGCGGCCAGGCCCAGCAGGGGGCGCCCACGGCGTTGTCGAGTGCGTTGCGCGCGGGCGGTGAGGCAGCCCGGCAGCCGGAGAAGATCGCGTTGCATGCACAGCTCCTTGCGACGACAACGCGATTGAAGATTCTTCCCGCTGCGCCGGGCAGCCCCCGGGCCAGGACTTTTCGGCCCCCCGTTCGGGGGATGGCGAGACGGTGGCCGCGCGGGGGAACGTCGCGTGCGACAGGTCTTCCGAATCGGAGGCAATTGAACACATGCGCACCACCGAGCGCCGCCCAGGACGCCCCGCCCTCATCCTGTTCGCCGCCTGCATTCTGTTCGCTGCCTTCGCGGCGTGCTCCGGCGCCCCTACGCCAGCGACCCCGCCGTCGATCCCCCCGACCGGGTCGGCCGGCGCGGGTGGCGCGGCCGGGCGGCCCGCGACCGGCTCCGGAGGCAGCGCGGGGGCGTCGGGTGCTGGCGGGGTCGAACCCATCGACGCGGCGTCGACCGGAGGCGGCGCGGCCGACGCCGTGTCCACCGGACCCAGCCCGGGCCCGGACAGCGCTCCCGCTCCTTCCGACGACGCCGGCGTCGGGGCGCCCACGGCGCCCGGCGCCTGCCCGGAGCTCACCGGCGGCTGGACGGCTTACACGGCCGAGAAGAACGTGCAGTTCGAGGGCGGCGATTCATTTTGCACCTACCGCGAGGAGGGTGGTGTCGAGTTCTTCAAGATGATGAAGAACCCGGCGGGCGTCATCCAGCGCTGTGAAGCGCGTGTGCACAACGACTACCGGACCGGGCGCAACCAGTTCGAGGGGGACGTGCGGGTCACGGTGGGGGACTTCACCTGCGTGCACCAGGTGTTCAAGAGCTTCATGCTCGACGCCTTCCCGGCCGAAGGCGGCCAGCTCCGCGTCTACTCCGGCAGCGCACCGGTGATCACGGGGATGTTCGGAAAATGGGTGCACGTGAACACCATCCACGACACCGCCACGAACACGATCGAGCTCTACATCAATTGCGCGCGCCGCTACAGCAGCTCGGAGCGGGACACGCCTGGGCCCAACGGCTTTTACAACAAGTACGGCATCTACGGCGTCCTTGGCCGGCCCCCCTCCGGTGAGGTGTCCCAGGTGGAGTGGAAGAACGTGCGCTACTACCGGAAGTGATGCGCCCACCCGTCGACCCATCCGGGTGGCAACGCGCCGTCCAGGCCGAGGGACAGTTCGTCCAGAAGATGTTGCGACGGTACGGGGTCCCGCCTTCGGACATCGAGGATCTCGCCCAGGACGTGTTCCTTGTGATGTGCCGCCGCTGGGCCGACTACCGTTGCGATCGGCCGCTGCAAAACTGGCTGCTGGGGATCACCTTCCGGGTGGCGCAGGCGCACAATCGCCGCTCCCGCCGCTACGCCACTGTCGCCGTTCCCGACTTCGTCGACGACAGTCCCCTGCCCGACGATCAGCTGTCCGACGCCGAGACCTGGGCCCGCGTTTCGCGCGCGTTCGCGGGGCTGCGCGAGCGCCACCGCTCCGTCCTCCACCTGCACGAGATCGAGGGGCTGGCGGTACGGGAGATCGCCCGTCGGCTGTCGGTGCCGATGTTCACCGTCTACTCCCGGCTGCGCAGCGCCCGCCGGGCGTTCGACAAGGCCCTGCGCCGGACCCAGCTCGCTGCCTCCCTGATCCCGCTGCTGGCCGCCGGCCCACGCGCCGGTGCGACGGCGCCGTAGCGGGCGGCATCGGGCGGGCGCGGCTCACGGGAGCGAAGAGCGGGCTGGCGCGCAGGAGCCGGGAGCGTGCCTGAGCGACGGCCTCGGCGAGATCAGGGCATCGTGCGGGGGGCGTCACGCACGACGCAGATGCCCTGTGGTTTCGGCGGCTGCGGCGGGAATCCGGCCACCGGCACCGGCACCGGCACCGGTGGATTGCCCGCTATCATGCAGACCGCGATCTTGTTCGCGCAGGCCTGCGGATCGCAGCGGCTGCAGGAGGACGGATCGCCGGCTGCCTTGGTGCGCGCCCGGCACTGGCAGCTCGAGACCGGATCGGCGCAGCTGTTGTCGACGATCCGGCAGTCGGAGTCCTGCGTGCACGGGTTGCACGGGATCACGACGCCCGGTACGGGCAGGCACCCGCCCTGCGCACAGAAGTCACGGCGCTCGAGAGCCTCCCCGCCGGTGCCGCCACAGCTGGAGGTGCAACAGACCGAGCCGGCCGCGCAGACCATGTTCCCGCACATCGGCCCGGGCACGACGACAGAGGGACCGCCAAATGGAGGCGGTGGAACGGGAGGCGGACCCGGAGGTGGCGGGGTGGGCGCCGGAGCCGGCCCGGGAGGTGGCGGAGTGGGCGCGGGAGCCGGAGCCGGAGGTGGCGGAGTGGGGCTTGTAACAGCGCCGGGAGGAGTGGGAGCTGGAGGAGTGGGAGCTGGAGGAGTGGGAGCTGGAGGAGTGGGAGCGACGACCGGTGGGTTGCTGCCGCCACCAGGGGGCTCGTCATCGCGCGCGCAGGCCGCGAAGAGAAGAAGCGGGATCGAGATCCAGAGGGTACGCGTGATCGTCGTGCTGACTGTTGTTCTCATGGGGAATCTCCTTGACGTGGGAGGCGGGGGACCCGGCGATGGAGTGGCATCAGGGCGCGTCGCGGACGACGCAGATGCGTTGCCCCCTGACCGGCGGGTATCCCGGCGGCGTCGGCGGTACAGGCGACTCCACGCAGACCGCGACCTTGCTCGCGCAGGCCTGCGCGTCGCACGGGCTGCAGAAGGGCGACTCGCCCTCGGACCGGGCAAACGCCCGGCACTGGCAGCTGGACGCCGGTGTGGTGCAGCTGCTGGCGGTGATCCGGCAGTCGGCATCTGTCTCACAGGGGTTGCAGGCGATCACGACGGCGGGCACCAGTCCGCAGCGGGACCCCTGCACACAGAGACCTCGCCTCGCCGGAACCTCCCCGGTGATCCCGCAGGCGAAGTCGCAGCAAACCGAGCCGGTCTGGCAGGACAGGTTCCCGCAGGCGACCGGTGCACCCGGAGCCGGCCCGGGAGCTGGTGTGGGAGTGGGGGACGGTGGGGGCGGTGGACTGGGGGCCGGCGGGGGGACCGGACCCGGACCGAAACCTGGTGGGGAGGGGGGCGCGGGAGAGGGTGATGGGGGCGCGGGGAACGAGTCCGTCGGTGCACCACCGCCGTCACAGGGGGCGCTGCCTGGCAAGAAGCCGAAGGTGCCGCTCTTGAGGCTCGACTCGCCACTACCGAGGGACATCTCGTCCCGGGCACAGGCCGCGAAGACCACAAGCGGGATCGAGAGGCAGAGCGAGCGCGCGAGTGTTCCTGTCACTGTCGGTCTCATGGTTGGTCTCCTTTGGGTGAGGTGTTGGACTCGTGCGGGTCCGCGGCCAGCAACGAACGAACGCGATCTGCGAGCAGGCTGCTGCTCGAGCGGGTGAGGAACCGCGCCGCTTCGGCCCGAGCCACAGCCCTCTGGCCAGCGCCGAAGAGAGCGGCGATGCGCAGCACCGCTGCTTCCTCCGCCAGAGCACTGTCCGGAAAGGCCATCCGGTGCTCCTGCAACCGAGCGAGGGCCTCGTCGCAACGACGCTTCCGGATGGCGCTCTCCGCCTCTTCGAGCAGCGCCAGCTCCGCCGCCAGAGAGGGGGCTGGCGCGCGGGCGGCAGGCGGCGCGGCCGCGGGGGGTGATTGCTGCGCGATCCCCGGCTCCGCCTGGAACGGCGCGACGGCAGGTAGTGGTTCTGACAGAATTCCGATCCTCGGCTCTGGACGCGACGGCGCGACCCCAGGCAGTGGTTCTGACGGAATTGCGATCCTCGGCTCTGGACGCGGCGGCGCGGCCGCGGGCGGCGGATTGGACGAAAAGGCGACCCTCGCTGCTGAGCGAGGCGCGACCGCGGCCAGGCGCCGGGGCGGAGGTTTGGTCAGGTGTTTGCGTGGCCGCCGCGGGGGGGCGGGATCGGCCGCTCCGCTGGGCGCCAGCATTCCGGTCGCGTTCGGAGCAGGCAAAGGCGCTGGTGCGCGGACTCGGTTCACCTCGGTGCTCCGCTGCACCGGGACGGCCGGGTGCCGGGTCGCCGCCCGGTACGCAATCATCCCGCCGCCGGTGGTCGCGGTCAGGGCCGCCGCCACCAGAAGCACCTTGGCCGAGGTGCTGGCCAGCGCGGCCGACAGGGTCGCGCCGAGAGACAGCACCACAGGCAGCCCCAGCATGCGCTGCACCCGCCGTCGGCTCGCGGAGGGCGGGCGGTAGGCGCGAGCGGCGCTCAGCAGCTGGGCTCCCGGCCCATCGCTGTGAACCAATCGACGCGGCTCCCTCATGGCGGATCTTTCCTTCCTCCTGGGATTTCGCCGCGGGCGCGGTGGGCGCGATCGGTGAACTCCTCCCGCGCCCGCCTCAGGCGCGAGGCAACCGTGCCGGCTGGCAGCTCCAGCACGCCGGCGATCTCGGCCATCGTCATCTCCTCGATCTCGAACAGGACGAACACGGAGCGCAGTCCGTCGTCCATCTGGTCCAGGATCCGATCGAGCAGCCCGAGAGCGCGGCTGCGATCGGACAGGTCCTCCGGCGACGGGGCGATGTCAGGCACCTCCGGCAGCTCGCCGATGGTGACCTCGCGCGAACGGGCGCGGCGCCGGCGAGCATTGGCCGCCAGACGGACCGCGGTCTCGATCAGGAAGGACCGCTCCTTTCCCGGAACGATGTCACCGAGCCGCGCCGCCACGATCGAGAAGGCCTGCTGCAGCAGGTCCTCCAGCTCGTCGGCCGGCGCGCCCAGGTTCCGGATGATCCGTCCGGCGACGTCGAGGTGCCGGTCGACCAGGAGCGCGAGACGGCGGCGGTCGGAGGCACCGTGCAAGCCTCCTACCGGAGTCAGCGCGGCCATCCGTGCGGTGTCTGGCGCGTTGGACATGACGTTTTCCTTGCGCCCTCCTCTACGGATGGCTTCGACGGGACGCTTTGATCACGGAATCGTGCGCGCGAACGACACCCCCCCGACCGCGCACGCGGCGGGAATGCTGGCCACCGGCCGACGCGGCATCTCGAACACGAAGTCGGTGCGCCGCAAGGGCACCCGCAGGCCCGCGAACGACTCGAAGATCACCCGACGGCCGAGGATCCAGCGTGCCGAAGCCAACGCACCGGCCGCGGTCCACCAGGTGAGGATCGAACGAGGGCGATCGACGCCACGCCCGGCGCCAGCCAGCACGCCCGCGTCGCCGTCGAGGCAAACACGTAGCGCGCGCCAGCTCAGCGGACAGGCACTCACCCCGATCGAGGACAAGGAGAATCGGGCCGCCCCCACCGACAGCAGATCGTTGCGGGCGTGGGCCAAGATCAGCCGGAGGTCCGGAGCATGAAGGCCGTTTCGTTGGAGCGGGGAAGTCTCGACGTGGATGCGCGCCTGCAGCATCGGCGCCGGCGGCAGGAGCGCGACCGCCGCGACGCCGACGCCGACGTTCCAGCGCCACGGGGAGGCGCCGGGCTCTTCGACCGCCGCCGCCAGGCTCAATGTGGTGGTCAACGCCAGGGCCTGCACGACCTCCTGGCAGCTTCCCGCGCGTACTTCGCGCGCATCGCTGACCCGGCCGCCCGTGCGGCGTCGCAGGCGCCCGAGCTTCCCCTCGCGGGCCTCGCGGATCTCCACCACGAACTGAGGGTCACCGGTCCCTTCCCGAAAGCGCCAGCTCCCCGCGGCCCGCGTCGTGAGCAGGGCGATGAACGCAGCCGAGTCGGGGCAGTCTGCGGGCGCGCTGTAGGTCACCGCAGCGGAGGGCTCGTCCGCGCTCGCCGCGGCGGGAAGCAAACCGGAGCGGACGCCGCTGCAGAAAGCGAACGCGCAGGCCACCGCGAAACACGACCAGAGCCTGCCGACGCCGACCAAATGAGCGATCCGCTAGCTGCGTCTCCCGCGGCGGCGGAGCACCAGCGCCCATCCGCTGCCGATCTGCGCGCGCGCAGGTCCGGCGCCCCCGCATGTCGACGACGCCGCCGGCAGGGCCAGCGCGTAACGAGCCCGGAAAACGCGTCGACGGATCACCTGGCAGGTCTTACGAGATTCCTGCTCGGGGCCGGCAGCCCCCGTTCGGGGCTTTGTCCATCCCTCGATCGGGGGGTGGGCCGGCCGCGCGAATGACCCGATCCTCGCCGCAGCGCGGGCCCCGAGGGGGCTGCTAGATTTCGAGGCACCGTCGGGGTCGAGGTGGTCAAGACGTCGTGAAAATGAGGCTCCGCTGCCGGTTCGGGATCGCGGTGCTGATAGCGCTGCTGGCCCCGGGAGTCGCCTGGGCGCTCGATCCGGAGTTGCCGCTCGGTGCATGCACGGTCGAGGTCTGGGGCGCCCGCCGCGGGCTTCCCAGCAGCTTCGTGCGCGCCATCGCGCAGACGCCGGACGGTTACCTGTGGATCGCGGGGTACGGGGGGATCGGCCGCTACGACGGCGCGCGCATCGTCACGTTGCCGGAGCCCAAACCGACCGCCAGCATCTTCGACACCCAGAACCTGAAGCTGGACCAGCGGGGGACGCTCTGGTTGATCTCGTCGCACGGGACGCCGGTGTGCGTGCGTGACGGGATCACGCGCGACTGCTTCGCCGCGGGGGTCACGCTGCCGCCGGGGGCGCGGCCGGTCGACGCGCAGCCAGAGCCCGATGGGTCGGCCTGGCTGGCGACGCGCGACGGGCTCTGGCGCTACTGGCCCGGTCCCCCCGCGCGTCTGGTGCCGGTGCCCACGCCGGCGCTCGGGCGCGTCGTGTTCGTGCTGCGCGATCGCCTCCGCCGGCTGTGGCTGGGCACCGACACCGGGCTCTATCGAGCGCAAGAAGACGGCGCCTTCCAGCTGGCGAGGGCCGGGGGCGCACCGGTGTCGGCACCCGTTCGCTCTTACTTCGAGACGGTCCAGGGCCGCCTGTGGTTCCTGCTGGATCGCGGACTGCTGCGGGTCGAAGGTGAGCAGATGCGCCTGTTCATCGAGCGCGACGGCGTTCGTTACGGCGTGCCCAGTCAGGTGATCGAGGACCGTGACGGCAACGTCTGGGTTGGCACCCACCACGGCCTGGTCCGCTTCCGGGGCGGTGACTGGGTCACCTACACGACGCGAGATGGGTTGCCCGACGACGACGTGACCGCGGTCCACGAGGATCGCGAAGGCAGCTTGTGGGTGGGCACCCGCAACGGCGGAATCGCGCAGTTCACGGATCGGGTGGTGATGACCCGATCGGGCCCACCCACCTTGCAGGAAATCCAGCGGGTCGCCAGCGTCTGTCAGGATCGCGAGGGCGCCTACTGGTTCGGGTTGCGGCAGGGATTGCTGCGCTGGCGCGCTCCGGTCGAGCAGCTGTTCACGGTGAAGGACGGGTTGCCCAACCAGGAGGTGCTGGCGGTGACGCCCGGCCCGCAGGGCGAGGTCTGGGTGGGCACGTCGCACGGAATCGCCCGGGTGCGCGCCGGACACGTCGACGTTCCAGCGGAGGTGGATGGACAGGTGGCCGCGTTGCACGTCGACGGCCAGGGGACGGTGTGGATGGCCAGTGGCGAGCGGCTGCTCCGCTACCAGGGTGGCCGGTTGCAGGAGGTGGCGCGGTCGCCGTTGGGGCCGATACGCAACATCGAGAGCGACCCGTCCGGTCCCATCTGGGTGGCGGCCAACCTGGGAGCGGCCCGGCTGCAGGACGGACGGCTGTTGCCGGTGGATCTGCCCGGGGGAAAGCAACCTGGCCGGGCGCTGCACCGAGATCGGGAAGGGCGGCTCTGGCTCATTACCGGGACCGATGTCGCGCGTTTGAGCCCCGGACCGATCCGGTTCCTGGGGGCCGCGGCGGGCTTCGGCGACCGCCAGCTATTCCAGATGATCGATGATGATCGGGGCGGGTTCTGGATCAGCACCAGCCGCGGCCTGTTGCGCCTGCCCGAGGACCGCGTGGTCGCGCTGGCCGACGGCGCGCGCACGTCCATCGATCCGCTGTCGCTGGAGACGGACGATCGCCGGCGCGACATCATCGGCCACAACACCCGCGATCCGGCGGTCTGGAAAGACAGCGGCGGCCGGCTGTGGTTCGCGATGGAACAGGGTGCGCTGATGGTCGATCCGGCCCGGCTGCGGGTGAACGATCGCCCGCCGGTGGTTCGCATCGACGAGGCCACCGCTGACGCGCGCACCCTGGTGCGCGGCGCGGTCAACGAGCTGCCGCCGGGACCGGGGAACCTGGCCTTCCGGTTCTCGGCGGTCAGCCTGCTCGAGCCGCACAAGAGCCTGCACCGGTACCGGCTGGAGGGCTTCGAGCAGAGCTGGGTGGAGGCGGGCGCCCGCCGGGTGGCCTACTACACGAACATTCCGCCGGGGCGTTACCGCTTCCACGTCCAGGGGAGCAACGCCGACGGGGTGTGGAACGAGGAGGGCGACGTCGTGCAGCTGCGCCTGCGACCACACCTTTATCAGACCGTGTGGTTCTACCCGACCGGCGCGCTGGCCCTGCTGGTGGTGGTCGCGGGGCTGTGGCGACAGCGCGAGCGCGGGTTGCGGCGCGGCTACCTGGCGGCGCTGGCCGAGCGCGGCCGGCTGGCGCGCGAGCTTCACGATACGCTGTTGCAGGGCATGTCGGCGGTGGGCATCAAGGTGCGGGGCCTCCGCCGGCGGCTCTCTGGCGGCGATGCCGCGGCGGTCGCGCGGGAGCTGGGGTCGATAGACACGCTGGTGAGCACCACCTTGCAGGAGACGCGCGCGTTCCTCGGCGACCTGCGGGGACAGGGCGGCGCGGGGGACCTGGCGGTGGCGTTGCAGCAGCTGGCCGGCCGACTGACCGAGAGCCGCGGCATCGACGCCGCGGTGGTGGTGGAGGGACCGGCGGCGGCGCTGGCGGACGAGGTGAAGGGGGATCTGTTCCGCATCGCCCAGGAGGCCATCGTGAACGCGGTGAAACACGCCCGCCCCAGACGCATCGAGGTGAAGCTGCGCTACGAGACCAGGCTGGCGGCCTTGACGGTGGTCGACGATGGTCGCGGCTTCGATCCGGGGGGAGCGGTGGGAGCCGACCAGGGACACTTCGGTCTGCTGGGTATGCGCGAACGAGCGAATCGGCTGGGTGGCTATCGCCTGACCAGCGAGCCGGGCCAGGGCACCACCGTCGAGGTGACGGTGCCGCTGCCCTGGACGGGGGGGCGCAATGTCTGAGTCGGCCGATCGCATCGGGCAGCCGGCAGCGGCGGGCAAGATCCGGGTCCTCATCGCCGACGACCACCAGGTGGTGCGGGTGGGGTTGCGGGCAATCGTCGACGGTGAGCCGGACATGGAGGTGGTGGCCGAGGCCGCTGACGGCCCCGGCACCGTCGCGGCCTTCGCCGCTCACCGGCCCGACATCACCTTGCTGGATCTGCGCATGCCCGGCCTGAGCGGCCCGCAGGTGATCACCGAGATCCGCAAGCTCGACCCCGACGCCCACGTCATCGTGGTGACGACCTACGACGCGGACGAGGACGCGTTCCGGGCGGTCCAGGCCGGCGCGCGCGGCTATCTGCTCAAGGACACCTTCACCGAGGGGATGCTGGAGGCCATCCGGAACGTACACGCCGGGCGCCGCCTGATCGACCCGCAGGTGGCGGCGCGGCTGATGGACCGCATGCTCGAGCCGTCCCTGACCGCCCGCGAGATCGCCGTGCTGGGGCTGGTCGCCCGCGGCATGACCAACCGGGAGATCGGCACCGCCCTCTCGATGGGGGAGGAGACGGTCAAGGGGCACCTCAAACACGTGTTCGCCAAGCTGGACGTCACCGATCGAACGGAGGCCGCGCTGATCGCTGTGCAGCGCGGGCTCATCGAGATCTGAGCACCCCCCGGTCGAGGCGCTGTCCGCCCCCCGTTCGAGGGATGGTGCGCGCTGTGGCGCGATGGTTCTCTGGCCTCTGTGAAAAAGGCATCGGACGCCTGGTTGATCACCGCGACGGCTCTCCTGACTGCGTGTGTTGGCAGTGTCGATGCCGGCGGCGGCAAACCGTTGCCCGGTTCCCCCGCTTCTCCCGCGATGGGTGGGCCGCCGCCGGGTACGGCGCCCGGCACCACCACGCCCCCGCCCGGGCCGCGCGACCGCCCACCCGCTGCGGCGGTGGCCACCACCCGGCTGGCCCGTCTGAGCCATCGCCAGTGGGAGAACACCGTCCGCGATCTGCTCCGCCTGCCAGCGGCGCCGGGGCTGTCGGCGAAGTTCGTCGCTGACTCCTTCAAGACGTTCGCCAACGACGGGGGCAGCCTGTCCGTCTCCGACACCCTGCGGGCGGACTACCAGAAGGCGGCCGAAGCCCTGGCCGCGCAGGTCGCCCTGGACCCGCAGGCGCTGGCACGCCTGATCCCGGCCGGCGCGCCTCCCGGTGGCCCCGAGCGCGCGCTGGCGTTCATCGAGGACTTCGGGCGGCGGGCCTACCGGCGGCCGCTCTCCGACCCGGAAGTGGCGGCCTACTCCACTCTGTTCGCGCGCGGTCCGGATCTGGCCCCGGGGGCGGACCCCTTCGCGGCCGGCGCCCAGCTGATCTTCGAGGCAATGTTGCAGTCCCCGCATTTCCTCTATCGAACCGAGCTCACCACCGGGTCGGGACGCGTCCGGCTCGCCGACCACGAGGTCGCGGCCAAGCTGTCGTACGCGCTGGTGGGCAGCATGCCCGACGACGACCTGTTCGCAGCCGCGGCGGCGGGTGCGCTGCGATCGCAGGACCAGGTGGTGGCGCAGGCCGAACGGCTGATGAGCCAGAGCGCCGAGCCGGGGCTCACCTTCCACCAGGAGCTGCTGTCGCTGCGCGGGCTGGAGATCGAGATCGAGAAGGACCCCCAGCGCTTTCCCGAGTTCAAGCCGGCCTGGCGCGACTCGATCGCCAGGGAGGGCGAGCTGTTCCTGCGCGAGATCTTCCGGGGCGATCGCGGACTGGCCGACCTCCTGACCGCGCCCTTCTCCTTCGTGGACTCGACCCTGGCTGCGCTGTACGGCGTCCCGGCGCCCGCGGGCGTCGGTTTTCAGCGCGTGGACCTCGACCCGAAGCAACGGGCCGGCTTGCTCACCCAGACCGCCTTCCTGAGCCGGCACGGCGAGACCGAGTCGGATCCCATCCTGCGCGGCGCCTTCATCAACCGAGTCCTCTTGTGCATGAACCTGGCCCCTCCACCCGACGCGCTCGACAACATCAAGGATCCACCCGCCAGCGCGCGGACCAACCGCGAGCGGGTGACGGCGGTGACCAGCCCGGCCGGCTGCGCGGTCTGCCACGCCGCCTACGTGAACCCGGCCGGCTTCGCCTTCGAGAACTACGACCCCCTGGGCCGGTACCGCAGCACGGAAGGGGGCCAGCCGGTCAACGCAGCGGACAGCTACACGTTCGACTCGGGGCCCAAGTCCTTCGCAGACGGGCTGGAGTTCAGCCAGCTGCTGGCGGAGAGCACGCAGGTGCACGACTGTTACGCCCGCAACTGGTTCACCTTCCTGCAAGGACGCCTGCCCCAGCCGGAGGACGACACCTTCATCAAGTGGCTGGCGGAGCGCTCGCTGGGCGGGCGCGCGTCGCTGCGGGCGCTCGCGCTGACAGTGGTCACCGACGACAGCTTCCTCACCCGATTGCCCTGAGGTACGACGCCATGAAAACCGGACCTGATTCGCGAACCCGCCTCCCGCGCCGGGCGTTTCTCCGAGGCCTGGGCGGCACCGCCCTGGGCCTTCCGCTGCTGGACGTGACCTCCCCCCGCCGGGCGAAGGCCGCCGCCGCACGGACCGGGGACTTCGCCCTGTTCGTGGTCGGTTGCAACGGGGTGGCGCAGGCCTACGGCGCCATCGAGCCGGACAAGTTCTGGCCGCGCACCCCCGGCGCCCTGACGTCGCAGAGCCTGGAGGCGGACCTGGCCGCCAACCGCGCCACTGGCGAGCTGGCGCCGCACGCCGAGCGGCTGACGATGATCAAGGGGATCAAGCTCCCCTTCCGCAGCAGCGGCGACAGCCACAACAGCGCCGACTGCCAGATCCTGACCGCGCAGCAAAACATCAGCGAACCGACCCAGACCGCCTTCGGCGAATCGATCGACAACCGCATCGCTCGCGAGAAGAACCCGCCCGGACGCGAGCCCTTCGTGTTGCGGGTGATCCGCGGACCCCACACCATCGGCGCCGTGTCGTACCGCGGGCGCGATCAGAAGCGCTTCGGCGACGACAGCCCCATCACCGCCTACGAGCGCATGGTGGGGTTCACCAGCAACACCGATCCCGGGCTGATCGCCCGGGTCAAGGCGCGGCGGCTGAGCGTGAATGATCTCATCCGCGGCGAGATGAAGCAGCTGCTGGCGCGCCCCGAGCTCAGCATGCAGGACCGGCGCCGCCTGGACGACCACTTCACCGCCATCCGTGAGATCGAGGTGACCCTGTCGGGCACTCTGGCCGCGGACGTGCAGGCCAACCTCAAGGACACCGGCACCCAGGTGGATGGCACGCCGAAGTATTACCTCAACGACTTCGCCGAGCTGACCATGGGTGTGCAGATGGACCTCATGGCCTTTTCGGCCAGCTCCGGCTACTCGCACACGGCGGTGCTCAAGATCGGCGACCGGTCGGATAACTTCAACTGGCCGCTGCCGGGTCATCCGCGCATCAACTTCCACAAGATCGCCCACCGCAGCGAATCGGGGCTGGGCGACGCCGCCACCCGCATCGAAAACGCCCACGAGATGCATCACCTGATCGACCGCATCTACATGCGCCTGTTCAAGCGCTTCCTGGACCGGCTGGCGAGCTTCCAGACCCCCACCGGACCGCTGATCGATCGCGGGTTCGCCGCCTACACCAACCAGAATGCCGTCGGCTGGCACAACTTCTCGCCCATCCCCTGGCTCATCGCGGGCAAGGCGGGCGGTCATCTGACCACCGGGCGTTACCTCGAGCTGCCCGAGCCCGCCAACCTCAACCTGCTGCTGAACACCCTGCTGGGAGCGGTGGGCGTCACCAAACCGGACGGCTCGCCGGTCGATGATTTCGGCGCGGCCGAGCTCCCCAGAGGCCGGCTGACCCAGATCCAGACCGCGGGGTAGCAATCCGCGGTCATCTCTCCAGAGGCCGCGCCGAGCGAGCCGCGATCATCTGCGCGCTCGCGCGAGGAAACACTCCGCCGCCGAATCGGGGGACTGGCGGTTGGTGCTCGTGCCCCTGGCGCATTCGGCCCGCAGGAGCGCGGCGGCCACCGCGCTCAGCCTGAAAGGAGTCACCCTGATGTCATTGAAGATCAAACTCGCGACCGGCGCGAGCCTCGCCGCGCTGGTGCTTCTGTTCGGCGCGATCCGGCAGCGCTGTGCACGACACGTACCTCCGTCCGAGAGCCCGGCGGCTGGCGCTGTGGTCGCTACTGTGGCAGTGACACCAACGGCTTCCAAGCGACCTCCCTCCCCTCCTCGCCTGCTGCCCGATTCCGCCCCCACCCCCGACCGGGAGCTCGTGGTCTGCGAGAACGAGCTCAAGGAACGGCTGGCGACGGATCTCATTGCGAACTTCACGTTCATGCGGCCGAGCACCAAGAACCAGAACCTCATCGCACCGCTGGTGGAGCGAGTCGTGTCCAGGTTCCAGCCGAAGCCGAGTTACAGCCTCGAGTGCCGGGTGTCCAGCTGTCGAGTCGTGGCGGTTGGGCCAGACGAGTCGACGATCGTGGTGTGGCTCGACGCGCTCGTTGTCGACAGGGAGCTCGGCGCCAGAGGGATTGTCAGCAAGGCGCGGATGTCCAGGCCGTTCAAGGACGTCCTCACCGGCGCCAGGGACACGATGGTCGAACACTATCTCAGCGTGCCGTTCCGTACCCCTGCGTCGCCGGAGGAGAGCCACCCGTACGACACCGCCGGAGACCCGCCGCAGGAGACGGCTCCGGCGTCACTGGCCGGCTGCCGCAACCGGATCGCGGCTATGGACGAGCGCGAGCAGGATCAGGCCAGGCGACGCGCCGAGGTCGCGGGCATTCGCAGCGCTGACGTGGGCGTCACAGTCGGCATCGAGTTGACGCCGCAGGAACGCAAGCTCCTGAAAGCCGCACACGACCGTTTCGAGGCCAGATCGGGACAGGTGAGTCGAGAAATTCTTGCGGACCTGAAGGGAACAGGCGCCGCCGGGCTCGGGGAGATCTCCAAAGAGGAAAGACGGGAGCTGTTCGACCTCGTCATCCGCGAGCAAGACAGCAGCGGGGGGCTGCGGGAAGGGAAGGTGTCCGCGATCATCAAGAGGCACAAGCGAGACCTCGCTCGATACTGGAGAGAAACCCTCGAGAACGTCCTTCCCGCGGAACGGGCACGCGAGATCCTCCAGGCCTCGCGGGAAGGAAGAATCGGTGGGCTGTCCGTGCGACCGCCCATCCTGGGCGAAAACCCGAAAGGCGAGCGTATGGTCTCCGGCTGGGCGGAAGAGGATTGGTGGTAGCCGCCCCGCCGCACCCGCTGGTTCGGTCACCCCGGCCGCCTCGGAGTGCCCACCGCCGCCGCGGGTGCGGTCGAGCGGGTCACCTCGAGCACGTGTTCGCCAAGCTGAACGTCACCGAATCGAACCGAGGCCGCGCTGATCGCCGTGCCGCGGGCTCATCAACATTTGAGACCGAGGAGGAATTCACACACCACCTCGATCTGCTCGTCGTGGATCAACGTCGGCGAGTGGCCGACGGTTGCGACCTCCACGACCTTCGCTGCCGGCCCCCGTTCGGACATCGCCCGGGCGGTCTGTCGGGTCAGGACGTCTGAACGCTCCCCGCGAAGGACGAGCGTCGGACCGCGGATGGCGTCGTAAATAATCCAGAGCTCCAGGTCCTGGTCCAGTGGTTGCGTCCTGAAGGCCACCGCCAGGGCGGGGTCGTAGTGCACGCGAAGCGATCCATCGGCATTTCTCCGGACCACGTGTTCGTTCAGGAAACGCCACTCGGCATCGGAGTGTCGGCCAAAGGGCGCGCTCACGGCGCGCACATAGGTCTCCGCCGCCTCGATGGGGTGAATCAGGCAACGCCGCGAGCGCCATGCCGATCAGCCCCCCCAATGAGGTTCCCACCCAGTGCACCGACTCGACATCGAGCCGCGCGATGAGCGTCACCATGTCGTTGAGGTAGACCGGGAGCTGGTATTCCAGCGGATTCTTCAGCCAGTCCGAATCGCCGCGGCCGGGTACGTCGGGGCAGATGACCCGGTAGCGGGGGGCCAGCCGCCGGGCGACAAAATCGAAATCGCGGGCGCGGATTGTCGTGGCTACCCCACTGGAGGTACGCCTGCGGTGCAGTCCCGACGGGCTCCAGCAATGCACCCGGCGTCGCCTGAATTCGCTCATCGCGGTGTCAAGGTAGGGCGTCACTTGCGCCGATGCTCCGCGAAGAAGTAACATTTCGCGCGAAGCATCCGGGGTCGGATGACCACTGTCGGGACGGCCCCCGGCGGGCTGGACGCCGGATCTACGCCCGCTGACCAGGGGCGCTCGCCGCCTCAGCGGGCATCCCCGCTCCGGGGGCCACGGTCGCCCCCCGATCGAGGGAGGCGGCAACGCCCGCTGGCGCGTTACGACTGGAACCGAGGAGACAGCGATGACAATTCGGAGCACTTTCTGGCCCGTCATGATGGTCGTGGCATTGCTGACCGGACCGTCGTGCGCCGTCACACCCCCGCCCGTCGGCCCGACCACATCGACCGGCGCGGAACCGAGTGTTCCCCGCCCGCCCGCGGCCCCGCCCCCCGTCACCGGGGACACGCCGCCAGGAACGGACAGCGGCCCAGCGGGTGGCGGCGTCGACGCAAGCGCCCCGACGGTCCCGGTCCCGCCCGACCTGGGCCCGGGCACCATCGATGCGGCGCCTGCCGCCGGGTCCCCCGACGCTGGCCCGGCGGCGCCCTCGGCGTGCCCGGCCCTCACGGGCAGCGGGTGGATGGAATACAAGCCGGAGAAGTCGCTCCAGTTCGAGGGTAGCAGCGGAAACGCCACCGGAATCACCAGCCACCCCGCCGGCATGACCCTTTCGGACGACCACTGCACCTACAGCGACAGCGGCGGCGTCGAGCTGTTCAAGATGACCAAGAACCCCGCCGGCGTCCGGCAACGATGCGAGATGCGGGTGAAGAACGGCTACCGGACCGGCTTCAACCAGTTCGAGGGCGACGTTCGCGTCACCGCCGGCGATGGTACCTGCGTCCACCAGGTCTTCAAGTTCCTGATGCTCGTCGCCTACCCGCAAAACGGCGGCGAGTTGCACCAGCACAGCCAGACCTTCCTGGCCTCGGGCGTGTTCGGCAAGTGGGTGCACGTCAACACCGTCCACGACACCGCGGCAGGCAAGGTCGACATCTACCTCGACTGCGTGAAGAAGTTCACGATGAACCAGTCGCCTCCCGACGCCGCCGACGGCTGGTACAACAAATACGGCGTCTACAACCTGGGCGGCTCCACCGCACAATCCGAGTGGCGGAACGTGCGCTTCTACCGCAAATAGCAGGGCAGACTACCGGAGAGGCCTCCCGCGGCCGCCCCCGAACGCACGCAGGTGCGGCGCCATGGGATATGATGGTGGCGCTTCCGGGAGGGCTTCGATGCTCGGGAAAAATTCTCATCGGTGTTGCGGCTGTCTTGGTCCTGTTCGTGGTGGTGGTGGCCACGCGACCGTCGGCGTATCACGTCGATCGAAGCTCGCCGTCGCTGCTCCATCCGATCTCGTGTTCGGTGTTCTCAACGACCTCCATCGGGTTGCCGGTGTCTTGGTCCTTTTCGTGGAGCGGCAAGGAAGTCGGGAAGGGCAAGATGACGATCGAGGAGAGCGTCCCTGGCCAGAAGGTGCGCATGAAGCTCGAGTTCGTGAAGCCGATGGAGTCCACGGCAACCTGTGCGCTCACCCTCGCGGACACGCCGACCGGCTCGTTCGTGACGTGGTCGATGGATGGGAGCCACAATTTCATGGGCAAGGCGGTCGGCATGTTCATGAACATGGACAACATGCTCGGCGCCGACATCGAGAAGGGGCTCGCCCAGCTGAAAACCGTCGCCGAGGCAAGCAGGTAGCAACAGCGGCCGCTGGCGCGGCTCAGTCTGACCCGATGACCGACGAGAGGCTGATCGGGCGCGCGGCGATGGAGCATTTCATCGGCCTCATACCGCCGTGTCCACGCCATCCGCGAAAGCAGAGAAGTCCAAGGCGCAGGCACCTGCCGGACAGAGGGTGCGCGCTGACGCCCAACGCAGCCTAGACGCGCTGCTTGAGGCGGCCAAGGCTGTCTTCGCCGCCTCCGGTGTGGACGCGCCGGTGCGCGAGATCGCCGCGCGGGCGGGGTTGGCCTCGGCACCGTCTACCGGCACTTCCCGCAGCGCTCCGACCTGGTCGGCGGTCTTCCGTCGCGAGGTCGACGCCTGCGCCGCGGCCGCCTCCGCGCTGGCCGGCGAGCACGAGCCGGGCGAGGCCCTTGCGCGGTGGCTCCGGCGATACACCAGCTTCATCGCCACGAAGCGCGGCCTTGCAGCGGCCCTGCATTCCGGGGATCCAGCCTTTGACGGCCTACCGGCGTACTTCCGGCAGCACCTCGAGCCGATCCTTCAATCGCTGATTGACGCAGCAGTGGCCGCTGGTCATGTCCGGGCCGACGTCCAACCCTACGACCTCCTGCGAGCCGTCGCCAACCCCTCCATCGCCACGGGCGAGGACGGAGCTGTCCACTCTCGGCGCATGGTCGATCTGCTGATCGACGGACTACGCCATGGCGCCGGCGGCCCGGACGCGGCTCCCACTCCGACGCGGAGACGACGACAGCAGTGAACCACTCTCCGTCGCCGCTTCACGCGCTCGCGTGTGTACGTGACCGTGGTGAGGGCTTCGTCGATGTCTTCGATGCACCCAAGAGCGACTCATTCACGCGGCTCGCTCGACCTGGCGAAGCGGCAGGATGCCGCCATCCACGTCTTCGAGGCTCCGCCCCCGCCGATGACCGCTAGACTGCTTTCTGGGTCCCGCCTCGAATTCATCGAGAAAGTGGGCATCCCAGGCCGGAATTTGGGTCACCACACGCGTCGGTGGCCAGAATTCCAAGGACCGCCAGGGCCGGCCCAAAAAAGAGAAGGCCCAGAACCGTCTGAAATTTCCGAGGTTCCGGGCCTTGTGCGAGGAGGGGGACTCGAACCCCCATGGCTGTTAACCGCTAGCACCTCAACCCACGCAGGAGGGAGCGTCGACGCCATTTCGGGGACTTGCGAGCGTCAGGAGACGCCAGGGAGCGGCGGCGAGCGGCGAGTTTCGGCTGCGTGCAGCCAAAACCCGGCACCCTCCGAAGGATCGATCACCCGGTTGCTGGGCGAGGCTTGCGAAAGTTGGAGCCAGGATCGCGACCCGGCCAGGTTGCGCCAGGTAGTGCTCAAAGTCCTCGCCTCGCTGCCGCGCTCGGGCGCGCGATGACGAGGTCTCACATCCAGGACCGACAGACGACTCGAACCCTCGACGGCCACTTTGGCAAGGTGGGACTCTACCGCTGAGTTTCTCCCAAGAGCGGACGTAAAGTACGGGATCGGGAGAGCAGTGAGTTCAAGCCCTGTTACGGCATCGCTTCAGCGGTGCCCGCTATACCCGCGTTCGTCAACTCGCTTCAGGCCGCCGCCCGCACCCCGGCCCTCGCGGCGGCGAACAGCTGCGGGTCGATGAGCGAGCAGGTCGGGATCGTGTATCAAGGGCGGGATGGCATACGAGCCGAAATAACCCTTCTGGCTCGCGAGCACGTCTGGCTTGCCCACCGCCCCGTGGCCGGGCACCACGATCTCCGCGCCCAGCGCCTGCGCCTTGCCCAGCACCTCGATCCAGCTGGCGGTGTCGGCGTCGCCCAGGTAGTTGTAGTCGCCGTTCACGCAGGCGTCGCCGGTGAAGACGATCTTCTGTTTGGGCAGGTAGGTGAACACGTCGCCGGTCGTGTGGGCGTTTCCGAAGCAGTAGAGCTCGGCCCGACGGCCGTTGCCATCGTCGAGGATCAGCCGGTCCTGAAAGGTCAGCTGGGGCGCCGTCGCCGGCAGGCCGGCATAGGCCCTGTCCTTGGCCGCCTTCTCGGCGTAGGCAGTCAGGTTCCGTTCGACGAACGAGCGACGGGTGTTTTCGTGGGCGACGATGATGGCCTTCTCCGGCCCCGGTCCCTGCGCCGCCGCCACCGCCGCGACCGTGCCGAAGAAGACGAGTCCCAGCCCGAGCCGTTACCAGCGAAACGCAACCGGTGCCATGCCCGCCGACTACCACGATTTGGTGGTGCCACACATGGTTATCTGACTGACCGACCAAATCGCCCCCACCTCTGCTTCATCGACAACGTGGTGGGCCGGTTCCAGCTGTCAGCGGTGCCCGCCGGTCCCATGGAGCTGCGCTGCCCGGGCCCGGCCGTGGGGTCGGCAGGGACGACGCTCGGAGGCGAAAGTTCGACTTCTACGGATCCAGAGTCCGACCTTTGTATTCATCGAATGCTCGCCAGCGGTCGAGTCGAGAAGAAAAAGTTTCTACGAACCGCCCGCGGCTCTGCCGATGTTCAAACCGTGCGTTCGCGCGTCTTCGTCTGCTACCTGGTCGTACAGGCGGCGCTCATCAGCGGGTTCCTGTTCGTGCGCCACGGCAGCACCCTGGGGGTCTTTTGGCAGGTGGCCGTGGGGTGGTTGGCGACGGCCTTTGCGTTGCGCGGAATCCTCGCCCGCCCACTGCGCGCCGAGCTGGTTCGCATCCTGCTCGCCACCGGCATCTTTCTGAACACGTCGGGCATCCTCGTTCAGTACCTGGAGGACAAGCTCGCGAGACCGATGATCAGCCCGCATCCAGCCGATGCTTTCTGGCTGGCCCTCTACCCCTGCGTCATCGCAGCCCTCGCGGTGATGGTCGGCCGGCGTAGCGCCGACGACGGCAGCGCCCGGCTGGCCCGCAGCACGGTTCTGAGCACGGCGATCACCATCGTCATGGGCGTCGTGGCGTGGCAGTTGGTGATCGTGCCCCAATCGATCTCCGGTTCGCTCAGCCTGACCGCCTTCCTGTTGACCATCTCCTATCCCATGGGGGATCTGATTTTCGTGGCGTTGCTGTTGCGGCTGCTGCTGCGTCGGCGCAGCCCTCGCGGCGGCGCCCTCTGGTTCATGACGCTCTCGATCGCCTGCATGCTCATTGCCGATACGGCCTGGGTCATCCCGCTGCGCTCGGGCTGGCCGCTGTCGGCCTTCGACACTCATCTCTTGCAGGCCACCTCCATCCTCGCGCTCGCCAGCATGGGCGCGGCCGCCGGTCATGGGGCCTTCAACCAAGCTGCCCCGCCGGCCCACGGGCGTCCGAGCGTCGCGCTGCTGGTTTCGGTGGCAGTCACGATCCTAGTCGCGCCGACGGTTTTCGGCTTCGAGGCGCTGCTCAAAGAGTTCTCCGACCGACTCACCTGAGCGGGCGACGAAGGCGCTCACTCCGCGCCCGGTCACGGTCGTTGCGACCGCCCCGCGGGGGCTCTCGTCGACTGCCCGTTTCAGAACGCGGCGGCGTGGAAAGCGCCGTCCCAGACCGAGATGCCGGTGCCCTGGAAAGACCGCTGCTTGATGTCTCGATCGCGTCCAGCGCTTGTCTCGAGGCGGGGCAAGGGCCAGTCAGATCCGTTGCCTGAAAATGCGACGACGCCGACGGTGATCGACGAAAGGTGTCGCGGGAGAGCGTTCCGCCGCCCCGCCGTGGAAGGCCTGCGTCGCTGGCCAGAGGGCCACCGGTCGGCAAGCGTATTGACCACACGGGGTTTGTGCGCATGTTCAGCGGTCGCGGGCATGAAGACGTCCGGCGATGGTCGCTCCGCCTCGTCCCGCCGACCCATCCCTGCATAGACCCGTGCGAAGTCGAGCGCAGGGACGAAGCGCGTCCTGGCGATGCTCTTCATCTGCTCGATCGCCGAGAGCGCCTCGGACGAGCGCCCGTACCGACGGGCCATGTAGTGCGCCCTGGCCAAGGCATCCCCTATCTCTTTCTCAGAGCTCTCTACGCTCCGCGTTCGGCTCGATCTCGACGATCTTCTGCAGCATCGAGCGGATCGGGATTCCCGAGCGACGGTGATCCGGGCCGCGGGGGACTGGGCCAGCCCCGCGATTCCGCGGACCTTGAAAGAGGGCAGTAAGTTCAAGCCCCGCTATGGCGTCGCGTTAGCGATGGTCCGCTATTCGCTTCTTCCGTCAACTCGTCGCCAAGCCCCGATAGGCCCCGGCCCGGCCCGGCCCTTCGGGCGGCCCGGTGACGCCCACCGCGGATGGCAAAGTTCTTGTCGAGTGATCCTTCAGAGCCCCATGGACATTCCTCTTCGTACCAATAGCTCACTCCTGCACTCCTGAGCGATCTGCTCAGCAAGGTCTATCACCCGGTGCGACCACCCCTGCGTTTGCCCGCGCCGGCGGGCCGCTTCGGTGGGTACGAGGATTGCTGACTCTTCAGTCACGACGCCTCTCCACAGTGGAGAGCCGTGGTCACAGCATCGACAGGAGGGACAGCCATGAAAGAAACCGACAAGAAGCCGCAGGGCACCGAGAAGACTGCCAGCGAGCTTTCGGAGCTCACCACCCAGGAGATGAACGCCGTTCACGGCGGCCGGGGCGGCGTCAACGGCAGCGGCCGGGGGGGCAGGGCGAACTAGGACAAACACGGTCCCCGCGAGGCCGCCGCTCCGGGCCTCGCGGGGCTCGTTCATTAGAGCCGCCGGCGCGGTCGCGGCAGATCGTACTCGTTCAACCGCTTGGCAAGGGTGCCTCGCGAAATGCCCAGCATCCGGGCGGCCCGGGTCTGATTGCCCGCGCAGCGATCGAGCGCCGCCTTGATCCGGGCGCACTCGTCGACCGCGGCCACCCCCGGCCCGTCGGGCCGCCACGACAGCTTTCCCACCGCCCCGTCTGCCGGCGTCTTGACCACCGAGAGCACCTCCAGATCCCCCGCTCCGATCTGGTACCCGGGGACCAGGATGGCGCTGCGCTCGAGCACGTTGGCCAGCTCGCGAACGTTGCCCGGCCACCTCCAGCTCGCGAGCATCCGCCGGGCCTCCTCGGTCAGCCGGAGCTGCGGCCGGCCCAGGGACCGAGCGATGCCGGCCAGCAGCCGATCGGCCAGCGGCCCGATGTCCTCTCGCCGCTCGCGCAGAGGCGGCAGCCGGACCGGGAACACGGCCAGCCTGTGAAACAGGTCCTGCCTGAACTTTCCCCGGCGCACCATCAGGGGAAGGTTGCGGTTGCTGGCGGCGATCCAGCGGACGTTGGCCGCGACGGTCTGGCGCCCGCCCACCCGTTCGAACTGCTTCTCCTGGATCACGCGCAACAGCCGGGCCTGCAGACCGGGCTCGAGCTCGCCCACCTCGTCGAGCAGGAATGTCCCCCCGTCCGCCACCTCGATGCGCCCGCGCTGCCGGGCATGGGCCCCCGTGAACGACCCCTTTTCGTGTCCGAACAGCTCGCTTTCCAGAAGGGTCGGTGACAGACCGGCGCAGTTGACGGCCACGAATGGACGGTGCGCCCGCGCGCTCCAGCCGTGCAGGGCCCGGGCGGCAACCTCCTTTCCGCTTCCACTTTCGCCCATGAGCAACACGGTCGCATCGGTGGCGGCCACCTTTCGCAGCGCCCGCTCGACGGCCAGCATGGCGGGCGCGCCGTAGCCCAGCGGCGGCGGTTCCTCGCTGCCGGCCATGGAGAGCACCGTGGAAGAAGGTAGGGCGCGATCCATGAAGGGCTCTATTCCGAGAAACCCGCCTCCGGCTGCAGCTGAGCCCGAACCAGACGCTGGTAGGCTCCCCCGCGCGCGAGCAGCTGGTCGTGGGTGCCGGTCTCGACCGGGCTGCCCTCTTCCATCACCAGGATGAGATCAGCGTCCTTGATGGTGCTCAAACGGTGGGCGATGACCACCCGGGTGCAACGCAGGCCCTGCAGCGCCTGATGGACGTCGCGTTCGGTGGCCGCGTCGAGGGCGCTGGTCGCTTCGTCGAGCAGCAGGATGGTGGGGCGCCGGAGCAGGGCCCGGGCCAGGGCCAGCCGCTGTCGCTGCCCGCCGGAGATGGCCCCGCCCCTGTCGAGCAGGACGGTCTCGTAGCCCATGGGGAACCGCACGATGTCGTCATGCAGGCAGGCCAGCCTGGCGGCCGCCTCGACATCGGCCAGCGAAGCGGACGGATCGGAGAGCGCGATGTTCTCGCGGATGGTCGCTCCGAACAGGGCGAAGTTCTGGTTCACCACCCCCAGTTGCTGGCGCACCGAGCGCAGATCCAGCTCGGCCAGATCGATTCCGTCGAACAGGACCCGTCCTTCGCTGGGCGGCTGCAGTCCCAGCAGCAGGTTGGCCAAGGTGGTCTTGCCCGAGCCGGAACGGCCGACGATGGCCACGAACTGCCCGGACTCGATTCGCAGATCGACCTCGCGCACCGCCAGCGGCCCCCGCGGGTGGTAGCGAAATCCCACCCTGGCCAGCTCGATGCGGCCGCCCAGGGCGGGGGCGATGCGGCGGCCAGACGTCTGCTCGGGTTCGGCCTGCAGCACGTCGCTGACCCGCTCCAGGTAACCGCGGGCCACCTCCAGCGAGCCCAGGGTCTGCACCAGGTTGGCCAGCGGCTCGAGAAACCCACCTGCCACCGCCGCCAGCGCCAGCATGGCCCCCAGGGTCAGCTCTCGATCGAGCACCCGCCAGGCACCGATGCCCAGCACGGCCAGCGGGCCGGCGGCGCGGACCGCCGACGTCAGCGCCTCGGTCACGATGGTCAGGCGGTCCCGGGCCAGCTTCACGTTGAGCTGGTCGACGAACAGGTTCGACCAGAAAGCGGTCACCCGCTGCTCGCAGCCCGAGGCCTTGATGGTCTCCATCGCGCCGAACATCTCTGCCTCGTACCCCTGCGATCGGGTCGAGACGGTCAGCTCCTGGCCCAGCAGCTCGCGCTGGCGCCGGCGGGTGACCAGAAACAGCGCCACGTCCAGCGCGCCCGCGCAGAAGGCGGCCAGCGCCAGCGCCCCGCTGGCGGCCAGGAGAATGCCCAGGTAGACCACCACCAGGAGCCCGTCGAGCGCGCCCGACAGCGCCGCGCCGGTGAGGTGCTCGCGGATGATGCTGTTGCTGTTGAGCCGCATCATGAGGTCGCCCGCACTGCGCGCCTGGAAGAAACGCAGGGGCAGGCTGACCAGGTGATCCAGAAACCCCAGGGTCAGCCGGACGTCGAGCAGGGTGCGCAGGTGCAGCAGCAGGTGGCCGCGGGTGAACACGGTCAGGCTGCGGAACCCGACCAGCGCCCCCATCCCCAGCAGCAGCACGATCAGCAGTTGCAGGTCGCCGCGGGGGACCACCCGGTCGATGACCTGCCCGGTCAACATGGGCAAGGCCAGCCCGAACAGCTGCAGCAGCAGCGAGAGCACCACGATCCGCCGCAGCAGGCCCGAACCACGAGCCAGATCGCGGATGGCTGGCCAGATCGTCCCCCGCCGGCGCCCGCGCGCGAACAGATCGGTCGGTTCCAGGATGATGGCCACCCCGGTGAACGCCGCCCGGAACTCGGCCATCGTCACCCGGCGGGGGCCCACCGCCGGGTCGACGATGTGGACCCCGCGGGCGTCGACCCCCGCCAGCACCACGAAGTGCGCGAACCCCCAGTGCAGGATGGTGGACCCGGCCGGCAGCAGGGCCAGCTGCTCGACCTCCGCCTTGACACCCCGGCCGCGCAGGCCGAGCAGGCCCGCCCCCTCGAGCAGCGCGCGCGCCGATACCCCGTCGCGGCTGACCCCGCAGGCCTGGCGGGTCTCTTCCATCCCCACCTCCTTGCCGTGAAAACCGAGCACCATGGCCAGGCAGGCCGGCCCACATTCGGTGGCCGACAGTTGCTGCACGAAGGGGACCCGCCGTGAAAGCGGCAGGCCCAGACGCGCCAGCGCGGGAAACCGCTCGAGGAGCGACGGCCGGCCGTGGCCACCGCGGCTGGCGTCCAGCTCACCGCCGGCTTCGTCTTCGAGGTCATCTTGCACGGGCCAGCTCCCTCCACGCTGGAAAAACCATCTCGATGAGACGCATGCTCCGCACCCGGAGGTCGACCCGCCCGGGAATTCCGTCGTGATAGAGGTAGCGGTCGCCCTCGAACTCGAAGCTGCGCTCGGGCAGGCGGGCGCGCACCAGCGCCCAGGAGCCCTCGACCGACAAGGTGTCGCCCAGCTCCTGGCCCAGGTAACGCCTCACCTCCTGCGGTCCCACCACCTCGTCGGCGATGGCATCCACCACCAGCGACCGCGCCACCTGCGGGTAGCCGCTGAGTTCGAAGCGCAGGGGCATGCCCGGCTTGATCATGGGGCGGAACTGACCCGGGACCAGCGCCACCACCGACGACCCGCCCTGACCGCCCGGCTCTTGCGCCAGGGTCAGCACGGTGTCGCCCGGCGCGAGCCACTGACCGGGACGGATCCGCAGGTTTCGCACCACCCCCGCCTGCGGCGCGATCAGCTGCCGTTCCAGCAGCCGGCCGGCCGCCAGCTCCTTTGCCGCCCGCAGCGCCGCCAGCGACTGGCGGGTGACCTCGTCGTGGGGGCGCAGCAGGACACGCACCAGCTTGAGCTCGAATTCCCGCTCGAGCTGGGCCAACTCGCGTTCCTCGGCGGCGCTGTGGAAACGGACCAGAGTGGTGCCGGCGGCCACCGCCTGACCCGGCTTCACCTCCACGGCCAGGACGGTGCCGCCGGCCGGTGTGGAGAGGTCCAGGCGCCCGTCGACCCTCACCACCGCGGGACCGCGGGCATAGTCGCCCACCCGGGCCAGCAGCAGAAATGACAGCCCGGCCAGACCGACCAGCACCAGCAGCCAGTAGCTGCCGGCGATGATGGGCGACGAGAGGGCCAGCGGCGCTCCCGAGCGGCCGGCGCCGTGGTGTGCCGCCAGGGCCTCGGCCCGGAAGAGACCCTGGCGGGCGGCCTCTGGTGGCGATGAAGGTGCTGGCGGCGTCATGGCAGTCGCCTACTCCGTGCCAGCCGCGTCCGAGACAAAGACACGCGCCAACAGACCGGTGGCCAGCCTGGTGGGTTGATCGGCCGGACCCGGCGCATCGAGCGCGGCGGTCGCGTAGATCATGCCGGAGGCATCGTCCACCTCCGGATTCAACCCGCTCACCCGCCCCGACCAGATCGCAGCCGGGCTCGAGAAGCGAATGGTCACCGGCGTGTCGAGCGAGACCTGTGCGCGACTCTGCTCCGGTACGGCAAAGCGCACGTATGGCTCGCTCCGACTCCCCATCCGCACCACCGGCCGTCCCGGTCCACTCAGCGCACCGGGGGAGAGGTAACGCTCCAAGACCCAGCCGGCAAAGGGAGCGACCACCGTGGCCTCCGCGCGCGTGCGCTCGAGCCGAGCGACCCGGGCCCGCTCCTGCAACAGCTCGCGGCGGATGCCGTCGAGCTCCTCCTGGGCCACCACCCCCAGGTTCCTGCGCATCAACGAGCGGCGGCGCGCATAGCGGAGTCTGGCGTCGCGCAAGCCGGCGCGCGCGCCGATGAGCTCGTACTGTGAGGCCTGCAGGTCCAGGCGGGCGATCACCGCACCCTTTTGAACCTCGTCGCCGGGTTTCACCAGCAGCGCCTCGATCCGGCCCTCGACCTTGGGTTCGAGATCGGCCCAGTCGCCTGCCACCACGACACCGATGAAACCGTTCTTCGCAGTCGGCTCCGCCGGCCCGGGGACGTGTACACCTCCGGGCGGAGCCAGCGGGAGCGCGGGGAACGCCCCCCGCTCACGGCACGCGCCCGCCACCGTGGTAACGCCCGCCAGACAGAGCGGAAACCAGAGCCGGGACATCAGTCGACCAGTCACGCATTCCGCGACCACGACCACCATCCCCCGAACGGGGCGTCGACCCCCCCCGGAACGAGGGATCTCCTCGCCAGCCCGGCCCCGGGAGGGCCGTAAGTTCAAGCCCCGCTATGGCGTCGCGTTAGCGTGTGTCCGCGTTTAGCTTCTTCCGTCAACTCGTCGCCAAGCCCCGATAGGCCCCGGCCCGGCCCTTCGGGCGGCGCTGGTGCTGGCCTTCGGGCTCGACCACGTCATCCTGCGCGACATCGACATCTCCAATCCCGCGAGCACCCGCAGTCTGGGCGGCTATGCCCTCGCCCAGGGCAAGACCCTGATCGTCGCCGAGGCGGGCCGCAGTGGCACCGTCCTGCCCGCCGACGTCGACGCTTTGATCGCGGGATGCCTCAACGTCGTCGGGTCGCTGAAGATGCTCGCGCGTTCCGTGCGCCCACTCCCGCGGCCCGTCTGGGTGGCCGCGGGGAGCCGGGCGCAGGCGGAGGCGCCGGGGATGTTCTTCGCACACCGGAGCAAACATCGGCACTCCCTCCCGGCTCCAAGTTGATCGGGAGGCATGTGCATGAATAGCCAGTCCGTTTCATCTGCTCTTGGTGCGCTGTCGTTTTGCCTGACGTTATCGTCCGGTTGCAGCGAACGCTCGCTGGGAGACGCTCGGCGCGACAACGCGATCACATCAGCGCCCCCGGTCGGACCTCCGGCGAACGTCCCGGGCAACCCGACGCCGGGCGCGAGCGCGCAACCGCCCAGCGCGTGGATGCCGCCGCCCGGGCCGGTCATCGGGGAGGATGTGCTCGTGTCCGGCGGAGCTTGCGCCCCCGGCTGCCGCGAGCTGGGCCAGCAGTACGGGAATGCTTTCGAACGGGCCCAGCACTGCACACCGGGTCAGCCGGACCAATGTGGGCGGCTGGCCCGCAGCTCGGTCACCTGCTGGCGGTGCAAGAAGTGGGTGAACGACCCCAGCGAGATCTCTGCGCTCGCCGAGCGTTACCGGCAGGAGTGCGGTGGCTGCTTCCTCGGCGGAGACCCGGCTGCCCAGAGCTGTGGTGGACCGGCCTGCCCGGACGGATACGGGGTTCCCAAGTGCGTGGCGATCCCGGGGAGATCTGATGGGCTCTGCCTGAAGGAGTTTGACCTCCCCTGCCCCGCGGATGTGCAGATGGGCATGGCCTGCGCGCCCCCCGGGCACTCCTGCGCGCGCTCGGAGGGCCCGCGCTGCGAGTGCCTCGGCGATCCACCAAGCTGGTTCTGCGTCCCTGCGCCGACACCCGCCGTGACCAGACCCTAGACTCCGAGCTCCGGCGTCAGGGCGCGTGAGCACCCGCCCGGCCCGGAAGGGATCGACCAGGATCCTGCCTCCAAGACGGGGAATGTTCGGGCTGCTGCGACGTCACCCTGCGCGCGCCTTCACCCTGCTGGCGCTGGGAGTCGCTCATCCGGGCTCGGCGGCCGGGGGGGCGCCGGTGGTGGTGGAGGCGAGCGGCAGGACGGCGTGCCCACAGGTGATGGACCTCGAGGAGGCGCTCGAGGCGCAGCTGCGCGGTGTCCCCCGGCGCTCGGGCGGGGGTTGGCGTCTGCTTGTGCGGAGGATCGAAGGAAACGCCCACGGCGCTCGACGGGCCAGGCTCCGCCTCGAGCTGCGGGACCACCAGGAGCGACCGCGGCTGCAGCGTGAGCTGGAGGTGGGGAACGCCGATTGCCGGGCGCTGGCGGATGCGGTGGCGCTGATCGTCCATCGATTCTTCGCCGAGCTGGGATGGACCGCCGGCGGGCCGCCGCCGCCCGTCCAGCGGCGCTCGCCAGCGGCGTCTCCGGCGGCGGGTCCGGTCTCTCGGCGCGCTGTTGTGCTGGAGGCGGGAGCGGGCGTGTGGACCCGCCGACCGGGCGTCGGCACGGGGCTGCTGGGGCTGCGGCTCGAGTGGCGTCACCTGGAAGCATCGCTCGGTCTGCTGGCTCCGGGCGCCTCCATCACACAGCGACGGCCCGATGGCGAGGCGTCCATGACGGCCTGGGGCATGGCCCTCTCGGTCGGTCTCGGCTGGCAGCGCGGTTCGATCCGGCTTCAGGGCGGTCCGATGTCCCTCGTGTGCCGCGAATGGGCCCGGACGCGCGGCATCCCGGTGGTCGAGGAGAGCTCGGGCACCACCTGGGCCCTCGGCCTCGCCGCGGGCGCCTCCCTGCGTCCGGGGCGCGGCTGGCGACTGGGGCTACAGGGATGGGGCGCCCGTGCCGCTTTCGGCGATCGCTTCGTGGTGGCCGGGTGGGGACCGGTGCTGGCGCCGCCTCGCCTGCAAGCGGCGGTGCTGGGCAGCGTCGCCTACGACCTGACCCACGCGTTTTCGCCGTGAGCGGACCGACCCGCCAAACATCCCGCGCCCCCCGGCGCTCCAAGGAGATCAGGGAGTCATCGGTGCACGCTTTGGCAACGACCGATTCGCTGCTTGGCCGCTGTGTGGCGGGCGATGGGAGCGCCTGGCGGGAGCTGCATCGCACGCTCCACCCGGTTGTGGCGGCGTTCCTGCGCCAGATGGGCGTGGGACCGGAGGACGTCGAGGACGTCTGCCAGGACGTGTTCCTCCAGATCGCGCGCTACCTGCCCCGGTTCGAGCAGCGGGCCGAGCTGAAGACCTGGATCTACAAGATCTGCGTGAGCCAGGCGGCACGGCTGCGGCGCAAGCGAGCGATCTGGCAGGCCGTCGCCCGGCTGCTGGCGCTGACGGCGCCAGATAGGGGAACCGACCCGGCCACCACGATCTCGGCGCTGGATGCGCAGCGGGAGATGGAGCTCGCCCTGCAGCGCATGAGCGCCCGCCAGCGCCTGGTGTTCGTGCTGTACGAGCTGCACGGCCTTCGCGGCGACGAGATCGGGCGGGTGACCGGGAGCCCGCCGGCGACCGTGCGGGGCCGACTGCGCGAGGCCCGGCGATTGTTCAGCCAGACCGCCCAGGCGAAAAAGGAGACCCCATGATTGACGGCGATCGGGAGCGCGGAGACACGGCGCCACCGGACAAAGCCGAGCTGCCGCCCCGGCTCCAGAGCGATCGCGGCCCGGACGGCGATCGCGTGCGTCGCTACCTCCGCCGCCCGCACGGCGCCCCGGAGGAGCGCGCCTGGTCTCGGCTCGAAGCCGCTCTGCTGGCACGATCGGAAGACCGGCAGCTACGCGCCCGGCGGGGTGCGGTGGCGGTGCTGGCGGCGGTGGCCACGGTGGGCGGGTTGCTGCTCCTGCTCGGACACCGCCAGCCGCAGCAGGGAGCGCGGGCGGTGCCGGCGCCGCCCCGAACGCAGAGGGCACCGGGAGCGCTCGCACCCCCGGTTCTCGCCCGCGCCAGCGAACCGGCCGACCACCACCCGGACGCGCGCGCGCTCACGCCGGGTGCACTGACCCGCGCCATCGAGCCGGGACGCTGGATCATCCCCGGGGAGGTTTCGCTCGAGCTGGCGCCCGGCAGCAGCGCGCGCGCCGAGATGCTGGCCGGAGGAACACCGGCGCTGGCGCTGGTGCGCGGGCGGATCACGCTCGCCGTGGTCCCGAAGGCCCGGCCCGCACCGTTTCGGATCACCGCCGGACCGTACGTGTTCATGGTCCTGGGTACCAGATTCGTGGTGGACCGGCGTCAGAACCGGGTCCGACTCGAGGTCTCCGAAGGTCGCGTCGCGGTGGTCCGTTCCGGGCGCCCGCTCGCGACTGTCGCGGCCGGCGGCACCTGGTGGAACGGCGTCCCCCGGCAGCCGCCTCCCGTCCATCGGGCCGTCGATGCAGGATGCCCCGAGGTCGCGCCCGGCGTTCCCCGCTCGGCCCGACTGCCCTGCCTGCGGGCTCAGGCCGCGGGCGGCGGTCTGCCCGCCCAGACCGCCCTCTTCCACATCGGCCGCATCCTCCACGAGGAGCGGCGCGAGCCGGCGGCCGCGCTGGCCACCTTCGAGGAGCTCCGGCGGCGCTTCCCCGACGGACCACTGACGGCCGAGACCGATCTGTTCATCGTCCAGCTGCTGGCAGCGACCGGCCGACACCGGGAGGCGCTGGACGAAAGCGCGGCGTTGCTGAGCCGGGGCCGCGGTCCCGAGCGTGCCGCGGAGCTACACCTCCTGCGCGGTAACATCTACCGCGAGTCTCTGGCCGATCTCCCGAGCGCAGAGCGGGAGTACCGCCTGGCCGCCGACCAACCCCTCGCCGCGCCGACCGCCGACCAGTCCCGGGCCCTGTTCCTGCACGCGGTCACCCTCGAAGCGCTGGGCCGCCAGGCAGAGGCCGCCGAGCGCTACCAGCGCTACCGGGAAGCGAGCGGCCTGCCCAGGAAGCCGATCATGAAGTAGACCACCCGCTCGAATCTCGGAGACCGTCAGGACGTTCGCTTTCGGGTCCTCAGATTCCGAAGACCCAGTTCACGATGCCCCGCACCTCGTCTGCCGCACCCGTGGCCAGGGGACACGGGCATAGCGGAGCTCGATCTTGAGAGCGGTCCAGTCTGCCAGATCGATGCGGATGCCGCCCACCGCCTCCACGAAGTCCTCGAGGATGGTATCGGGTGGAGGCGCGGCCCGGTCGGGGACGAAAAACGAGTCCGGACCGCGACCGGCGCGCGGCTGGCGATGAACGCGGGCGCAGCGCAGCTGACCGCCGCCGCTCCAGCGCCGTCGTCCGAAGAGTCGGACGAGGAGGCCCCGTCGCCGGAGGACTTTTGGCTGCAAAGTGGCTGCACGGACGAAAAAGCGAGCGAGGTGGTAGGCGACTTCGATCCAGATTTTCCCAGTGATGTCGTCGGAGTCCGAGGAGGGGGACTCGAACCCCCATGGCTGTTAACCGCTAGCACCTCAAGCGTGCCCGGACCTCGAAGTGGTCGGGTTTCCGGGACTGACCAGCGTCAGGAGGCGCCAGAGGGCGCCAATGAACGCAGGGTTCCGGTCCCGTGCGACCAAAACGCCCGCCCCGTCGATCGCGTGGCAATCGACCGGCGCGAATTCGCCGACGCAGTTCCGGTGACCCAGAGACGGGACGCCGTCGTTGGCATGTTAGGCGCGGCCGAGGCGCACTGGAACAGGCACCAGGATCCCCGCCAACTTCGCCTCGATCTACTGAAGGTGCTTCAGTACCTGGAGGACTGATGCCCGGGAAAGGCCGACACGAACCCGGGCATTCGCCGGGCAAAGTCCGGGATGAGTGCCGGGCTACTGCCCAGCGGTTCGTGACTGCTGGGCGAGTCGCACGGTTTCTGCGTCTACATCCCGAGACCCTCCGACGATGGGTAGCCCGCGGTTTGATTGAGGCGCGCTGGCGACATGGTCGATGGCGGTTCCGTCTCGCACAGGTCCGACTCGTGGCACGAGCGGGCCCTGTGCTTCAGCGCGTTGGCAGAGCCGCAAAGACGGCAGGTGTCCATCCACGAACCATCGCCAGGTGGGAGGCGCGAGGCATGCTCCGCTCAATCAGAACGCCGGGTGGCCATCGGTGGTTCCGCCGGGCCGACCTTCTCCGACTGCGACGGCGTTGACTTAGCGGTCAGCCCAGCTTGCGACCGCCCGCGCGCTTGGCCTTGTCGGCGACAGGCGCGGGCGCGGGCTTCGCCACGGGCGGTTTCGCGGCCCCGGTGCCGTCGGATTGGGGTATGTACTCGGCGTACTTCTTCTCGACATACTCGCGGGCGTCTGCCTCCTGGACCTCAAGGTCCAACTCCTGCCTGTAGAACTCGTGGCGCCACTCGCAGTCCTGGATGACGCTCGACCACTTCAGAACGTAGATGTCGAGGTTGTCGTGAGCCGCGATGTGGCCGTATTTGCGCCCGGCCTGGGGCCGGCACTCAGCCTCCCCGAGCGCGTTCAGGTCGTTCACGACGAGGACGAACGTCCAGCGCGTTTTCCCTTTGTCGAATCGGGGGTCCTCGGAGACGGTGTACGCGTACTTCCTGATCTGGCCGATCTCGTCCCCGCCGGCCACCAGCTTCGGCCGCTTCAGTTCGACAACGAGATGCTCGTACTCGCCCATGCGGCGGTCTCCGAAGCGCCGGTAGAGCATGAGGTCGGGGATGGCGTCCCGACCACCGGGTTTCGGCCCCATTCTGGCCCCAAGGAGGCCGATCGAGCGGTCGTCGCAATCCGGCCCCCCGAAAAGCAAAACCCCGAACCGCTGGAAACGGCCGGGGTTCCTGGGGTTGTGCGAGGAGGGGGACTCGAACCCCCATGGCTGTTAACCGCTAGCACCTCAAGCTAGTGCGTCTACCAGTTCCGCCATCCTCGCGTGAGCAAGGGCTTATAGTAGCCGAGCGACGGGGTGTCAACGAGGGGATCGCGCGGGGGGATCAGGCGGCGGCGGCGCTGGTGACGCTGGTGCCGAGGGTTTCGCGGAGGGTGAAGTAGTCCTCGCTCAGGGCGTAGCGGATCAGCTCGCGCAGAGGGCCGGGCTGGGCGGCGTGCTCCAGGAACTGCTTGGGGGTCAGCTCGGTGCCCTCGGGGACCGTCTCGCGCAGGACGACGCGGGCGGCGGTGGCCAGGTCCCCGCAGGTCAGCAGACCGGCCCGGTTGCCGGTCTCCTGGACCACCGTGCGCCAGCGGGCCGAGCTGAAGGGGCGGTTCTCGTGCTCCTGGAACAGCTCGGCCAGACGCTTGGACACCTTGTAGGGCAGCGCCTTCTTCAGCTTGGCGGCCTGCTCGTTGGGGCCGCTGGCCTCGCCGGCCCGCCAGCGCGAGTGGCGCGGGTGGAAGGCGCGCAGGACGCTGGTCAGCAGCTGGTTGAACTCGGGGGCGGGCATGGCGGCGCCCAGGATGTATTCGGGACGGGTGAACTCCAGGGCCCTCCCGATCAGGAAACGCAGCTCGGCGGGGTCGCTGCTGATCAGCTGCTGGGCGGCCACGATGGCGGGCGGCGCAGGCACCAGCACGCGCAATCCGGTGGCCCCCGCCTGCGGGCTGACGTACAGGCTGGCCTTGCGGTTGCCCAGCGCCTTGGACACCTGCGAGAAGATCTGCGCGATCACCACGTCGGAGATCGGTGACACCTTGTCCAGCGGGGTCAGACCCAGGCTCTCGATCGAAGCGCCTCCGATGCCGGGCACGCCCTCCCACAGGGTCGAGAACACCTCGCTCATCACCCGCGCTTCGGGGTGAGCCAGGTAGCGGGTGCGGTCTGCCTCCTCGATGGAGCTGGCGTAGGGGTCCTCCGGCTTGCGCACGGGGGGCGGATGGGCAGCCAGGAAGGCGCGGTCCTTCTTCTCGGCCAGCCCGAACAGCTCCAGGGCCTCGAAGAAGCAGCGGGCCCAGTCGATGCGGCCGTCGGCGGCGTAGGCGCGGGCCAGGACGCGCAGGGACTCGGCGTGGGTGACGTCGCTGGCCACCAGCTTGCGGCGGTTCTCGCGGGCGGCTTCGGCGTTTTCGCCCTTGTCGCCGTACAGGCCCGCCAGCAGCACGCGGGCGCTGACCCGGTCGGTCTCCAGAGCCACCGCGTTCTGGATCGCCTCGATGGCGGCCTTGGGGTCGCTCTTCCGCCGCAGCTCGCCCAGCTTCTCCCACAGCCCCGCCCGCCGCGAGCGCGCGCGCGGATCGTCGGCCACCGGTTCCAGGTACGGCAAGCTCGACGACAGGATCGCCTCCAGGTCGGCCCGTCGCTTGGCGCGCTCGTAGGCGGTCACCACGCTGGCCAGGACCGCCTCGTCCTTCGGATTCTCGGCCAGGGCCTGCTCCAGCAGCTCGCCAGCCTGCCCGTGCTCGCCGTGCGCCTCCAGCAGAAGGGCCGCCTCGCGCCGGCGGCTGGCCCGTTCCTTCGGGTCGGAGAGCAGGGTCAGCAGGCGCGAGGTGGTGGCCGCCGCCGCCTTGGCCGCCCCGGCCGTCCGTTGCATCGCCAGGGCCTTGTCCAGCAGCGGGATGTCGCTCTCGGCCGCCGTCTCGATCAGCGCCACCGCGTCCTCGTAGGCCTTCAGCGCGCCCTCCTTGTCGCCGCCGGTCTGCAGGACGTCGCCCAGTTGCTCGAACAGGCGGGTGCGCTCGGCGCGGTCGCCCGAGCCCTCGGCCAGCCGCCGCAGGTACAGCGCCGCCTGGATCTGCTCGCCGCGCTCGAGCGCCAGCTCGGACATCGCCCGCAGCGACGGCCGGTGATCGGGCACCAGGCGCAGGGCCGCCTGATACAGCAGCACCGCGCGTTCGGGCCGCTTCAGCCGCACCTCCGCCTCGCCGGCGTGGGACAGGCCCTCGGCCACCTCCAGCGGGTACTTCTGCGCGTCGGCGTGGCTGGCCAGCTCCTGCAGGTAGCCGGTGGCCTCGCGCCACTTCTTGGCCTGGAAGCGGTTCTCGCCCATGGCCAGCCGGATCAGCAGCTGGCCGGGCATCATGCGCTCGGCCTCCTGCAAGTGGCGGTAGCCCTCGTCCAGCCGCCCGAGTTTCTCGTACACCTCGCCCAGGCGGTGATAAAGCTGCGCCATCTCGCCGGGCTGGCCCTTCATCCGGCGCACCGCCTGCAGCAGCCGGCGCTCGGCCTCGGACCACTGCTGCTCGCGGTAGTAGACGTCCGCCATGGTGACCACCGCCGGCAGGTAGTCGGGGGCCAGCTCCAGCGCCTCGTCCAGCCGCGCGATGGCGGCGTCGGCGTCGCCCGGCTTCTCCCACAGGCTGCGGGCCAGGTCGGTCAGCACCACCGCCTTGGCGGTCGGCTCCTCCATCAGCTCCAGCTGCTTTTCCAGCGCCGCCCGCGCCTCGGCCAGCTGGCCCTCGGCGGTCAGCAGCGCGGCCAGGCCCCGCAGGGCGGCGGCGTTGCGCGGATCGGCCGCCGAAGCGCGCTCGAAGCAGCGCCGGGCCTCGGTGGGCTTGCCCAGCTGATCGCGCAGCACCCGGCCCGCCTCCAGCCAGGCCTCGGCCGCCTCGGGGCCGGCCCGGTGGGCCTCGGCCTCACGCTGGCGGGCCTTGGCGTAGGCAGCGAAGTCGTTGCGGCGCAGCTGCAGCCGGGCCAGCGCCCCCAGCGCGGCCGGGTTCTCCGGGTGCTGCGCCAGCGCCGCCTCGATCGACTGGCGGGCACCGTCCACGTCGTCCAGCCGGTCGAGCCGCAGGGCCGCCGCCTCCAGCTGCAAGCTGGCCACCTTCTCGACCGGCGCACCCTCCTTGGTGAGGTATTCGATGCGCTGGTCCAGCAGGCGCAGCGCCTCGTGGGCCAGGCCCGCCCGTCCCAGGTTGCGCAGAAGCGCAGCCGCGGTCTCCTCGTCCCGCACCGCCTCGGGCCCCAGTGCCCGCAGGCAAGCCGCGGCGGCGTCGGCGTTGCCCAGCCGCTCTTCCAGGATGCGCGCCCGGCGGCGGATCAGCTCGACCTTCTCGGCGCCCTTGGCCTGCTCGGCCCGGCGGCGCAGGATCTCCTGCAGCGGCTCGTAGCGGGCCTGAGCGTCCAGCAACCGGTCCAGGGCGGCCAGCGCCTCCGCGTCCTGCGGCGCGGTCTCGAGGATGGCCTCGTAGGCCGAGATGGCCTCGTCGGGCAGCCCCAGCTCGCGCTCCTTCATCTCGCCGATGCGCCAGCGCAGCGCCCGCAGCCGGTCGCGTTCGGGTCCGAGATCGATCTCGCGTTCCAGGGCGTTGACCGCCTTGGGCCACATCCCCAGCCGGGCGTACAGCCGCGACAGCGCCTCCAGCGCCTCGCAGCCCTCGCGCGCCACCTGCGGGTTGTCGGCGCCGCGTTCGTCCTCCTCGGCGCTGGTCACGAAGCGCTCGTAGGTATCGATCGCCTCGTAGGGCCGCTCGAGCCGGTGGTCGTACAGGTCGGCCAGCTCCTGCATGCGCTTGCGCCGGGTGGTGGCGGTGGGCAGGGGGTCGAGCGCGCCGGTGGTGCGCTTCTCCAGCAGGCTGGCCAGGTCGTCCCAGCGCTCCTGGCGCCGGAACAGTTCCTCCAGACGGTCCATCGCCGCCGAGTCGTCGGGCTTCAGCAGCAAGATGGCCTGGTAGCTCTTCTCGGCCTGCTGGTGCTGGTCCAGGGCCTCGCGGAAGCGGGCCACGTCGTGATACAGCGTGACCGCGTCTTCGCGCGGCGAGGAATCGGCGGCCCGGACGAAGATCGCGCAGACCGCCTCCCAGCGGTCGTGCTCGCCGGCGATCCGGCGCAGCTCGCTGCGCACGGTCTCGTCGTGGCGATCGAAGCGGAAGGCGCGCTCCATCGCGTCCAGGGCCCGGTCGATGTCGCGCGCGCCCCGCTCCCACACGTCGGCGGCCCGCCGCAGGTAGCGTTGCCGCAGGTTGGTCTCCGAGGCGGGCAGCAGCTCGTAGGCGTGGGCGAACTCGGCCCAGGCCGAGGTGCTGGCGGCGCGCGCGCCCCCGTCGGGCAGCGCGCCCGGCTTGCCGCCTGCCCGGGCCCCTGCCCCCTCGTCCGCCTCCTCGATCTCCTCGATCTCGTCGATCTCGTTGATTTCGTCCTGGGGCAGTTCCTGGGCGGCCGCGTCCTCGGCGGCGCGGTCTTGCTCCAGCAGGGCGGCGATCCGCCACAGGTGCGCGACGATGGTCTGGTTCTCGGGCGCCAGCCGGAACGCGTTCAGGTACGCGCGGAAGGCGCGGCGGCGGTCCTTCAGCTTCTCCTCGACCAGCGCCGCCGCCCGGCAGGCGATCACCACCTTGCTGTCGAAGTCGGTGGTGCGGGCGAACCGCTGCGCCTCGACGGCGATGGCGTCTTCCCAGCGCCCGGTCAGCTCGGCCAGCCGGCCGATCTCCGCCCGCAGCCCCTCGTCGTCCGGCAGCAGGGCCAGGGCGCGCAGATATTCGTCCAGGGCGCCCGAGGCATCCTCGCGGTGCTGCTCACGCACCTGGGCCCGCTTGCGCAACAGGGTCACCCGGTCGGCGACCTCCGAGCGGCTGCGCGCCACCTGCGAATACACCTCCAGCAGCCCGGGCCACTCCCCCGCCGCCGCGGCCAGCCGCTCCAGCTCGGGCAGCAGGGTGGCGCCGGACGGTTCGCTGGTCAGCGCCTCGCGCAGCACCTCGAAGGCCCGCTCGGGGCTGCCCAGCGCGCTCTCCACCACGCCGGCGATCTTCAGCGACATCGCCACCTGCTCGGCCGGCTGGGTGGTCCGCGCCCGCGCCCCCTCGTACACCTCCACCAGATCGATCCAGAGGGCATGGCTCTTGGCCACCTCCTCCAGCCGTCGCAACGCCCCGCCGTCACCACCGTCGCTGTAGGCGCGGCGATACAGCTCGAAGGCCTGCTTGGCGTCGTTCAGCCGCCCGGCCGCGGTCTCGGCCATCTCGTACAGCAGGCGTCGTCGGCCGGCCCGGTCGTCGGCCGGCAGCAGCTCGATCAGCTTCTCGTCGGTGGCGATCAGCCGCTGCCACTCGCTCGCGCCCGCGTACAGCGCGCCCAGCGCGATCAGCCCGGCCTGGTTCTGCGGATCGATCTCCACCGCCCGCTCGAAGGCGGCCATGGCCCGACGGGGATCGTCCAGACGGTCGCGCAGAAGCTCGCCGATCTCCATCGCCTGGCGGGCCTTGGCCGCCGGGTCGTCTTCCAGGAACAGCTGCTTCTCCGCCACCGCCACCACCCGCACCCAGTCGGAACCGGCCTCGGCCAGCCGGCGCAGGTTCGCGTAGGCGGGCAGGCAGCGCGGGTCCAGCTCCTCGACGATCTGTTCCAGGGTGGCCACCGCCTCGCTGCGCGTCTGCAGCTCCACCTCGAAGATGCGCGCCCGCTCCAGCGCCAGCGCCACCGCCGAGGCGGGGTCGGCGGCCAGCGGGATCCGCCGCTCCAGCACCGCCACCAGCGCCCGCCAGTCCTGCGTCTCCGCGTACCGCCGGGACAGCGCCTCCAGCGCCTCGCCGTCGCTGGGGGTGGCGCGCAGCAGATCCTCCCAGGCGCGCTGCGCCCGCACCGGATCACCCAGCACCTGCAGGTACAGCCGCGCCAGCCGCCGCAGGCTGGCCGCCTTGACCGCCGGATCCTGGCCCGGCTGTCCGATCTGGGTCTCCAGGGTCCGCGCCAGCTCGTCGGAACGCCCCAGCTGCTCGTAGGCGCCGGCCAGCGCGTCCAGCGCCCCCGGATCGCCCGGCTGCAGATGCAGGATCTCCTCCCACCAGCGGGCCGCCCGGTCGAGGTCGCCGATCCGGTTCTGCAGCAGGTCCGCGATCCGCATCGCCAGCCGCAGCTTCTCCTCCTGCGAGCCGACGTAGCGCAGGTGATACTCCAGGGTCTCCACCAGCCGGCGCGGGTCCTCCCCGCGCTCGAGGATGTTCTCCAGGCCCTCCAGCGCCTCGCGGTCGCCGGGCGCCACCTTGAGGATCTCGGCCGCCGCCCAGGAGCCCTCGCTGAGATCGCCCAGCCGTTCCTGGTACAGCGCCAGCAGCCGGCGCAGGAAGGTCAGCTTCTCGGCCCGGGCGGTGATGCCCTCGACCTGCAGCCGCAGCAGCGCGGCCAGGTCGGCCCAGCGCTCCTCCCGCTCGAACAGATCGCCCAGGGCTCGGAACGCCACCGGGTCCTGCGGCTCGATGGCCAGGATCTGCCGGTACACCGCCACCGCCCGCTCGGAGGCGCCCAGCTTCTCCAGCCAGACCCGGGCCAGGCGGCGCAGGGTATCCACCTTCTGGGCCGGCTCGGGCGCCGCCGCCGCTTCCCGCTCCAGCAGGGCGGCCATCCGGTCCCACTGCTTGTTCTTCTGCAGCAGGCGTTTTTGCGCCTCGCGCGCGCGGTCGTGGCTGGGGTCCAGCTCCTCCATGCGCTGCCAGGCCAGCAGCGCGCGCTCGCTGTCGCCCAGGTTGCGCTCGGACAGCACCGCGATCTCTTCCAGCCGCTCCAGCAGCTCGGGCAGGGGTCGGCCGGTGCCGCGCGCGTGCTCGAACGAGAAGTCCAGCAGCTCGACCAGCGACTGCCAGTCGCCCCGCTGCCGGAAGTGCTCGCCGTAGGCCTCCAGCGCCTCGGGGTGGGCGGGGTCGTCCTGCAGGACCGCGTGCCAGTAGACCGCCGCCTGCTCGACGTCACCCAGCCGATCCCGGTACAGCTGGGCCAGCTCGGTCAGGACCGCCAGCCGGAACTCGGGCGCCTCGATGTGGGGCAGCTGCTGTTCGCGCAGCTCGGCCAGCCGGGCCCAGTCCTGCTTGGTGGTGTACAGCTCCACCAGCCGCTGCGAAGCGGGCCCGCCCGGCGGCTCGATGGCCACGATCTCCTGGTAGATGCGCAGGGCTTCTTCCGGGTCGTTGCGGTCGCGCTCGGCCAGCTGCGCCCGCTTGAACAGGAAGTCCATCCGCTCGTCCAGCTCGCGCGCCTCGGCGGTGCGCTCCCGGTAATACAGGTCCAGGTCGGCGAAGCGGCGGGCGCCGTACAGCACCTGCTCGATAAGCTCCGAGGCTTGCGGGTGACCGGGCACCGCCGCCAGCGCCCGGCGCAGCGCCGCCACCGCGTTTTCGATGTCACCGGCCTCGTGCCGGCGCCGGGCGATCTGGTGGTAGATGGTGGCCGCCTGCTCGCGGCCGTCGGCGCCCAGCCAGCTGGGGTGCGAATAGACCGCCGCCAGCGCCTCCAGGGCGCGGTCGTCGCGCGGGCGCAGCCGCACCACCTCGCCCAGCCGCTGGGCTGCCCCCTCCAGGTCGCCCAGGCGTTCACCCAGGACGCGGCCCAGGCCCAGCAGCAGGTCGCTGCGGCGCTTGGCTTCCGAGGTCAGGGCCAGCTCCAGGTCGTACAGCTTGACCACGCTGCGAAAATCGCCGAGCGCCCGGTAGATCTTGCGCGCGGACTCGACCAGCTTGAGGGCCTCGGGGGTCACCTCGGTCTGCCGCTGCGAGCTCGACAGGCTGGCCGCCCGCTCGAGCTTGCCCAGACTGTCCTTGCAGAACTGACCGAGCTCGCGATCGAGGTCGGCCATGCGGGTGGCGTCCTTGGTGCGGGCCAGGGCCGCCGCCTCGACCTCCAGCATGGCCATGTATTCGGTCCAGCGCGACTGCTGCCGGTAGAGCAGCTTCAGGCGCTGGGCGGCCTTGAGGTTCTCGGGGTCGCGGTCGATGGCGTGGGCCAGGTCGGCCTCCGCCCCCTCCGCATCGTCCAGGTGATCCAGCCGGATCTCGCCGGCCAGATAGAACAGCTCGCTGGCCTTGGACCCGTCAACCAGCGCCTGGGCGCGCAGCTCGTACAGCGTGATCAGCTTGTCCCAGGTCTTGGATTCTCCGTAGGCTTTGCGCAGGGCCAGGAACGGCTCGGTGAGCGTCGGGTCCCCCTGCAATGCCTGCTCGTAATCTCGAAGCATCGACGTCGACATGATTCATGCGCTTCAACCGTCCGCCCAGTTTCGCTGCGCTCGCAGGGCGGCCTGAAGTGCGGCCTCCCTGCTACCGGGAGACGGCTCGTGAGCATACTCCCAGCGCGCCTCGTTGGGCAGGGACATGAGGATCGATTCCACCCGTCCGTCGGTCTTCAGACCGAAGACGGTTCCGCGATCGTAGACCAGATTGAACTCGACGTAGCGGCCCCGGCGGATGAGCTGCCAGTGCCGCTCTTGCGGCGTCCAGGTTTCGTTCCGGTGCCGTTCGACGATGGGCAGGTAGGCCGGCAGGAAAGAGTCCCCCACGTCGCGCACGAACGCGAAGGTCCGCTCGGGATCGGCCTCGAGAGGAGTTGTGGGCGGCGATACCGACTCTTTGGCGGTCGCTTCGCCGCCCGCGCCCAGGTAGTCGAAGAAGATGCCCCCCAGCCCGCGCGTCTCGCCGCGGTGGGTGATGAAGAAGTAACGGTCGCACCAGGCCTTGAACCGCGGATACAGGCTCGCGTCGTGGCGATCCGACGCGGCCCTGAGCGTGCGGTGAAAGTGGACGGCGTCGGCCTCCTGCAGGTAGTAGGGGGTCAGATCGGCCCCCCCGCCGAACCAGCCGGCGCTACCGCGTTCGATGCGGCGGAAGTTCGCATGCACGGTGGGGATGTGCGGGCTGCGCGGATGCAGCACCAGGGAGATCCCGCTGGCGCGAAAGCGGGTTCCCTCGCCGGGTAGCCCGCCGGGGCCGTCCGCCTTCAGCTCGCCGTGCACGTCGGAAAAGTTCACCCCGGCCTTCTCGAAGATGCCCCCCTCGGCCAGCACCCGGGTGCGGCCACCGCCGCCGCCGGCGCGGTCCCAGCGGTCCTCGCGGAACCTGTGTCCGTCGATCGCCTCCAGGGCGGCGACGATGCGGTCTTGCAGATCCCGGAAGTAGGTGGCGGCTCGGTCGAGCAAGGAAGAGGGCATGAGGCGGGGATTCTAGATGCAATCAGCGCCGGTTGCTGTTGCTCCCGCGCGCCGCATCCATCCGCGGGCGCTCGTCGGGGACGCCGGTGTTGGCCATCGGAGCCACGCCCTGGGCGCGCAGGGTCTGGATCCGCTGGGCCACGTCCTCGTGGTGAGGCGACCGGCGGGCGACCTTCTCGAAAAAGTACAGGGCCTCGCTCTGATCACCCAGGGTGTGGAACACGCGGCCCAGCTGGTAATAAAGCTGGGTGGCCTCCGCGTCGCGCACCTGCGGCCGGTTGAGCGCCTTCTTGTAGTGAAGCAGCGCCTCGGCCGGCGTGCCCGCCGCCTCGTAACATTCGCCCATCATCGTGAGCGCGAAGACCTCGTGTTCGGGGTCGTCCACCAGCTTGGCGAACTCGGCCACCGCCGCGTCGTACAGCCCCATCTCCTTGTAGGCGATGCCCAGGTCGCGCTGGGTGGTGGCGTCGGCGTCGCCGCCGGGCAACACCGCCCGCGGGCTGATGATGGTGGCCCCCCCACCGGCGGTGCCCCCCGCGCCCATCTCGTCCATGAACGAGCCGCCCGGTACCGCGCCCGCCACCTCCCCGAAGCCACCGGAAGGTTCCGGCTCCAGCACCGGTTCGGGAGTCGGCTCGAGCGGCGGCATCGATTCCAGACGTTCGCGGCGTGCCCGGACTTCGGGGTGGTCGGCGTAAGCGGGATCGATCTCGGACAGCAGCTCGCGCGCGTCGTCGGCCAGGGTCTGTTCCAGGAAGAAGTCGACCTGCTCCAGCTCGGCGCTCACGTTCGGGTCCAGCTCCGCGCTCAGGGCGGCCGCGGGCGGGGGCGGAGGCATGGCCGGCCGCCGCGGTGGCGGCAGGCTCGGTGCGGAGC
>JBKPRZ010000134.1:0-5862 GCA_046734815.1 Myxococcota bacterium | reverse complement strand
ACCCGGCGTTGCCGCCGCTGCCGGCCTGACCGGTGGAGCCGCCGCCGGTGCCGGGTGCTCCGCCGGTGGACGAGCCGCGACCGCCGCCCGAGCCGCCTGCCGCGGCGGGCGGGCTGCCGGAAGGCGGCGGGTTGCCGGGTTCTTCACCCCCGGAGCAGGCGGCCAGGAAAACCAGGGTGGCGAGGGCGGTTGCGCGCATGGACGAGGATCCCCTTCCGGCGGAAAGTGACCCGGTCCGGCGGTCAACGCTCAGGAGCTTGCCCCGCCCGGCCCGATGGATAGGCCCATTCGGCGGTTGCGGCGGAGAAGCGAGGTAACCGGCCCGCGACGCTCCGGGTGGGCCGCGAAACGCGGGTCCGTGGCGGGACAGCCCGCAAAACGACCCTAGATCAGGGCGATGCGCGGATCCTGCGCGGGCAACTGGGGGGCGCGGGGGTCCTGGGGCGAGTCCGGGGCCGGCCAGGTGCGCTCGGGGCGCGAGCCCGACGAGCGGGCGGCCGTGCGGACGAAGGCCTGGAAACGCGAGACGTCCTGGGGCTGGGCTTCCTGCTGGTCGGTGAACATCGGTTGGTCCTTGGCTTAGGCGATTCGAGGCGGGGCTGGCGGGGCGGTCAAGTTTCGGATGGGTCGTTCATACGGTTGCGTGCGGTCGTTGCCTCACGTTGCATGCGCGAGGCCAGCGCGGGCGGGCCTGCAACGACGGCCCTCGCTCCCGACGGAGTCCGATTCTGCCGCCGGGAATGCGACAGCGGTGTCAGATCTCCGCCAAGGAACCGATACGACCATTTGCATCATCCGTGGCGCTTCTCGCGCGCTCACTGGAAGAACGATCGAGCGGGGCATTCCTTGCGCTTTTTTTCGGCCCAGCCGCCGCGCGGTAAGATCGGGCGGTGACCGAACCGCGCTACCGCACCATCATCGAGCCCCACAAGATCAAAGTGGTCGAGCCGATCCGGATGACCACCCGGACCGAGCGCGAGCAGCTGCTGGGAGGGGTCGGTTACAACCTGTTCGGCCTGCGCGCCGACGACGTGATCATCGACCTGCTGACCGACAGCGGGACGGCGGCGATGAGCGCCGAGCAGTGGGCGGGGCTGTTCCGCGGCGACGAGGCCTACGCCGGCAGCCGGAGCTTTTTCCGCTTCGAGGCGGCGGTGAAGGACATCTTCGGCGCCCGGCACGTCATCCCCACCCACCAGGGGCGGGCCGCCGAACGCATCCTGTTCGGCAGCGCGGTCGCGCGCGGGCAGGTGGTGCCCAGCAACAGCCACTTCGACACCACCCGCGCCAACATCGAGTTCGCCGGCGCCGAGGCGGTGGACCTGCTGATCCCCGAGGGGCGCGTGCCCGCCTCGGTGCACCCCTTCAAGGGCAACATGGACCTGGCGCGGTTGGAGGCGCTGCTGGCCGAGGGCGGGCGCGCGCGTGTGCCGATGGTGATGCTGACCATCACCAACAACTCGGGCGGCGGGCAGCCGGTCTCGCTGGACAACATCCGCGGCGTGTCCGCGCTGTGCCGGCGGTACCAGGTGCCGTTTTACCTGGACGCCTGCCGCTTTGCCGAGAACGCCTTCTTCATCAAGCAGCGCGAGCCCGGCCAGGGCGGCCGGCCGGTGGCGGAGATCGCGCGCGAGATGTTGCGGCTGGCCGACGGCTGCACGATGAGCGCCAAGAAGGACGGCCTGGCCAACACCGGCGGCTTCATCTGCACCAACGACGACGAGCTGGCCATGCGCATGCGAAATCTATTGATCATGACCGAGGGCTTCCCCACCTACGGCGGGCTGGCCGGGCGTGACCTGGAGGCGATCGCGCAGGGGCTGTACGAGGTGCTGGACGAGGACTACCTCACCTACCGGGCGCGCTCGACCGCCTACCTGGGCGAGAAGCTGCTGGCCGCCGACGTGCCCATCGTGCAGCCACCGGGTGGCCACGCCATCTACCTGGACGCCGCCGCCCTGCTGCCGCACGTGCCGCCGCTGGCCTATCCCGGCCAGGCGCTGGCCTGCGAGATCTACCTGGCCGGCGGCATCCGCAGCTGCGAGATCGGGTCGGTGATGCTGGGCAAGGTGGACCCGCGCACCGGCGCCGAGACCCCCGCGGCGATGGAGCTGGTGCGCCTGGCCCTGCCCCGCCGGGTCTACACCCAGAGCCACGTCGACTACGTCGTCGAGGTGATCACCGACGTCGGCCAGCGCCGCCGCACCCTGCGCGGCATGCGCATCGTCGAGCAACCCCCCGTCCTCCGCCACTTCACCGCCCGCTTCGAACCTCTGAAAACGAGTTGAACGACTTCAGCAACTCCCCGCGCAGTCCACCCAGTCGTCACTTTCCGAGTTCGCAGCCGGGCTTTGCCCGGCGGAGAGACACGCCACTTGCAGGTTCATGTCTCCTTGCAACGATCGGGGAGAGGGCCCGGGGGAGGGGGCGCGGGTCTGCCCGCGCCCTCTTCCCCGCCTACTGCTGCCGGTAGCGGAAGTGGTCGCTGGCGGCGAGGTGGAGGTAGAAGTCGACCACGCTGCCGCCGGCGCGCAGCTGGTCGGTCGCGCTGCGGACCAGGCACTGGGCGCTCTCGTGACCCAGGCCCAGCGCGAACGCGCCCATGTACGAGGCCAGGCAGTCGTTGACCTCGGGCAGGGTGGCGATGGCCTGGGCCAGCTCGGTCGGGCCCTTGACCGCCAGGTCGCCGCGGCTGGTGCCGGTGACCAGGGCGCTGTCGTCGATCTCGAACTTGCCCTCCTTGGCACGGTAGCGGCCGGCGGCGTCCAGGTGCTCGAAGGCGTAACCGATGGGGTCCATCAGCGAGTGGCAGCCCCGGCAGGCCTGGTTGGTGGAGTGCTGATCGTAGCGCTGCCGGGTGCTGACGGACTCGCTCGGCTCGGGAATGGGATCCACCACCGGCGGCGGCGGCGGCACCGTGTTGCACATCAGGCTGGTGCGCACCACGTGCCCGCGCCGGGTCGGCGAGGTGGAGATGCCATTGGCGGCCACCGCCATCATCGAGCCCTGCGCCAGCAGGCCCACACCCCAGCCGGCCGGCCGGTTCACGCGCTGAAAATCGGTGCCGGTGACAGCCCCGAAGCCGTAGTACTTCGACAGGGTGGCGTCCACGAAGGTGTAGGGCGCGGTGAACAGCGTCGCGATGGTGCCCTTGTCCTCCAGGACGACGGCGCCGAGGAAGCGGCGGGTCTCCTCGGCCAGCGCATCCTGGATCTTCGGGGAGAACTCCGGGTACAGCATGGCGTCCTTGCGGACGTTCGCCAGCCGGGGCAGGCCCAGCCACTGATCCACGAACTGCAACAACACCGCCCGGAAGGCCGGGCGGACGGTGGTGCCGTCGTAGATCAGCGCGCGCGCCGCGGCCTCCACCTCGGCGGCGGTGCCCAGCTTGCTGGCCGCCGCCAGCTGCAGCAGCTCGGGCGTGGGCGGGCCGCCGGTGAAGGTGTACGACAGCTGGCTGGCCACCTCGTAGGGGGTCAGCTTGAAGCGGCCCTTGCCGTCGGGCTCACCCAGCTCGCTCCGGTACAGGACGTTCGGCGACTGCAACATCGTCGAGGTGGCCCAGTAGACGAAGGACTTGAAGTCCTCGGCGCCGGTCTGCTGGAACAGGCTGACGTAGCGGGCCTTCTCCGCCGCGGTCAGCGGCCGGCGGTACAGACGCGCGCCGATCTGGTCGACGAAGGTCTCGGCGCAGGGCTGCCCGCCGGTGGCGGCGCAGGGGAGCAGCTTGCCCAGCAGCGGGTCGGCCGAGACCAGCCCGGCGATCTGGCGGCTGCTGTCCTGCAGGCCGCGCGCGTACTCGGGGCTGACGGTCAGCTGGTCGACGTTGTTGGTGAAGCCGTCGTCCGAGCCGGTGTCGGGCGGCACGTTCAGGCCGGTCCACTGCTTGGCGTCCAGCCCGAACACCGTGCGGATGGTGGTCTCCAGCTCGGGGATGGTCAGGCGTCGCAGCGAGCGGCGGCCGACGGTGTCGGTGGCGCCGGTCGGGCAGGCCACCTGCGCCGAGGGAGGCGGCGCGGTCGGATCGGGCGTCGCCGGCGGGGTGGAGGCGCCGGGCTGGCCGGGCATCTCCGGACGGCCGCTGGGCGGCGGAGCGCCCGGGGTGCTGGGCTTGCCGGGATCGGCCGGCGCCCCGCCATTGATGGAGCCGGTGCAACCGGCCGCGCCGACGGCCAGACCGGGGAGAACCAGAGCGAGCAGGCGAAGCGCGGGCCGGTTCACGAGAGCACCCCCGGGATGAGGTTGGTACCGAAGTGGGCGCCGTCCTGTCCGAAGGCGCGCAGCACGGTGGCCATCAGAGTCTTGTTGTTGGCGCCGCCGGCGCTGATCACCCCGCCGGTGCGGACGCGACCGCCCAGCTTGCCCAGCAGCATGACCGGAACGTTGTCGCTGGCGTGCGAGCGCGGCAGGCACTCGGCGATCATCACCAGCAAGGTGTTGTCGAGCACCGTCTTGCCCGGGTCCAGCGGGTCGGGCACCTCCAGCGCCGCCAGCAGCCGCGCCATCTTGGTGAAGTAGTAGTTCTGCACCATCGAGAAGGTGGCCTGGTTGCCGTGCGAAGTGACGTGGTGAGGATAACCGCGGCCCACCGGGACGATCATGTCGTTGTCGGCGCTGCCCGGCTGGATGGTGACCACCCGCGACAGGCCGGTGGTCAACACGCGCGCCATGATGTCCATCTGGGCGTCGAACATGTCCGAGAAGTACTCGTACTTGTAGGCCGCCTTGGGGTTGCCCTGCAGGTTGGGGCGCAGCTTCTCCACCGACGGCAACGCGCCGGTGGCCGATACCGGCGCCGGCATCATCGGGCGAGCGGACGGGCGCAGCGACCTGAGCGAGTCGCCGTGCAGGCCCAGCTTCTTGAGCTCGCTGGCGGTGCCGGCCACCCGACCGGTGAGATCCTTCAGCTCGGCCTCGAGCAGATCCAGGCTGGCGTCGGTGCGATCCACGCCCATCGGCTTGCCCGCCGGGGCCATCGGGCCGCCGCCGCCGAACAGACGGTCGAAGGCGGTGACCGGGTTGGCCTCGTAGTCCACCGGGGTGGGGTCGTAGAAGACCTTGTTCTGACCGCGGTGGTAGTACTGCAGGTCGTCGGCCGGGATGACGCCCAGGTGCACGGCGGAGATCGGCGTGGGCGCCGATTTCATGATCGAGTCGGCGAGCACGGAGTCGACAGACTTCAGGGTGGGATCGGGCGAGGTGTAGCTGCTGACGCTGCCACCGGTGTACATGCTGCGGATGGCCTGGTGGTTGTCCGCCCCCGAGATGCCGATGCCCTTGATGAAGGTGACCAGGTTGCCCCACTTGCGGATGGGCTCGGTGATGGTGCTCATCTGGGCGGCGTCGTTGCCGCCCGGGTAGAAGAAGCTGGACTCGGCGCCGTTGAACAGCGGCCAGCAGATAAGCCGCAGCGGCGCGCCGGCGCTCTGGGCGCGCGCGAACGTGGGAGCGAACGGCGCGGCCGCGGCCGCCAGACCGGCGGCGCGGATCAGCTGGCGGCGGCCGATGCGCGGGGTGCCCGGATCGGTCTGCCGGGATGGGCTGGAGCGAGGGCCGGCGCCCGGCGTGTCCTGGAATCGTGGTTGCTTCACGGGGACTCCTCCTCGGAGTGACGTCGGGCGGGCGGCAGAGGCCGGCCTGCAAACGTTGTCGAGAACGTTCGCAGTGAGGCTATGCCTTTGGCCCGGGGGCGGTCAAGAGGTACGGTGGGCGGCATGAACGCGACGGTACAGCCCCGGCGGACCGACGATGCGGTCGGTTTCCAGTGGGTCGTCGGGCGGAGGGGCGGCGGCCGGATCGGCGGGCGGGGGGGCGGCGGTCGGATCGGCGGGCGGCGGGGCGGCGGGCGGATCGGCGGGCGGC
>JBKPRZ010000133.1:0-12000 GCA_046734815.1 Myxococcota bacterium | reverse complement strand
CTGGCCGGACTGGTCGCGGCGATGGCGGCGCTGCCGATCGCCGGTGTGGCCCTGTCCCGCACCCGCCTGCTGCGCAGCCCGCCGCCGGAGGGCCCCATCGACCGCGGCCAGGACTGGAGCCGCGCCCGGGTCCTGCTGACGCCGCACGATCGCGGGGCGGTCTCGTGCTGGCAGGTGTTGCCGCCCGATGGCCGCACCGTGCGGATCGCCCAGGTCACCGACCCCGAGCCCACCGTGGTCGACATCGATCTGGTCACCGGCAAGCAGCAGAAGGCGCCCCTGTCCGGCGAGCACTTCCGCACCGGCTGCGCCCAGCTGGGCCCCGACGGCCGCTCGCTGCTGTTCTCCCGCCGCAGCGGCGCGCGCATGGCGGTGATGTACGCGCGCCGTCCGGACGGGTCCGATGCGTTTCCGCTGATGGCAGGCAACAACCCCGCCTGGCTGCCCTCGGGCCGCCAGTTCCTGTTCGTCACCGAGCAGCGGGGCGTGGCCATCGGCGAGCTCGACGGTCGAATCACCCCGCTCCAGCGTACCCAGCCGACGCCGGAGGTGATCGGCGCTCTGGCCATCGACGCCCAGGGCAGCCAGGCGGCCGCGCGCGTGCGGCTTCCGGGTAACGGGGGCGCCTGGCTGGAACGTTACGACCTCCGCAGCCGCCGCCAGGTGGGCCGCTGGCCGCTCGACGGCAACCTGGGAGGGGTGGTCCGGTTCGACCCGCAGCGGGGCACCTTCGTGGTCCCCACCCTGATCGGCGCCGAGCAGATCCTGGTCGAGCTGTCGAACGCGGGCCGCCTGGTCCCCCTCGGTCACGTCGCCGGAGCGGGCATTTACGATGCGACCCACGCCCGCGGCGGCCTGGTGATGTCCACCCAGCGCAACGGCGGCAGCCGCATGTTCCTGGTCCGTCCGGACCGGTCCGAGCAGTTCATCACCGAAGGCTGGCTGGACAGCATCGACGTCAGCAGGGACGGCGAGGTGGCCTTCTCGCAGCCGCTCGAGTCGCGGATCGGCCCGCTGCGACGGCTGTTCGTCTGGCATCCGGGCCCCCCCGGCCACCTGGAGGTGCTGGGCGAGGACCAGGTGTCGTCGCCGACGATCTCGCTGGATGGACAGACCGTCGCCTACCAGCGCCCCACCCAACGCGAGACCGTCCTGTGCGACCTGCGCGCGACCGATCCGGCCCAGCGGCGCTGCCGCGTGGTGCACCGCGATCCGGACATGCATGTGCCGCCCCCGCCGGGTCCCATCTCCCCGGACGGCGACACTTATCCGTATTTTGCCAGCATCGCCGGCCAGGGCACTGACGTGGTGGCGCTCGAGCTGCTGTCGTTGCGCAGCGGCCGCGTACGCGAGCTCACCCGCCTGAAGACCGTCTGCCGGGTGGCCTGGGGGTCCGAACGCACGGTGTGGACCCTGCGCGACGGCGAGCCCCTGTGGCACGAGCTGGACATCCATACCGGGCGCAGCACCGCGCGCACCTGGCCCGCCCGCAGTCTGTACCCCTGCAACTATGGCCTTCCGCCCGGCCCGACGACCAAATACGGCGTCCGCCGCGAATCGGCCTGGGACGTCCGCTTCCTGCGCGAGGACTGAACGGGACCCTCGAAGGATCCCCACGCGCCGTCGCGGGGAGCGGCCGCAGCTACTTCTGGTCGGTCTGGCCCGGGCGCTGGCCGCCGTCGCGCGGGGGCTCCCTGAGGACGGGCGCGCCCTCGGCGGCCAGCATGGCGCCGAGGGTGTTGCGCACGCGTTCCAGCAGCGCGTGGCGGTCCGATTCGGTCAGGCCGCTGGTGGCGATCGGCTCGCCGAAGGTTATCCGCACCCGCCCCGGGCGCAGCAGCAGGCTGCCGCGGGGCATGGACTCGCGCGTGCCCACCAGCGCCACCGGGACGATCGGCACACCCGAATCGATGGCCAGGTGAAAGCCCCCCTTCTTGAAGGCGCCCAGCCGCCCGTCGCGCGAGCGCGTCCCCTCGGGGAAGATCAGCACCGAGTGCCCGCCGCGGATGCGGCGCTTGGCCTCCTCGATGCTCCGCCGCGCGGCCACGGCGTTGCCCCGGTCGACGAAGATGAAGCGCCCCGCCTGCATGGCCCAGCCGAACAGCGGGATCGAGGCCAGCTGCTTCTTGGCGATCATCCGCACCCGCACCGGCAGCGCCACGTACAGCGCCCAGATGTCCACCGCCGACAGGTGGTTGGCCATGAACACGTAGGTCTGGTTGCGCGACAGCCGCGCCGGCCCCTGCACCACGACCTTCACCCCCGCGAACCCCAGCACCGCCCGCGACCACAAGCGCGCCAGATCGATCACCCGGTCGCTGGTACGGTCGAACACCCGGATCACCAGCGCCACGGTCGCGCCGACGATGGTCGCGACGACCACGAACAGCGTGGAAACGACGGCGCGCGCGAGGATCAGAAACCGCATGGGGGACGGGAAAGGCGACAAGCTACTGCAGACCCCGCGCCCCGGCCAGTGCCACCCAGCGCACACCGCGTCGACGCGCCCGGGTCGACCAGGCGGGCCGTACCGGTTGACGATCAGCCAGCCGTGACGGGATCAGTTCAGCTTGCGCGCCACCTCGACCACGTCGGCGCGGCAGCGGATGAGGAGGGTGCCCTCCCGGAAGCGGAAGCCGTAGGTCACCACCCGCGCGCCCGCGACGTGCATCTGGTTGCGGCGGTCGGGCCAGCCGATCACCGACTCGGGCGAGTCGGCGCCCCCGCAGCGAGCGCCGGTGGAGAAACGCTCGGCGGCCTCGCTGTACCCCATGCGCAGAGGGAAACGCTTCCGCGACACCTTCACCGGCGCGCCCTCGGCTGCGGCCTCGCTCGCCCGCGATTCGCGCGCCGGGGCTTCGGCGTTGCTCGCGCATCCGATCGTCGTGAGGGAGATCGTCGTGAGTGTGACGAGAAGGAAAAATCCGCGCACGATCCACCTCCGGCCGAGATCTGCCGGCATGATAGCGCCGACCGGCGGTCCAGGCTGCGACCGAAGATAGCGACCAGGTGCGACGGGCTGGCGAACCGGTCGTGACGGGGGTATTGACGTCTGATCAGATGTTCAGTATAGGCAGGCAGGAACGAAACCACGAGCCCAGGAGGAACCGATGGATCTGCGACGTGTGGTGTACGGCTGTACCGTGATCGCTCTGCTGGCTGGCCCGGCCCTGGCCCAGGACAAGAAGAAGGCCCCCGCCGACCCGCAAGCGGCGGCCGCCGCGGAGATAGCCAAATACGAAGAAGCGGCCGCTCCTGCCGAGCAGCACCGCCAGCTGCAGCGGATGGTGGGCAAGTGGAACCTCAGCCTCAAGAGCTGGATGGCGCCCGGCCAGCCGCCGATGGAGTCCACCGGCACCGCCGAGGGGAAGTCGCTGCTGGGTGACCGCTACGTCCAGACCACCATCAGCTCGACCTTCATGGGCAAGCCGTTCTCCGGGCAGGGCACGACCGGCTACGACAAGACCAAGAAGAAGTTCGTGGGGACCTGGATCGACTCGATGTCCACCGGCATCGCCCGGACCGAGGGAACCAGCGATGCGGCCGGCAAGGTCATGACCAGCCAGATGGTCAGCACCGACCCGGTCACCCGCAAGGAGAACAAGGCGAAGATCGTCGGCAAGTGGGAGAGCGACGACAAGCTGGTCGAGGAGTTCTTCGAGAAGCGCGGGGGCAAGGAGATGAAGACCATGGAGGTCACGTACACCCGCGCGAAGTAGCCAACCCCGCACGGCGGAGTGGCAGCGTCGGCGATCGCCCGCGGCCGCGCGCCCCGGCGCTCGCAAGCTCTGCGCCTCCGCCGTGCCGTTTCATGCACCCTGTCCGCCTGGCTGGATGACGCTTCTAACCGGAGGCACCTGGAGGGCGACGGTGATATCCTCCGGGACCGGGTGGATTTCCGGAAGACGTTCTACATTCTTCCGAACCTGTTCACGCTGTCATGCGTGCTGTGCGGGTTCGTGTCGCTGTCCCTGTCGGCCGGCGGCGCCGAGGAGAACCTGTACCTGGCGGCGCTGGCGATCTGCTTCGGCTTCTTCTTCGACACCTTCGACGGCCGGGTGGCCCGGCTGACCAAGACCCAGACCGACCTCGGCCGCGACCTGGACTCGCTGGCCGACGTGATCACCTTCGGCGCCGCGCCCGCCCTGCTGGTCTATCGCTGGGGCCTGACCAGCTTCGGTCGGATGGGCGTGTTCATCGCCGGCCTGTTCGTCTGTGCGGGCGCCCTGCGGCTGGCCCGCTTCAACGTCCTGTCCCGCCGGGAGGAGCTGGCCGGGCAGAAGAAGCCGGGCAAGTACATCCTGGGCCTGACCATCCCCACCGCCGCCAGCGTGCTGGTGTTCATGGTGATCGTCAGCCACAACGCCGGCCAGTTCCGCTTCATCAGCGAGACCTCCACCGCCATCATCGTGCTGGTGCTGTCGGCGCTCATGGTCTCGCGGGTGCGCTTCCGCTCGTTCAAGGACGTACGCCTGACCGGCAAGACGGTGGGCGTGCTGCTGCTGATCATCGGCGCCTCGGCGGCGATCATCTTCGCCGGCCTGGAGAAGGCCTTCATCTTCCTGGTGCTGGTGCTGGCCTACATCGCCCTGGGCCTGGCCGAGGAGATCATCTTCTTCAAGTCGCGGCGGCTGGAGGCGCGCGCCGCCGCCAACGCTTCGGCCGAACCGCCCAGCCCGCGCGAGGAAGAGGTGCTGCGCGAGCTGGGCGCCTTCGACGGCGACGAGGAGTCCACCCCCGAGAAGGTGACCTCGCCGCCGGGGCAGCCCAAGAGCCAGCCGTCGTCGTAGCGTAGTCGGTAGTCGCCGATCAGGCGGCCGGGGCGGCGGGAGGCGTCTTGGCCTTCCGCTCGCCGTCGTCGACCTCGACGAAGATGCCGTAAATGATGGCGAGCGCGGGGGCGATCAGAAGCGGCACGTCGATCAGCGGGCGGTCGGCCCCACCCGGAACATGCGCGGTGAAGGCCAGCTTGGCCCCGCCCAGCAGCTTGGTCGCGCCCCAGTACAGGCCCGCGCAGACCGCGGCGCCGAACAGGCCCTTGAGCGCGGGGGTCCACATGGTCTCCTGCCGCCATACGGCCTTGCCGCACACCAGGCCGACAAGGAATCCCACCGCCGCATAGACCACGTACGCCAGCGGACCCGCGCTGATGCCCAGCTGCATGGCCGCGTACCCGACTCCGGCGCCGATGAGCGCTCCTTTGATGATACCCAGAAAGACGCGCACCATGATGGAGCGAGTATAGCAGGGGCTCGCCCCGCTACTGTTTCGCTACCGGCGCTGGTGTGACCGCGGACGCTGCTGTTGCCGGACCGCCCCGCAACCCTTGCAGAAGTGGCTTGATGGCGGCCTGGAACGCGATCCGGTCGGGCACCGGCGGCTCGCGGACCGACTGGAGCCGCGTGGGATCGACGAAGACGCCGTTCTGCGTGACGGAGAAATGCAGGTGTGGGCCGGTTGCCAGCCCGGTGGCACCGACATAGCCGATCAGGTCCTTCTGCCGGACCTGCCGTCCCACCCGCACGCCCGAGGCGAAGCGCTGCATGTGGTAATAGCGCGTCTGCAGGCCGCGGCCGTGGTCGATGACGACCGTGTTGCCCGAGCCGGGCTTGTTGCCGCACTCGACCACCCGCCCGCTGGCCGAGGCCCAGATGGGCGTGCCCGCGGGCGCCGCGTAGTCCACGCCCAGGTGCGCCTTGGTCCGGTGGAGGATGGGGTGGAACCGCTTGCGGTCGAACTTCGAGCTGATCCGCACGAAGCGCAGCGGCGTCTTCAGCATCGACTTGGCGATGGCCTGTCCCTTCTCGTCGTAATAGTGCAGCGGCCCGCCCGCGCCCGACCCGAAAGCGAAGGCCCGGTAGGTGCCCACCCGGCCGCTGTACTCCGCCGCCAGGATGCGGCCGTACCGGTAGAACTGGCTGTCGAGAAATTGCTTCTCGACCACCACCCGCCAGCGGTCGCCAGGATGGGTGTCGGTGTAGAAGTTGATGTCCCAGGCGAACAGATCGACCAGCTGGCTGACCAGCGCGACGCTCTCGCCCGCCTTGCCGATCGATTCGTACAGCGACGACTCGATGGCGCCGCCCGCCTCGGCCACCCGCACCGACAGCGGCTTTTCCTCCTTGCGCCCGGTCCAGCTGCCGTCGGGCGCCGCCTCGGCCACGTAGCGCAGCAGCGGGCTGGGCAGGTACTCGAACGATCGCACCGCCCCCTCGCCGTCGAACAGCACGGTGTAACGGTCGCCGGGGCGGATCGACTTCGGATCCACCAGCCGCGACAGCGCCCGCAGCACCGCCGGCACCGCCGCCCCCAGCCCCTCGCGCGCCAGCACCTCGCCCAGGGTGTCGTTGTCGCCGATGCTGCCCTCGACCGCCCGTTCCTCCGACGCCGGGGGCGCAGCCGCTGGCGCGGGGGCCACCGCTTGCTCGGCGGGCAGCACCGACGGCTTCTTGCCGTCGCGGACCACCTGACTGGCGGCCGGCTCCTTCAGCCGGGTCAGCGATGTCCCGTCATGAAAGAAGAACACGTAGACGTTGATCGCGGTCAGCGCGATCAGCACCAGGGTGACGCGCAGGGTGCGTCGCAGCTCTGTCTTCCGGCGTCGGCGGGGGGTCTGTCGGCGTCGGGCCACACTCCAGGGCAACACGGGCTATGTACATCGTCAATTTTTCCCAGGACTTTTGCCCGCGTACGCACCGCTCCTCATCCTTTCCACTTCGCTCCCCGCCCGCTCACGCCGCCGACACGCTGATCTCGCGCGCCCGCCGCAGCATCTCGTCGGCGTGGGCGGTGGCCTGACGTGACGGCTGGGCCCCGGCCAGCATGCGCGCGATCTCGGCCGCCCGCTCGCGCCCGTCCAGCACCTCGACCCGGACGGCGGTGCGACCGCCGGTGGTGTGCTTCTCGACCCGGATGTGATGGTCGGCGAAGGCGGCGATCTGCGGCAGGTGCGTCACCGCGAAGACCTGCCGCTCGCTGGCTATGGCTTTCAGCTTGCGACCTATCACCTCGGCGGTGCCGCCCCCCACGCCCGTGTCCACCTCGTCGAACACGTAGGTCAACGCCTGGTCCGACCGGGCCAGCGCCCGCTTGACCGCCAGCATGACCCGCGACAGCTCGCCGCCCGAGGCGATGCGCGCCAGCGGCCGCGGCTCCTCGCCGGCGTTGGGCGCGAAGGAGAAGCGCACCCGGTCGCGCCCCCGGGCCCCCGGCTCCTCGCGGTCCTCGACGATCACCTTGAGCGCCGCCTCGCGCAGCCCCAGCTCGCGCAGCGTCTCGTCGATGGCCCGCCCCAGTGTGCGGGCCGCCTTGCGCCGCCGCTCCGACAGCGCTTCGGCCACCGCGTTCATCGCCGCGCGCGCGCGCTCGACCGCGCCCCGCCGCGACGCCAGCGACTCCTCCACCGATCCCAGCTCGGCCAGCTCGCGCGCCAGGGTCTGCTGCCGCTCGAGCACGGTGGCCAGGGTGCCGCCGTGCTTGCGGCACAGGCGCCCCAGCAGGTACAGCCGTTCCTCGATCTGGGTCAGCCGCTCGGGGTCGAACCGTACCTGCCCGGCCAGCCGCGACAGGTCCGCGGCCACGTCCTCCACCATGGCCTGCGCCGAGCGCAGCCGTTCGGTCAGCGGGCCCAGGGTGGGATCCAGGTGGGCCAGCGATTCCAGGTCGCGCGCCGCCGCGGCGATGCGCGCCCCCGCCGCGCCGTCGCCCGCGTACAGCGCCTCCTCGCCCCGCGCGAACACCCCCAGGAACTTCTCTGCCCCGCGGATGCGCTCGCGCTCGGCCTTGAGGGCGTCGTCCTCACCCGCCGTGGGACGGGCCTCCTCCAGCTCGCTCAGCTGGAAGCGCAGGTAGTCCTCGCGCTCGGCCCGCGCCCGGGCGTCGTTCTCGAACCGCTCGAGCTCGGCCTGCGCCGCGCTCAGCGCCGCCCAGGCCTGCCGGGCCTTGTCGACCAGCTCGCCGTTGCCGGCGAAGGCGTCCAGGATCTGCAGCTGGCTGTCGGCGTCCATCAGCGATTGCTGGTCGTGCTGCGAGGTGATGTCCACCAGAGTGCCCACGCTAGCCGCCAGCTCGCCCAACGTGGCCACGCCGCCGCCCAGGTGCGCCCGCCCGCGTCCGGTGCGGGCGATCATCCGCCGCACCACCAGCCCCTCGTCCAGGTTGCGACCCTCGGCCACCAGGCTGTCGTGCAGCGGCCAGCCCTCGGGCAGCTCGAACACCGCCTCGACCTCGGCCTCGTCGCGCCCGGTGCGGATCGCCTCGGCCCGCGCCCGCCCGCCCCGCAGCAAGGCCAGCGCGTCCACCAGGATGCTCTTGCCCGCCCCGGTCTCGCCGGTGATGACGGTCAGCCCGGGACCGAACCGCAGCTCCAGAGCATCGATCAGCGCAAATCCAGAAACGCGCAACCAGCTCAACATGGGCAAACCTCGCTTGGGTAGTACCTGGACAGACGCACAGTATACAGCTGTACGGACGTCCAGTACAGCCCGCCTTCAGCGCCAGTCGATCGCACCCGGGCGCGGCCGGGCGGTGTCTCCGTCTTGTCGACCGCCCGGGTTCGGAAGTTGCCGGCCTTCGTCCGGTCCCGGACGGAGGCGAAGGGCGCGCCCGACAGCAGACGCCCCCCGAGGCCCGCACCGGATCGAGCCCAGGCGGCTGCATCCCTGGTCGCGCCGGTTGCGGTTCGCCTGGAACCGTATCATCGTCGCCTTCTGGGTATCGACGAGGAGGGGGGCCATCGTGGGACCGGGACAGCAATCATCAGCGCTGTATACGTCGCTACCTGACAACGAAGGATTCGAGCAGGCCTTCGTGCAGGCGCCGGTGGGACTGGCGATCAACGACCAGGACGGTCGGTTCGTCGAGGTCAACGCGCACGCGCTCGCCCTGTTCGGTCTGTGCCGGGACGAGATGCTCGGCCACACCTCGCACGAGCTGGGCCTGCTGCCGCCCCACGATCGCCTGCACGAACAGCTGGCGGCGGCAGTCGCGGCGGCAGAGTCGGTCCGCGATCAGCGCTGGACCATGCACTCGCGCGACGGCGAGGTCCGCGAGCTGACGCTCCTGATCAGCCCCCTCGAATTCCGGGGCCGGCCCTGCCACCTGAGCGCGTTCGTGGACGTGACCGAGCACGAACGCACCCGCGAGCGGCTGACCCTCAGCGAACGCCACTATCGTCGGATCGTCGAGACCTCCCGCGAGGGCATCTGCATCACCGACGCGAACCGGCGCTTCACCTTCGTCAACGCGCGCATGGCCGACATGTTCGGATACCGGGTGGAGGAGTTGCTGGGACGTTCGCCCCTGATCCTGGCCGACGAACAGGTCCAGCCCGAGCTGACCCGTCTGATGGAGCGCCGGCGCCAGGGGATCGGCGAAGGCGGGGAGATGCGGTTCAAGCACCGTGACGGGAGCGACCTCTGGGTTTGGTACGAGTCCAGCCCCTTCCAGGACCCGCCGGGAAACTTCGCCGGGGCGATGTCCATGCTCCTGGACATCACCGATCGGAAGCGCGCCGAGGAGCGCCTGCGGCAGAGCGAGGCCCAACTGGCCGAGGCGCAGGCGCTGGCCCACATCGGCAGCTGGGAGTGGGACCTCCGAACCGACCGGGCCAGCCGGTCGGACGAGCTGTGCCGGATCTTCGGCCTCACCCACGATCAGTTTCGCAGCACCCCCTCTTACGAACGTGTGCACCCCGAGGACCGGGACCGGGTGCGCGAGACCATCGACAGCGCGGCCCGTGACGGTGAGCCCTGGAGCGTCGAATACCGGGTCCTGCGCCCCGACGGCGTGCGCGTGGTGCACGCCCGCGGCCAGGTGGCCAGGAACGAGGCCGGGCGGCCCATCCGGATGTTCGGGACCATTCAGGACATCACCGAGCGGCGGGCGGTGGAGGCGCGGCTGGTCCTGTCCGACCGGATGGCCTCGCTGGGCACGCTGGCCAGCGGCGTGGGGCACGAGATCAACAACCCGCTGGCCACCGTCATCTCGAACCTGGACCTGCTGTCCGAGGAGATCCAGGTGCAGGAGGCCGTGCTCGAGCCGCGACAGCTGCGCGTGCTGGAGGATCTGGCGCACGAGGCGCGCCAGGGCGCCGACCGGGTCCGCCGGATCGTCCGCGATCTGATGACCTTTGCCCGGGTGCGGTCGGACCAGAAGGCGCCGCTGGATGTCCGGCTGGCGCTCGATCTGGCCATCAACCTGACCTTCCCGGAGATCCGGTACCGCGCGCGCCTGGTGAAAGACTACGCCGCGACACCGGTGGTCGACGCGGACGAGGCCGAGCTGGGACAGCTGTTCGTCAACCTGCTGCTCAACGCGGCCCATGCGATCCCCGAAGGGCAGGCCAGCGTGAACGAGATCCGGCTGTCGACCCGGACCGACCCCGCGGGCTGGGCGCTGGTGGAGGTGCACGACACCGGCCCGGGGCTGATGCCCGAGGTGCTGGACCACGTGTTCGAGCCCTTTTACGTGAGCGCCTCGAACGTGGGCTGGGCCGGGGGCCTGGCGCTGTCGATCTGCCACCGCATCGTGGCCGGCCTGGAAGGCGTCATAACCGTCGAGAGCCAGCCGGGCAAGGGGAGCACCTTCCGGGTGGCGTTGCCGCCCGGAAGGCTGGCGCCGTCACCGCCGCACGAGGCGTCCCCCTCCCCGGCCGAACCCTCCGGACGCGGCCGGATCCTGGTGATCGACGACGAGCCGCTGGTGGGCGGCGTGATCGCCCGGCTGCTGCGCGATCACATCGTGACGGTGGTGACCAGCGCGCGCGAGGGGCTGGCGCGCATCTCCGCCGGCGAGTCCTTCGACGTCATCCTGTGCGACCTGATGATGCCGGAGATGACCGGGATGGACTTTCACGCCCAGCTGGGCCGGGTGGATCCGGCGCTGCTCGAACGCCTGGTCTTCATGACCGGAGGCGCCTTCAGCCCGACGGCGCAGGCGTTCCTGGAACGGATCCCCAACGAGCGTCTGGAAAAGCCCTTCCAGGCCCAGAACCTGCGGGCGCTGGTGCAGCGGTACCTGCGCTGGCAATCAGCGGTCCCGGGACTCAGCGGCGATCCGCCGGCGGTGGGCTAGCCGGCGCGCTCGCCCCAGGACAGCTTCTGGCGCAGGATCGAGAAGAAGGTGCTGGGCGGGCGGAAGGTGCGCAGGGGGCGTTCGGCCTTGCGGACCTCGATCGAGTCGCCCACCTCCAGCTGGCGGCTCCACTGGCCGTCGATGGTCAAGGTGGCGGGGTTGGACGAGACGTTGGTGACCACCAGGCGGGCCTGCGCGCGCAGCACCACCGGGCGGTTGGTCAAGGTGTGCGGGCAGATCGGGGTCAGCACGATCGCCTCCAGGTCGGGCGTCAGGATGGGGCCGCCGGCGGCCAGGTTGTAGGCGGTCGAGCCGGTGGGCGTCGCGACGATGAGGCCGTCGGACTTGTAGGTGGTGATGGCGGCGCCGTCCAGCTGGGCGGAGAGATCGAACAGCCGGGCGATGGGCGCGCTGCCGGTGATGACCGCGTCGTTGAGCGCCCGCCGCACCTCCAGCTCGCGGCCGTCGGTGCGGACCGAGACGCGCAGGCGCATCCACTCGTCGATGGGCAGGCGCGCGCTGCGCACGGCCTCGACCGCGTCGCGCGCGTCGGCCAGCGCGTAATGGGCCATGAAGCCCAGGGTGCCCAGATTGATGCCCAGCAGAGGCACGCCGGCGTCGGCCACCAGACTGGCGCCATACAGGAAGGTGCCATCGCCGCCCAGCACCACCAGCACGTCGATGGCGGCGGGGAGCTCGGCGCCAGGCAGCGTCTGCGCGCGCGGGTGCATGCCCGCGTCTTCGGTCGTGACCACCACCGTGCAGCCGTGGCGGAGCAACCAGTCGGCCAGCTCGGCACCGACCTGCAGCGCCTCCTTCTTGCCGCGTTTGAGCAGGAACCCGAAACGCATCGGGCGCAGTATGGCATGGGCGCGGCCAGACGCCGCAGTGTGGGGAGGAGCGGTCAGGAGCCGATCGCGTTGGCGG
>JBKPRZ010000132.1:0-8615 GCA_046734815.1 Myxococcota bacterium | reverse complement strand
CCGCCGCCCGACGCACGCCCCTCCCGTCCCCCCGACGGAGCTCCACCCACACCCCCGCCGGCAACCCCGCCCCCGCCACCGCCCCCACCGCCACCACCGCCATCGTCGCCGCCGCCACCACCGCCACCTCCGCCGCCTTCTCCGCCACCGCCTCCTCCACCTCCTCCACCGCCCCCGGGGCCGCCGGTGTGCGTGCCCCACCGCCCCGTCGCCGCGTTCGACGCCACGCCGGCGGGCACCTGTGGCCAGGTCTGCCGGGTGCCGAGCGCGCTGGCCACCGACGGTGTCAGCGCCGGGCTCGACTGCGACGGTGGCGGCTTCGTGGTGATCGACTCCCTGCCGGTCACCGCCTGCATCGGCCTGGACTTCGGTGAAGTCAGGAGCCTGGATCCCGTCGTCATCCGCATGGCCAGCAGCCCCAGCGCGTGCGGCACCAGCTGTAGCGGCAACGGCAACTGCGGCTCCGGCCACAGCGCCATCGTCTTTTACGGGCAGGAAAAGGGCGTGTACGAGCTCGCCGAGGAGATACCGGTCGAGCCGACCTTGAAGGACTACCGGTTCTCCTTCCGCCTTGCCGCCCGCTACGTCATCGTCTGCCGCAACGGCTCGGGCCCGTTCCGGGACGACCTGGTCGTCGACTCGGTCACCAGCTTCGGCCCCTGCCCGTGAACGTACGCCCGACGCCCGGTCGCGGCCGCACGGCGGGTCGGCCCGGCGCGTGGGCTTCAAGAAATGGAAGTGGTCTCACGATGTTCGTGGACAGAGATGTCAGAGGGCGTCGAGTCCGCGTTCACGGCCGAGCGGGTCATGTTTGCCGAGGACTTTTGCGCCCAGTGGCGCTGCGGTCCCGGGATGCTGGAGATCTGCCTGTGGGGCACGGCGGAGCTGGCCACCGAACCGGCGGCCAGCATGGCCATGGACGAGGCCCGCGCGGTCGCCGAGATGGAACGCGTGCGCGAGGTCCGGCTGGACATCCGGGCGCTGGAATTCATGGCCTCGCCCTGCATGAAATATTTCATCAACTGGTTCGTCGGCCTGCACGACGCCGGGGTCGCGCCCTACAAGGTCTGTGTGATCTGGGACCCGGCCAACCGCTGGCAATCGCGCGTGAAGGACGTTCTGTGCTCCCTGGCCCCGTCGGTCCTGACCGCGCTCGAGGGCCAGGGCCCGAAACGGCCGCGCCCGATAGCGCGCTGACCATGCCTGGCGTGCGGGACGACCCGGCGCGTCTGTATGTTCCGCCCCCCTGGGTAGTCTGTAAGTTGTACAGGTTGCCGTTGTGGGTCTTGCGCCGCGCCCTCCGCACCATGCATCCTGCTGATGTACATGAGGAATTTCGCCGCCCCGGCTGTTCGGGCAGCGGGTCGCTGAGCGGCTCGGTGGAGCCTTCCCATGGTCGAGATGCAGCCCGCAGAATCCGATGAACGGCCGGTCGTCCTCGTGATCGACGACGACGCCGACATCCGGGATGCTCTCCGCGATGTCCTCGAGGTGGAGGGGTTCGCGGTGGTCGAGGCCGCCGACGGCCAGCAAGCGCTCAACTACCTTTACGGTCACGCGAAGCCGGCGGTGATCCTCCTCGATCTGTTCATGCCGGTGATGAACGGCTGGGAGTTCGCCCGCCACCTGCGGTCGCACAGCCAGCTGTGCCAGATCCCGGTCATCGCCGTGACCGCCAGCGGGCCTTACTGGGGCTATCCCGTCGAACGGGTGATCCGCAAGCCGCTCAGCGCCCAGGACGTGGTCCAGAGCGTGATCGAGTTCAAGCAGCCTCACTGAGGCTGGCCGGCGGCTACAGCCGGTTGCCGCGCGGGTCGAGGGTGATCACCTCGCGCCCCATCAGGTCGGGCCGCTGGGTGGTCAGGGCGCGCAGCTTGGGCAGGACCGACGCCCCGTCGCCCACCACCAGGATCTGCAGCTGGGCGGGACGCAGGTACTGTTCCGCGGCCTGCCGGACGGAGGCCTTGCTGACCGCCCCGTAGCTGGCGGCGTAGGTCTGGTAGTAGGTGTAGGGCAGGCCGAAATAAGACAGGCTCGAGTAGTTGGTCAGCGCGCCGCTGGCGGTCTCGAACGAATAAGGCAGCGCCGCGATCAGACCGTCGCGCTCGCGCGCGAGCTCCTCGTCGGTGACGTCGGTCTCGCGCATCTTGCGAATCTCTTCCAGCACCTCGAACACGCTCTCGGCGGTGGCGTCCTTGACCACCGGCGCGGAGAAGCTGAAGAAGCTGGCGTCGCGGTCGTAGCCGAACCCGCCCGCCACCGAATAGGCGTAGCCGCGCATCTCGCGCACGTTCAGCCCGATGCGGCTGCTGATCGAGTCGCCAGCCAGGATGGAGGCCATGATCTGGGCGCTGAAATATTCGGTCGATCCGCGCGCCGGACCCGGCCCCCGCAAGGTGATGATCGATTGCGGCGCCCCCGGCGCGTCGACGAAATACACGCTGCCGGTCGAGGGCATGGGAGGCGGCGCCTGCAGCACCGCCGGGGGGGCGGCGGCGGCCGCGGCCGGGAAGGCCAGCCGGGGAGCGAACCGCGCCTCGATGTCGGCGCGCGAGACGTCGCCGGACACGAACAGGCGCGCGCCGGTGGGCCGCAGGCTGGCGGCGAAGGCGCGGCAGTCGTCGATGGTGGCGGCGGCCAGCGACTCGGCGGTGGCATCGCGCACGAACGGATGCTCGGCGCCCCAGAACAGCCGGGTGCTGACCCGGCTGGCCAAGGAGGTGGGGGTCAGGCTGGGCGCCGCCGACACCGAGGCGGTCCGGCTGCGCACCAGCGCCGCGAACGTCCCCGGCTCGAGCGCCGGCTGCAGGAACAGGTCCGCCCAGATCGGCACCACCGTGTCCAGGTCGGGCTTCAGGCATTCGCCGCGCGCGTTCATCTCGTAGGCCGAAAGGCCCATGTCCACGCTGGGGGCCACGTCGGCCAGGGTCTGCTCGCGGGTGAGCCGGTCGAGCGCGTGGCTGGCCTGGAACATGAGCACCGTGCAGGTCAGTCCCAGCCCCTCCTTCCCCTTGGGGTCGCCCAGCACGCCGACCGGAAAGACGATGTTCCAGCGCACCACCGGAACGGTGTGGCGCTCGACCAGCACCACTTCCAGCCCGCCGGGCAAGGTGAAGACCTCCGGCCGGGGCGCCTCGAACGACTTCGGCCCGGCGACCCCGGGCGCCGTCCCCCGGAAGGGCTCGTCGGGAAACACCAGCGGCCCGCTGGGCGGCGGCGGGTCGTCCGACCTCTTGCTCGGGCAGCCGCCCGCAGCGACCAGCAGGGCGCCGAAAAACAGGATGATCCGGTGGCGCTTCATCTCAACGACCTCCCGTCTGCGCAGCGGCGGTGCCCGGCGGCAGGGTGATGATCTCGATCCGCTTCTCGGTGAGGAACTTCTCGGCCGCGGCCCGTATCGCCTCGGGCGTGGCCTTGCGGTACCTGTCCAGGTCGGCCTCGGTGTGGTCGGCCTTGCCCAGGTAGTGGGCATACAGCTGCAGCTGCTGCCCGCGCGCGGCCAGCGGCTCGAGGTCGCGGGCATAGGAGGCCACCAGACCGGCCAGCGCCTGCTTCAGCTCCCGCGCACCGACCAGCTGGGTGCGCATGCGGACGATCTCGGTCTTCAGGATGTTCTCGACCCCCTCGATGGTGACGTCGGGCGCCAGGTCCACCAGCAGGTGGAACTCGCCCGAGAATCCGCGCCCGGACTGGAACGCGCCGACGCTGCGGGCGATGCCCCGGTCCAGGATCAATGCCTTGCGCAGCCGCCCGGTGGTCGAGCCGAGCACCGCCGCCACCAGCTGCAGCTCGGCGTCGCCCGGCGCGAACATCGCCGGCGAGGGCCAGACGTAGTGGATCCGGCGCAGAGGCGCCAGCGCGTCGGTGAAGGTCTTGCGGGACACGCCGGCCAGCACCGGCGCCGCCGGCGTCGAGGCGGCCGGGCGCACCGAGCGCGGGAAGGTGCCGAACCACTTTTCCACCAGCCCCTTGGTGGCTGGCACGTCGATGTCGCCGGCGATCAGCAGGGTGGCGTTGGCGGGGACGTACCACTTCTCGAAGAAGGCGCGCACGTCATCCAGGCTCGCGCGCTCGAGATCCTCGTGCAGGCCGATGACCAGGTTGCGGTAGGGGTGGCCCTCCGGGTAAAGCTCCAGCCCGATGGCGAAGCGTTCCTGCGCGTAGGCCACGTTCTCGAAGTTCATCCGCCGCTCGTTGCGGACCACGTCGCGCTGGTTGTCGAACGAACGCTGGGTCAGCATCGGCAGCAGGTAGCCCATCCGGTCGCTCTCCAGCCACAGCGCCGTCTCCAGCTGGTGCGCGGGCACCGATTCGAAGTAGTTGGTGCGGTCGGTGTTGGTGGTGCCGTTGAAGCCGCGCCCGCCGATCGCCTTCAGGATGGCAAAGTGCTGGTCCTCGGGCACGTGCACCGAGCCCTGGAACATCATGTGCTCGAACAGGTGGGCAAAACCGCTCTTGCCCGGCGTCTCGTTGCCGCTGCCGACGTGGTAGGTGACGTTGACGAACACGATGGGGGCGCTGTGGTCCTCGGACAGCAGCACCTCCAGGCCGTTGCTCAGCCGGTATTGCTCCACCGGGATGCGCACGCGGGCGCCGTCCTGCGCGCGCGCGGCGGGCGCAGTCCAGGCCAGCAGCGCGGTCAGGCAGCCGAGCCCGGCTGCCAGCCGGCGCGAGGTCGAGGCGTGCATCGGGCCCTCCTTGAGTCGATCCGGTTCAACCCGGACGAAGAGAGCCTTTTACACCCGTTCGACCGGGTGTCACTCAAAAAGAAGACGCAACCCGCTCGGGCGGGATCGGGCTCACGCTATCTGTCGCCGTCCGCGTCCATCTCCGCCGAGGCGGTGGCGCCCGCACAGGCCTTGCCTTCGGTCCGACGGGCGGCCGAGGTCGCGCGGCTGCGGCGGCCGTAGCGCGCGTTCGCGCTGGCCAGATCCGCGCGCGCCATTGCGCAGGCGGCGTTCGGCGCCGGCTTGCACGCGGCCTCCGCGCGCATCGCCTGCTCGACCACGCTGGGGTGTTTGCCCTTGTACCGCTTCTTCGACCGCTCCAGCGCTCCCTTTTCCTGCTGGCACACCTCCGCGCCGCTGGCGGTGGTGCGCGGATCGTCGTCGCTGGAACCGAGGAGCGCAGCGCAGCCCCCGGCGGTCAGAAGCCAGATCGAGGCACTTCCAATCCAGATTCTGCGTAGCATGGTGGATCGCATCTTAGCCGACTCGTTTGTTAGTGCCCCACCACCGCGTACACCATCACTGATTGATGACAAACCGGCCCTCGAACCCCTGATCAGGGCGGAAAATCGGGAACTTTTCGTAGCGAGCGTCGTGTCAGCGCTCCACGCGATCGGACCGGGGGCACGCGACGGAACGCTGTATCGCCGCGCCAATCGCCGGCGATGACGGGCCCGACTTCGGGCAAGCCACGCGCGCGCAGAGGCACCTTGTCTGCAGGGCCTGACTCAACGGCGCGCGCTGGAGTGCCGAAGGGATCGGAAGGGGAAGAAGGGGATGGCGACAGTGCGGGTGCGGGGCGGGAGACCGTTACCGGTGTGGGTGCGGGGCTGGGTCGCGGGCCTGCTGGCTGTCGCGAGTGGCTGCGCGAGCTGGCCGGCCAGCGAGCCGGGCGGCGCGGACGAAGGGCGCTACTTCACGCTGCGCACGGCGCGCGACATCTCGCAGGCGAAGCTGGAGGGGCACTACCTGTACGGTCCCAACATCGACATCGCGCTTCTGCCCGACGGTTGCCGCGGGCACGCGGTGGGCGGGCTGATCGACCTGCGCGCGTCGGAAGATCGGATCTTCGGCACCGCCGGGACCGGGCCCGCCGAGCTGCACTACGAGCAGACGCCCGAGCGCCTGGTGATGAGCGGGCTTTACAACGGACGGCTGGGCACGTTCGAGGTCAGCAACGAACGGATCAGCGGCTCGATCGGCGGCTGCACCTACCAGCTCGAGCGCGTGCGCGCGCCGGTGGCCCGCTACTACGGGCGCCGGTCCTGCGGGCGATCGATCGGCAGCGCCGAGCTGGACGTGCCCCACGACCTGGACCGCCGGTCGGTGGCGGTGCGCGCGGTGCTGCTGGCCGTCTTCCTGGGCGGTTGACGGCGCGCCCGATCCGGTCCAGGGATCGGTCCATGTCCACTCAGGACGGTGGCGATCCAGCACCGCGGGCCCGGCACATCGGCATCGCCGGCGTCAGCGCCGAGGGCGCTGCCCTGTGCTACCGGACCATCTGCGCCGAGGGGCCGGCGCTGCTGGGGCCCCACGCCCACCCCGAGCTGACCCTGCACACCATCCCGCTGGCTGCGTACACCGGCCCGGTCGCGGCCGGGCGCTGGGACCAGGTGGCGTCGCTGCTGCTGCGCTCGGCGGCGGTGCTGCAGGCGGCCGGCGCGCAGCTGCTGATCTGCCCCGACAACACCGTCCACCCCGCCATCGAGCAGCTCCGCGGGCGGTCGGCGGTGCCCTGGCTGCACATCGCCGACGAGGTGGCGCAGGTGGCCCGCGCGCGCGGCTTCCAGCGGCTGCTGGTGCTGGGCACGCGCTCGCTGATGGAAGGGTCGGTGTATTTCGGCAGCCTGGGCCCGCTGGGCATCGAAGATCTGATCCCCGACCCCGACGACCGGGCGCGGATCGACCGGACCATCTTCGACGATCTGGTGTATGGGCGTTTCCCGGACATGGCGCGGGCGTTCTTCGGAAAGGTGATCGCCCGCGGCAAGGCGCGCGGCGCGGACGCGGTGGTGCTGGGCTGCACGGAGATCCCGCTGCTGGTCGGACCCGAGGACTCCTGTCTGCCGATCCTGGATTCCACCCGCATCCTGGCGCGGGCGGCTCTGAGCGCGGCGGTGGCTGCCGCGGCCCGCTGACCGAGTCAGCTGGACGCGCGCGCCGCCCCCGCGTGCAGGGCGGCGTGGCCCGCCAGCAGGCGGTCGATCTCCGCTTCGCCTTCGGGGGTGATCAGCTGGCGGGCGGGGTCGGCGCGGAACCAGGCGATGGTGCGGCGGATGCCCTCGGCGAAGGGGATGCGCTGGCGGAAGTCGGGGACCGCCGCCTTGATCTTGCTGTTGTCGAAGACCATGGCGTGGCACTTGTCGCCCAGCAGGCTGGCGGCGCGCGCGGGCAGCAGGGCGGCGATGTCCTCGCTGGCCATGTGCAGGAGGGTGGGCTCGGGCGCGCCGGCGGCGGCGGCGACCAGGCGGTGGATCTCGTCCCAGGTCAGCACCTCGTCGCCGGTGATGTGGAAGCTCTGCCCCAGCGCCGCGGGGTTGCCCAGCAGGCCCACCAGCCCCACGGCGACGTCGTCCGAGTGGGTGACGGTCCAGGGCACGCAGCCGTCGCCGTGCACGACCAGCGGCTGCCCGCGCAGCAGGCGGTCGACGGCGGTCCACTGGGTGCCGGCGGCGATGGGCAGCGGGATGAACGGATCGTAGGTCAGCGACGGGCGCACCACCGTCACCGGCAGCTCGGCGCGCGACAGGCGCTGCTCGCAGGCGATCTTGCGGCGGGCGTATTCGGACAGCGGGTTGGTCAGCGGCACGTCCTCGGTGACCGGGCGCAGGCAGGGCTTGCGGTAGCAGGAGGCCGAGCTGATGAACACGTATTGACCGCAACGTCCGGTGAAAAGGCGCAGATCGCGCTCGACGTCGGCCGCCTCGAAGGCGATGAAATCCACGACCGCGTCGAAGGTGCGGGTGCCCAGCGCCGCGCGCGTGGCCCCCTCGTCGCGCACGTCGGCCACGATTGTCTGCGCCCCCCTGACGGCGTCGGCGACGGCGCGTTGCCCGCGGTTCAGGAGGAAGAGCTCGATCCCCCGCTCGACCGCCAGCCGGCTGCAGGCCCCGCTGATGTTGCCCGTGCCGCCGATGAAAAGGACGCGCATGTCACCTCCGCGTGGCGGGCATCTTAGCCCCGAGGACCGCTACACTCCGGCCCCGAAATCGTTCCGCGCTGCTGTGTGGCGAGCGAATTCGAACGTTCGATGTCGCGCTGGACCGGGCTCTGCGGTGGCATTTTGTTGGAAGAGGCCCTATCCTGGCGTCCGTCCCGTCTGCTCGGTGTGTCGGTCGGTCTTACCTTGCAAGCAGCTGGCAGCAGTCTCATGAGCAGAAGCAGCAAGTTCAGCGACGATGATGAGGACTCCGAGACGCCGACTCCGGCTTCGCGGCAGCCCTCGATGGAACCGAACGACACGGTCATCGGGTACCGCATGGACACTCCCGCCGGCGAGTCCAGGCGCCGCCTGCCGCCCATTCCACCCTTCTTGCCGCCGGCCACCACTCCCATGGGTCAAATGCCGCTGCCGCGTCCGCCGCCGCTGATGCGTCCGCCGTCGAACTGGCGGCGGAACGCGCTGGCCGGGGCGGTGCTGATGGGCCTGCTCGCCGGCGGGATGTTCGCCTCGGGGCGATCGCTCAGCGATCTGGGGCGCATGTTGCGGATGAAGGGCATCACGTCGGCGGGCGACGAGAAGGCTCGGTCGGACAGCGCTCCCGGCACGGGCGGCAGCCCGTTGCCCGAGACGCGGGCCATCTTGCCTCCGCCCGTGCCCGGCGCGCCCGTGGCCGAGCCTCGTCGCGTCCGGGCGCCGGCGCCCGCGCCCGAGCCGGAGGCCGAGGT